>CAIOTK010000356.1 GCA_903861185.1 uncultured Opitutia bacterium | reverse complement strand
GCCGCGAGCGCCGACCGCAGCAAGCAGGAGTTCCTCTCGCTCGTCAGCCACGAGCTCTGCACCCCCCTCACCGCAATCGGCGGCCTGACCCGCGCCCTCGGCGAGGCAGGCCTCCCACCGGAACCACAGAATCTGGTTCGTCACCTCGCCCAGGAGGAAGTACGCCTCGCGGGCCTCATTGACGACCTGCTTGATTTCGTGCGCCTCGAGAGTGGTCGCCTCGAACTGCGCCGCGCCCCCTTCTGCCCGGTTGAAGCGGCGCGCCAAGCTCTGGGCGGAGTCGCCGGCACCGCGGAGGCCAAACACCTTGAGTTGCGCTTCGAGGCGCAATTTTCCGAACCGCTCCAGCTCGAGGGTGACGAGGCACGCTATCGCCGCATTCTTGGCGCCCTCTTGGACAACGCCGTCAAGTTCACGGCCAAAGGCACGATCAGCGTTCAGATGTCTTGGGCGCAGCCGGAGCGGACTGGCGGGCGTGGACGGCTCTGTCTCGTCGTGGAGGACACCGGGCCGGGAATTCCGACCGCGCAACTCGACCGACTTTTCCATCCCTTCGGTACCCTGAATCCGGCGCATAACCGCGAACACCGGGGTTGTGGGCTAGGACTGGCAGTGAGCCGCCGTTTGGTCCAACTGATGGGCGGAACCCTCACCTGCGAAAGCCAGCCCGGCAAAGGATCGGCCTTCCGCGTGGAGCTGCCGCTCCCGCAGGCCTCCGCGGCCAGCACGGCGCTGGCCCCGATTCAGGGGCGGGGGCGCATTCTGGTCGTCGATGATCTGGAGGCCAACCGTCTCGTGCTCTGCCTCGGCCTGCGCCGGCACGGATTCGAGTCAGATGCCGTCGCGAGCGGCGAGGAAGCCCTCACCCTCCTGGCCAGCACGCGGTATGACGCCGTGCTGCTCGACATTCATATGCCAGGGATCGGCGGCTATGAGACTTGCCGGCGGATCCGCCAGCTGGAGGGCGGCGGTCGGCGGACGCCGGTCATCGCGCTCACGGCCAGCATTTCGCGGCAAACCTTCGGCCGCTGCGTGGACGCCGGGATGGACGCGCAACTGCAGAAGCCCCTCGATTTCGGCAGGCTCTGCAAACTGATCGCCGACCGTCAGGCCGAAAGCGAAGCGCCGCGCCAGCCCCGGCGCTGAACACGCCCTTCAGCGGCCGCCCGCCGGCCGAGCCCCACGCGCTTGCTCCCAGACCGGCAGCGCCGTCGGAACAAAAGCCTCTAGCTCGGCGATCCGACGATCGTCAGCGGGGTGCGTGGAGAGGAAGGCCGGCAGTCGCGGCCCGGATGCGGCGGCCTGCTTCCGCGCCGCCATCTTGCGCCAGAAGGAGACGGCGCCCCGCGGATCGTAGCCTGCGCGCGCCGCGTAGAGCATCCCCATCCGATCCGCCTCGGTCTCGTTGGCGCGGGAGTGCGGGAGCACGCGCAGCAGCGTGGTACCACCACCGTAAGCCAAAGCGAAGAGGTCGCGCATCCGCGGGTCGTTGGAATTAGCCTCCACCGCGACCGAACCCGCGATCCCGATGCCGGCGATCACCATCGCCTCCGACATCCGCTCCGCGCCGTGGCGCGCGATCACGTGTCCAATCTCGTGTCCCATCACCGTGGCCAACTCTGCATCGCTCTCGGCGAGTTCCAGCAGGCCTGTGTAGACCCCTACTTTCCCGCCAGGCAGCGCAAAGGCGTTCAGCTCCTTCGACTCAAAGACGACAAACTCCCAGCGGGCGCCCGGGAGCGCATCCCCCACCACCGTCGCGATCCGCTGCCCCACTCGCTGCACCCGGGCATTCGCGCCCGGATCGGCGGCGACCTTCTCCTTCTGGCGAATCTGCTGGAAGGACTGCGTCCCCAACTGCGCCTCTTGCCCCTGCGAGAGCAGGACCAACGAGCGGCGGCCCGTGACGGGGTTGGTATAGCACCCGGAGAGCAGGAGCAGTCCGGCGAGGAGCGGGAGACCGAGGAGCGGATTCACGAGGAATGAAGAGCGGCGAACCGTGGCCGGAGACAGCCGGAGCGCAAACGGCTCAGGTCCGCGTCGGCCCTGAAGCCCGCGACCACACGGCGTGCACCCCAACTCCCGCCGCCATCAGGCAGAGCCCTCCGGCCGCTGCGGCGGCGTCGCCGGCGAAGCCGCTCGCCAGTCCCGCCACGACGTAGACCAGCATTAAAATCACCGGCCACGGGTAAAACGGCATCGCGAATACCGCGGGGCGACCGCGACGGCGGGCGAGGATCGCCGCGAACGCGACTAGCCCGTAAATCGGCAGGAACCCTAGGACCATGTACCGCGTCAGCGTCTCGAAGCCGCCCCCGGAGGCGATGTAGGTCACCGTCAGGCCGCCATACGCCAGCGTAGCGACCCACGGAGTGGCCCAAGTCGGATGGACCCGTGCCGCGACCCGGAAGAACTGCCCCTCTTCGGCCAGCGCGAAGAATATCCGGGGGTTGCAAAGTAGGGAGCTAAAGACCGTGCTCGCTGCGCTGCAGGCCACGAACACCGTCACCACCCGGCTCGCGTCGGCGCCGAGCACGCGTTCCATCGCCGTAGCGGCAAGCGCGGGGCTAGTGGCCACCTGAGCCGGTGAGAGCGCCTGCAGGAAGCCCGTATTCACGGCGAGGTAGACCACCAAAATGATGCCCATGCCGAGCAACGTGGCCCGCGGTAGGTTCCGGGCCGGATCCCGCACCTCGCCTGCGACCAGGGCCAACCCATCCCAGCCATCGTAGGCGAACATCGTCGCGACGACCGCCAGCCCGAAACCCACCCAGAGGGAGTCCGGCACTGGGAGTCCGATCGCCGCGCCCCCAGGCGACCCGGCGCCCTCCCCCGCGAAGCAGAGCACCACCACGGTGCCGAGGGCGCTCACCTTGAAGATTCCCACCCCGCCCACAATCCTCGCCACCCAGCGCCCCGAACGCATCGCCAGCAGCGTGATGCCGCCCACCCAGGATACGCCCACGGCGGTCTGGACCCCGGCCGACCAGCCGAGAATCGCCCCCAGATTACGCACGCTGACCAGCGTGATCGCCGCCGTCGCGAGCGGGGCCAGAAACAGGGCGGTCCAGCCGTAAACAAAGGCCGCCCGCGGACCGTAGGCCTCCCGCAGGAAAACGGTGGTGCCGCCGGAGCGGGGAGTCCGCGCCGCCAACTCCGCCATCACCAAAGCGCCGCAAACCGCCACTACAGCGCCGACCAGCCAGGCCGCATAGCCCAGCGAAACCGAGCCCGTGTTACGCAGCACCACCCCGGGCGACTGCAAAATGCCCACCCCAATCGTGTACGTGACCAGAAGCAGAGCCCCGTTCCAGACCCCCAGATGACGCGGCAGGCGACTCGGGTCCGGGGCGGTGGGGGGCGCGGGGTCCATCGCCCGCACCCTGCCGGCCGCGGCCCCGGGCTCAAGGCCAATTCCCGTGCGAATTATTGCCGTTGGCGCCGGCCCGCCGTGGCGCCTCACTCCCAGAATGAAGACCCGTCCCCTCGGCGCCTCCGACCTGAACCTCACCCCGCTCGGCTTTGGCGCCTGGGCCATCGGCGGCGGCGGGTGGGCCTTCGGGTGGGGGAGCCAGGACGATCGGGAGAGCATCGCGGCGATCCACGAGGCCCTCGACGCCGGGATCAACTGGATCGACACCGCTGCCGTCTACGGTCTCGGGCATTCCGAGGAGGTCGTCGCGCGCGCCTTGGACGGAGTGAAGGACCGGCCCTACGTCTTCACGAAGTGCGGCCGGGTGTGGAATGAGCAGCGCCAGATCGGCAAGTGTCTCCGCGCCGACAGCGTGCGCCGCGAGTGCGAGGCCAGTCTGCGGCGCCTGCGGGTCGAGGCGATCGACCTGTACCAGCTCCATTGGCCGGAGCCCGACGCGGAGATCGAGGAGGGTTGGGCGGAGGTCGCGAAGCTGCGGCAGGAGGGCAAAGTGCGCTGGATCGGCGTCTCGAATTTTAACGTAGCCCAACTCCGCCGCGCCGCCGCCATCGCCCCCGTCTGCTCCCTGCAGCCGCCCTATTCTCTCCTGCGCCGGGACATCGAGCCCGAGATTCTGCCCCACTGCCAAAGCGAGGGCATCGGCACGCTCGTTTACTCCCCGATGCAGTCCGGGCTGTTGACCGGGACCTGGACGCACGAGCGGCTCGCCGCTCTGCCGGCCGACGATTGGCGCCGCGAGAAGAACCGTCACTTCCAAGAGCCACTGTTTTCGCGCAACCTGCGGTTCGTGGAGGTCCTCCGGGAAATCGGCCGCCGGCATGGGGCCACCCCGGGCCAGGTGGCGCTGGCTTGGACGCTGCGCCATCCAGCCGTGACCGCCGCCATCGTCGGCGCACGGCGGCCGGGACAGCTCCGGGAATTGATCCCGGCGGCCGACCTGCGCCTCGCTGAGACGGATCTGGCGGACATCGAACGCTTCCTCGCCGCCCACCCGGAATAACTGCGGAGGTCTGGGGGCTAGCTCGCCACCGTCGCCCCAACGGGGTGCGAATGGGCGCGTTGGCTAACTTTAGACGATCACTATCAGGCCTTTGCGCGAGATCCGAGATCGCCGGGCTGTTTTAGTAAAAACTCTGTCAAATACGCCTGCAGCGGGAAACGCGACTGGACGGACGGCGGTAATTACCCCGTTCCTCGGGGTACAACCACGTAGCTAACGGCAGTCAGGCGCCCCCACCGGTACCTGCCTCCACCCACCCCGTCCCCTATGAAAGCCTCCCCTCCCTCCGCCCCCGCTGTCACCGTCGCCGCTCCCCTCCCGCGCCGCGCCTTCCTCGGCAGCCTCGGTACCCTTGCCGCCGCGACCGCCATTCCCCCCACCCCGGCCGTCGCCGCCCAGCCGCAAGAGATCGCGTTCCAGAATCTGCTCCGGAGCCTCCCCAAGACCCGTCGCGGTAATGCCCTACAGGTCCGGATTCAAGCCGCACAGGAGTTGCTCGGTGGCAGTCCGCCGGTCGACCATCCAGTCAACGCCGACGAGAGCTTGGCCGGCTATCCCGGCAGTTTTTCCAAAGCGCTGCCGCACGATACGCAAGGTCGAGTCGTTCCGGCCGCGTACGCCGCCCTGCGTCAGGCTTGCAGCACGGGCGCGGAGGCCAGCTTTGCCGCGGTGCCGCTCGGGGGTACGGTGAAGCTCGCTAACCCCCAGGCCGGCTGGAGCTACCTGATGGAGGGCTGCGATCCCTTTGATCTGTCGATGCCCGCTGCGCCAGCGTTCGCCTCAGCGGAGACGGCTGGCGAAATGGTGGAGTGCTACTGGCACGCGGTCCTGCGCGATGTCCCGTTCGCCGACTACATCAACTCTAGCCTAGTGCTGGACGCCTGCGCTGATCTCTCGCGCCTGAGCGACTTTCGCGGTCCCAAGTTCGGGAGCACCGTCGTCCCTGACACGCTGTTCCGCCACACCACCGCCGGCAACCTCACCGGACCGTACATTTCCCAATTGCTCGTCAAGCCGATCCCGACCGGCCCCATCACCTACGACCAAAAGTATCCCGTGCCTACGCCCGGGGCGGACTTCCTCACCGCGGAGGCAGACTGGTTGGCGGTACAGAACGGAACTCCCCGTTCTGGCCCAGCGGTCAGCGGTCCCGTTTACCTGCGCAACGGCCGCGACCTCGGCGAATTCGTCCACAAAGACTACTCCTACCAGGCTTTTCTCAACGCCGCCCTGATCCTCCTCGGCGGCGGTACCCCGCGGAATCCGGGCAATCCGTACGTCACGAAGGCGGCCGAGGCCCCGTTCGCCACGTTTGGCGGCCCTCATATCCTCGACCAGGTGGCACGGATCGCGGTGGATGCACTCCGCGCGGCTTGGACGCAGAAGTGGGCCTTTCATCGTCGGCTGCGGCCCGAGGAGTACGCCCAGCGAGTCCACCGGCGGATCACCGCGGGCGCAGCTTATCCAGTGCACACCGACGTGCTCACGTCTCCGGTGTTAGCCGAAATGTTGAGTCGCCATGGTTCCTACCTCCTACCGCAGGCCTACGCGGAGGGCTGCCCCACGCACCCAGCGTACCCTTCCGGTCACGCGACGATCGCCGGGGCCTGCGTGACCGTCCTAAAGGCCTTCTTCGACTCCAACGCCGTGATCAGCAATCCGGTCGTGGCCACCCGCGACGGCACAGCGTTACTGCCCTACACCGGGCCCGCGCTGACGGTCGGACGCGAACTCAACAAGCTCGCCGCCAATATCGCGTTCGGGCGCAACTTCGGCGGCGTCCACTGGCGCTCGGACGCGGCGGAGGGAATTCTTCTCGGGGAACAAGTCGCCTTAAAGTACCTGCGCTGCTCCGATTTCCTGTGGAATGAAACGTTCGCCGGGAGCGCCCTCGTCACCTTCGGGGGCACCCAAGTGATCGTCTGATTCCCACCGGAAACCGCCGCCGACCCCGCCGTCCCGTCCGGACCGCGCGCGGTCGGCGGCCGCGTTTCCGGACCTCGTGACGGCGCCCCGATTTCGAACTAGCGCGACGCCGCAGCCCCGGGGTGATCGCGGAACCGCCCACGCCTCAAGCGGGCGTTGCGCGTCGCCTTTCTCCGACGTCCGTCCCGGGGTCCACTGGCGGCGCAAAACTTCAATCCTCCGCGCCGCGGGGAAACGGCCGCAGCGATTTCCACGGTAATAAAACTCAACTTTCCTGAATCGAACTCTCATTTCGGGGCGGGACCCTGATCTGTTACACTGTGGGGGTTCTCCGGAAAACCCCTTCCTCCCGTGATGCCCCGCCCCGTCCGCCCCTCCCTGCTCCTGCCCGCGCTCCTCCTTGCCGCCGCCGGTCCCGCCGGGGCCCAGGTGCGTCCACCCGCCCCCGCCGCGCCGCCCCCCTCGGCCGAGGAGGTGCGCGTGATGTCCGAGTTCAAGGTGTTCGACAAGAAGCCCGTGCCGTTCTCCGACGCGAATATGGACATCCCCCGCGGGATCAACGACGCCCAAGCGTACTACATCCTGAGCGCGGAGGAGATCGAGTCCTCCGGGCGAAACGACCTCGACGAGGTGCTGCGCGACAGCCTGACGCAGAATTCGGTGATGGAAACCAACGCGCAGATCGACCCGAGCGCTCTCACCAACCAGCTGGGCGCCTCGAGTTCCATCAACCTCCGCGGGCTCGGCGCGTCGCAGACGCTGATCCTGATCAACGGCCAGCGCACTTCGAACCTCGCGAACCGCGGCGTCACTTTCCAGCCAGACGTGAACGGCATCCCGCTGGCGGCGGTCGAGCGCGTCGAGGTGCTCCCCGGCAGCGCTTCGGCGCTCTACGGCGGCACCGCCGTCGGGGGCGTCGTGAACGTGATCCTCAAGCGCAGCTACACCGGCGGCCAGGTCTCGGCCAGCTACCAGAACACCTTCGATACCGATGCCCCCATCCGGACGGTGAGCGGGATCTACGGCTTCTCCCTCGGTCGGCGGACCCACATCACGGTCAGCGGCAGCTACTCCGACGGTAAGCCGCTGCGGCTGAAGGACCGTCCGTTTCTGATGGAGAACTTCCGGCGCGCCGTGGCCAACAGCCCCGCCACGTTCTACTCGCCGACGGCCACCTTCACGAGCGGAGCGACCCCGAACATCGTGCTGAACAACGCCGCGGTGAACGGCTTCGCCAACGCGCAGACGGCGACGCTGACCCTCAAGTCTACGGGCCAGCCCCTCAACTCGCGCCTCACCCACATCCCCTACGGCATCTCGCCCTCGACGCCGCGCGCGACCCTCGACGCCGGCCTGCTCGCCAACGCGGGCCGCTACAACCTGGACTTCGCCCCGAGCGTGTGGCGCGGCCTCGAGAGCACGCTGGTCCACGTCCCCCGCAAGGAGGCCCTGATGGCGCGCGTCGACCATCAGGTGAACGCCCGGCTAAACCTCTTCGCCGACTTCGCCTTCAACCGCAGCGCGACCCTCGAGGCCCGCTGGGTGCCGCTCGGCAACGGCGCCTACCAGTTCGCGGTGCCCGGAAACTCGCCCGCGAATCCGTTCCGCGAGAACGTTTTTATCAGCCTGCCGATCCCGCTGCGCCAGTCCGTCCCCAACGATGTGACCAACTGGGTCGGCGGCGGCGTGTTCGGCGCGCTGCTGAAGCTCCCCGCTGATTGGCGCGTCGCGGCCGACGTCAATTACTCCGTGACTTCGCAGAAGATCGACTACCCGCTGATGAACCTGACCAACGCGACCACCTTCGGTGGGAACGCCCCGCTGCTGTGGACCGGCGGGCTGAACCCCTTCGTCGACACCATCGCGCACCCGCTTGAACTCGAGCGCTACTACGGGCGCTGGACCGGGTATAACCGAGACACGATGCTGGACTACAACCTGCGCGGCTCAGGCCCAGTGTTTGACCTGCCCGGCGGCCGTCCGGTGCTCACGCTGGGCACCGAGATCTACACGGAGCGCCTGCCGCAGGCCTACGTCGGCGGCACCTTCCCCCCGCTGCCGCCCGCGACCGCTAACCCGACCAACCAGCACTCCTACTTCATCGGGCAGCGCATCTCGACCTACGCCGCGCACGCCGAGGTGAGCCTCCCACTGGTCTCGGGCCGCAACGAGCGCCCGCTGCTCCGCGCGCTCGACCTGCAGGCGGCGGTCCGCACCGAGCGGTTCAACGTCTACACCAACCCGGACGGGCGCGTGAACATCTTCCCCGACTCGCCGCCCTTCCCGCGCATCACCCGCAGCGCCACCGAGAGCCGGCAGGACATCGCGCGGCTACGCGCCACCAAACCCACGCTCGGCCTCAAGTACCAGCCCTTCCACACGCTGACCCTCCGTGCGTCCTACGCCGAGGCGTTTCTCCCGCCGACCTTCGCGCAGCTCACGCAGCGGATCAACACCGGCGGGCTCTCCGCGGCCACTCCCACCGCCGTCTTCTTCGACCCGGTGACCGGCACCAGCTACACCTCGCTGAGCGTGGCGGGAAACAATCCCGCCCTCGGCCCCGAGACCTCGCGCAACTGGGCGGGCGGCGTCATTTGGGAGCCGCAGGGCGCGCTCAAGGACCTCCGCGTCAACCTCGAGTACTGGCGGATCGCGAAGACCGGCCTCATCCGCAACGTGAACAACGTGCAGCAGCTGGCCAATATGGGCGACCGCGCCCCGGCGGGTAGCATCCAGCGGGACCCGGCGACGCGCCGCATTGAGCTCTTCACCTTCGCGTTCTACAACGTCGGCGATGGCCTCACTGACGGCTGGGACGCCTCGGTCGACTATCGGCGCACCACGCCCATCGGCGTCTTCGCCGCGCGCGCCCGCGCGACCCTTACCGAGAACCTCCAGCTGCCGCCGGCGATCGGCTACCCGGCGCTCGAATACGTGGGCTATCCAAACTCCGGCGGTACGAACCGCGCGAAGGCCAACTTCACGCTCAGCTGGTCCGGCGGCCGCGGCTGGCGCGCCTCGTGGAGCGCGGTGCACCACGGCGGCTACCGGCAGGCCGGCGCGCCGGGCGACCCAGTCTACCTCGGCGCGGCTAATCCCAACTTGATCACCACGAGCACCGGGCCCCAGGGCGGGTTTAGGGTCGCCGCCCAGACCTTCCACCACCTGAATATCAGCCACGCCTTCGGGCCGCGTCACCGCTGGCCCTACCTGCGCCGCCTCTCCGTGCAGTTCACCCTGAACAATGTCCTCGGCACCGAACCCGCCTTCGACGCCGGGAACAACCGCGCGCCGTTCTTCTACAGCCGCTACGGCAGCATCCGCCTGCGCGACTACATCCTCCGCGTGAAACGCGACTTCTGACCCTTCCCGCCGATGCGCTTCCTCCCTCTCCTCGCCCTCGCGCTGCTCCCGTTCCCCACCGCGGCCGCCGCCCCCGCGCGCCCGCCCAACGTAATTCTCGTCCTCATCGACGACCTCGGCTGGCGCGACCTCGGCAGCTACGGCAGCACCTTTCACGAGACGCCCAATCTAGACCGCTTCGCCCGCGAGTCGGTCCGTTTCACCGACGCCTATGCCGCCTGCCACGTCTGCTCGCCCACGCGCGCCAGCATCCTCACCGGCAAATACCCGGCTCGGCTGCACCTGACGGATTGGCTCCCCGGTCGAAAAGAGTTCCCCTTCCAACGCCTGCGCAACGCGCCCGTGCGCCAGCACCTGCCCCTTGAGGAGACGACGCTCGCGGAGGCCCTGCGCGCCCGCGGCTACGCCACCGGACACTTTGGCAAGTGGCACCTCGGCGAGGAGCCGAATGGCCCGCGCGCCCAGGGCTTTGATGTCCAAGTCCCTCGCTGGAACAAAGGCTGGCCGAACCCGGGCTTCCACGCTCCCTTCAAACTGGAGGGGATCTCGGACGCGCCCGGCCAGTACCTGACCGACCGCCTTACCGACGAGGCGCTGCGCTGGGTGGAAGAGCACCGCGACCGGCCGTTCTTCCTCTACCTCTCTCACTTTGCGGTGCACGACCCGATCCAGGCGCCGGCCACACTGGTGTCCAAATACCGGGCCAAGCTCGCCGCGCGACCGAAACCCAAAGGACCATCCTATGTACTCGAGGGCAATCCGGATGACCCGCTGCCGCCGACGCGCGCGGAACTCACGGCGCTCGGCAGCAGCGAGGAGTTTGCTGCGCACCGCATTTTCCCCAACCGGACCGTCAAGATCCGCCAGCACCAGGACAACCCCGTGTTCGCCGCGATGGTCGAGAACCTGGACCAGAACTTCGGCCGGTTAACCGTCAAACTCGACGAACTCGGGCTCGCCGAGCAGACCCTCGTCATCTTTGTCTCCGACAATGGCGGGATGTCCGCCGCCAACTTCGGCCGGCCCGACCGGGTGGTCGCGGCCAACGCGCTCGACGCGGCTTACTCCACCTCCAACCTGCCCCTCCGTGGCGCCAAGGGCTGGCTCTACGAGGGCGGCATCCGCGTGCCCCTGATGATCCGGGCACCCGGAGCCGGGGTGCGCGGCGGCGTGGTGAGCGAGGTACCGGTTATCAGCACGGATCTCTACCCCACGATCCTTGAACTCGCAGGCCTGCCGGCGCTGCCGGAGCAGCATCGCGACGGCGTGAGTCTGGCCCCGTTGTTACGCGGCGGTCAGGCCCCCACGCGCGACGCGCTCTTCTGGCACTTCCCCCACTACAGCAACCACGGGCGCCAGAGTCCGGGCGCCGCCATCCGCGCTGGCGACCACAAACTGCTCCTCTACTTTGAGCAGCAGCGCGTCCAACTCTTCAACCTGCGCGTCGATCCGGGCGAGCAGGAGGATCTCGCCGCCAGCCAGCCCGCCCTCGCCCAAGCGCTGACCGAACGCCTGCGCCACTGGCAGCACTCCGTCGGCGCCGCCGTGATGGACCCCAACCCCGATTACCGTGAAATCCGCTAAAGGCCTCCGCACCGCCCTGCCCCGCCGCGCCTGGCGATTCCTCGCCGCGCTGCTCCCCGGCACGCTGGTGGCCGCCGGCCTTACCCTCCGGCACGATGCCGCACAGCACACGATCGCCGTTCTCCGCGACGGCACCGCAGAGCCGGTGCTCACCCAGCACGCGCGCCCCGATTTCCGCCCGTACCTGCACCCGCTCGTCGCGCCGGACGGCCGCGGCGTCCTCACCGAGTTCAGCCCCGGCCACCACCGCCACCAGACCGGCATCTACTGGGGGCTCACCCGCGTCAACGGCCGCGACTACTTCCATAATCCCGGCGCCAGCCATTGGCGGCGCGTCGCGCTGAACCCGCTGGTCGCGCAGGGCAGCGAGGTGCGGTGGTCCACCCTTTACCACCTGCTCGACGAGGCGGGCCAGCCGGTGATGGCGGAGACGCAGACTTGGACCTTCCGGGAGTCGGACGGACGCTACCTGATCGACCTCGAATGGAAGGGCGAGGGGCTCGTCGACCTCACCGTCGGGAAGTACGACTACGGAGGGCTCTTTCTCCGGATGCCGTGGCGGGCCGGGATGGAAGGCGCGGTCTCCAACAGCAACCGCCAGCGCAACGAGCGCGCCAACGGCCAGCGCGCGGTCTGGCTCGACATCGGGCTCAAGGTGGAAGGTCGCCCGGATCCCGCACATATCGCTATTCTCGACCACCCGCGGAACCCGGGCTACCCGCTGCCGTGGCGGGTTGACAAGCAGCTCGGCGCCGGGCCGAGCCGCGCCATCGCCGGCGACTGGACCGTTGCGCGCGGCCGCGCGGAGATCTTCCGCCACCAGCTCGTCGTCTACACCGGACCGCTCGACGACGTGGGGCTGATGGAGGCGTGGAAAACCTACACCGGCGAGCGTTCGGACTTCGTGCTGTGGAATCTCGCGCGGGCCGAGGCGAAGTCCGCCCCGTTCCTTACCGGCGAACAGGCGCTCTCCCGGATGACGACCGCCCCCGGCCTCGAGGTCCGCCTCGCCGCGGCGGAGCCGATGATCACGCAACCGATGGCCTTTTGCTGGGACGACCGCGGGCGCCTGTGGATCGCGGAGAACCGGGACTACGAGACCCGCCGCACCGGCTTCGCCAACCACGGGGACAGCCGCATCCTGATCCTCGAGGACACCGACGGCGACGGCACGTTCGACCGGCGGAAGGTGTTCCTCGAGGGCATCCCTTTCCCGGCCGCGATCGCGGTCGGCTTCGGGGGGCTCTGGCTCGGGGCTCCGCCCAACCTCCTGTTCGTGCCCGACCGCGACGGCGACGATCTAGCCGATGCCGACATCCAAGTCCGGCTGACCGGCTGGGGCATCCAAGACCGCCACGAGACGCTCAACAGCTTCAATTGGGGCCCGGATGGCTGGCTCTACGGCTGCCAGGGCTTCGCGACCCGCTCTACCGTGGGCAAGCCCGCGGACGGCGGCCGCGTTTACCGTCGCGGCGACGCCTTCCCCGAGAAGATCCCGGTGGTGGACGGGCAATACATCGACGGCGGCGTCTGGCGCTACCATCCGGTCAAGGACCGCTTCGAGGTGGTGGCGCACGGCTTCAGCAACCCGTGGGGTCTCGATTTCGACGAACACGGCCAGATGTTCATCACCGCCTGCGTCATCCCTCACCTCTGGCACGTGATCCCCGGCGGCGTTTACCACCGGCAGGGCGGCAAGCACCTTAATCCCCACGTCTACGAAGACATCCGTACGATCGCCGACCATCACCACCGCTCCGCGCACGGCGGCGCAAGGGTCTACCTCGCGGACGCCTTCCCGCGCGAGTACCGCGGTCGCATCTTTATGGCGAACATCCACGAGCACGCACTGCTCTCCGACATTCTGGAGCCCCGCGGCTCCGGCTTCGTCGGCCGCCACGGAGACGACACCCTACTGGCCAACGATCCCGCGTGGGTTGGATTCAGCGTGGAGACGGGACCCGACGGCGCGGTCTACGTGCTCGACTGGCACGATGGTGACATCTGCGGCAACTCGGTCGACGCCAAGGACACCGGCCGCATCTACCGCGTGGCCCCCAAGGGACTGCCCGGCAGGGCCGGCCTCAATCTGGCAGCGAAGTCGGACCCCGAGCTGCTTGAGCTGCTGAATCACCGCAACGACTGGTACAGCCGCCGCGCCCGGGTGCTGCTGCAGCAGCGCGCGGCGGAAGGTCGCCTCTCTCCGGCGGTCGCGCCCCGGCTTCAGGCAATCTTCCGGGACGCGCCCGACGGGGCCGGGAAGCTGCGCGCGCTCTGGGCGCTGCACGTCACCGGCACCGCGACGCCGTCTCTCCTGCGAGACGCCCTAGATCATCCTGAGGCCTCGGTCCGCGCCTGGGCCGTGCAACTTCTCGCCGAGGACCGGGCCGTCGGCTCGGAGGCCGTGGTCAAGTTCGGCCAGTTGGCCAAAAGCGACCCTTCCCCGGTGGTGCGGCTCGCCGTGACCGCCGCCCTGCAACGGATGCCCGCGGCGCAGCGCTGGGACATCCTCACCGGCCTGGTGAGCCACGCTACCGACGCGACGGATCACAATCTGCCGAAGATGCTCTGGTTCGCCCTTGAGCCGCTCGTGCCCGCCGACCCCGCCCGCGCCCTCGGGCTCGTGGCCGGAGGCCAGATCCCGGTGCTCGCGCGCTGGGCTGCCCGAAGGGCGGTCGCCGCGGATCAACTGGCGCCCGTCGCCGCCGCCCTCGGCGCCGCGACCGCGCAGGCAGCGCGGCAGGTGCTCCTGGAGGGCCTCCGCGATGGCCTCGCGGCGCAGGGCCGTCGGGACGCGGTGGCGCCCCCCGCGTGGGCCGCCACCGCCGCCGCGCTGGAGGCTGCGGGTGATGGTAACGTGCGGGAACTGCTCGCGCAGGTCGGCCAGCTCTTCGGGGACGCCAAGGCGCGGGCGACCCGGCTCGCCGCGCTGGGCGATCCCGCCACCGGGGTCGCCCAGCGCCGTGAGATCCTGCAGGCGTTCGCCCGAGACGCCGCCCCGGAGGCGCTGCCTGCCGTCCTGCGCCTGATCGATGAACCCAACCTCCGGCGCGACGCGATCCGAGCCCTCGCCGCCTTCGAGGATCCGGGCATCGCCCGGGAGCTCCTCGCGCGCTACGCCGCCCTCGACGCAGGCGACCGCGCGGAGGCGATCCTGACCCTCTCGGCGCGCCGCGCCTCGGCCCAGGCCCTGTTCGGCGCGCTGCGCCGCGATGCGGTCCCGCGCCGGGACGTCACGGCGTTCGCCGCCCGCCAGCTCCAGCGGGTGATCGGGCCCGCCTTCGGCGATTTCTGGGGCGCGGTAGCGCAGCCGGACGAGGAGAAGCTCGCCGAGATCGCCCGCCTCAAGCGCGTCCTCACCGAGGAGGAGTTCGCGAAGGCCGATCCCGCGCGGGGCCGGGGCGTGTTCGAGCGCACCTGCGCCGCATGCCACCGCCTCTTCGACCAGGGAGGCGAAATTGGCCCGGACCTGACGGGCTCCAACCGGGCGAACCTCGACTACATTCTCACCGAGATCATCAACCCCAGCGAGGTGATGCAGGAGAGTTATCGGCTGGTGACGATCACCACCCGGGACGGGCGCACCCTCGCGGGCAACGTCCGCGCGGAGGATGAACGCCAGGTGACCCTGCGCTCCGTCGGCCAAGATACCGTGGTCGCGCGCGCGGACATCGTTTCCCGGGACACCGCGGCGATCTCCCTGATGCCGGAGGGGCTCCTGCGCTCGCTCGCGACTGACGAGGTCCGCGATCTCCTCGCCTACCTGCGCAGCGACCGGCAGGTGGCGCCGGGCAAACCCTGAACGCCGAAGCTCAACGGACCTGGAGCGTGTCGCCCTCGAAAGCGAGGCCCAGGTCCGGGACGACGACGGCCTTGCGGGAGCCCTCGCGGCGGACGCGGCCCGCCAGCCAAGCGTCGTAACCCGTCGCCTGCGCGGCCGCGAGTACCGCAGGCGCGAGCTCGGGGGCCACGTAAGCCGCGAAGCCGACACCCATATTGAAGGTCGCGTACGCTTCGCGCAGCTCAACCGGGCCCGCCTCCATAATAAAGCGGAACAGGGCCGGCGCGGGACGTGGCGCCGTGATCTCGTAGACAAAGGGCTCCTCGAGCCGCATCAGCTTGCGCCAGCCGTGGCCGGTAACGTGCGCGAGGTAGTTCAGCCGCAGGCCGCGGCGCTGGCACTCGCGGACAAAGGCCACGTAAATTACCGAGGGGGCCAGCAGGGCCTCCCCGTAGGTCCGCGGATCTCCGTGCCCGACCGGCGTCAGGTAGCCCTGCGGCAGCTGCGCCGCGATGCGCCGGCAGAGCGTCAGCCCGTTAGTCTGCACACCGGAACTGGCGAGGAAGACGATGGCGTCACCCTCGCGGACCTCCCCGGTGATGCGGAGATTCTTGGGGGCGATGCGGCCAAGCGCGGAGCCCGCGAGAACAATGGCCGGGCGCTCGACCACGCCGCCGAGCGTGGGCGTCTCGCCGCCGCCCCAGACTGCGCCCGCCTGGCGGCAGCCTTCCGCGAAACCAGCGACGAGGGCCTCCGTGCGCGCCGCATCCGCGAACCAAGCGGAGTCGCCCACCGCGGCGTGCATCGCCACGGAGACCGGCAGCGCGCCACAGGTGATGAGGTCGTTCACCATCGTCGCGACCGTGTCGATCGCGACCTCGCGGTAATAAGTGCGACCGGTGAGGGCGGCGACGGCGTCGGCGACCAGATTCTTGGTGCCCAGCCCCTCCTCCACGTGGGCAAGAAAGTGATCCGCGCCCTCGATCAGGTAGGCACTCTCGCCCCGCGTGGAAGCCGGTTCAGCGTAACCGTGGCCGGCGAGGGCCGCGGCGGTCGTGCGGGCGGCCTGCTGGCAGGCGCGTTTGAAGGCGTCGAGCTGGTCGTAACGGACGCCGGAGGACTCGTAGGAAAGGGCCATCTCAGTAGCTTCGGCCCGCGCTCTTCTCAAAGTAGTTCACGAAGGCCTGATTGACCACGCGGTATCCACCCGGAGTCGGGTACCGGCCGGTAAAGTACCAGTCCCCCGTATGGTGGGGCACGGCCGCGTGCAGGCTCTCGATCGACTGGAAGATCAGCTCCACCTCACCCGTCCAATCGAGCTGCTTGGGACGCACCAGCTCGACGATTTTGCGCGAAATGTCCTCGGCGGAGAACGGCTCGTAGACCAAGCGCACGTGGTTGCTCCCGCCGCCGTCGCGGACCTCGCGGCGACACAATTCGTAGACCTCCTCGAGGACGGACGCTTGGCCCCGCTCGCGGAGCAGCGCCACGGCCGCCTCGAAGGCGATGAATTTCCCCAGCTCAGACATATCGATCCCGTAGCAATCGGGGTAGCGGATCTGGGGCGCGGTCGAGGCGATGACGATGCGCCGGGGCCCGAGGCGGGCGAGGATGCGTAGGATCGAGCGCCGCAGCGTGGTGCCGCGGACGATCGAGTCGTCCACCACCACGAGCGTGTCGCGGCCGGCGCGGATCGAACCGTAAGTGATGTCGTAGACGTGGCTAGCGAGCTGATTACGCATCGTCTCCTGGCCGATGAACGTCCGTAGCTTGATGTCCTTGCTAACCACCTTCTCGCCGCGCGGCCAATTGCGCAGGATGAGGTCGTCGAGCAACGCCTCATCGAGCCGGCCCTCGCGGGCCGCGCCTAGGATGGCCGCCTTGACCTCGTCGCGGCGCCGGGCCCGCAGGGCGGACATCAGCCCGTAGAACGCGGTCTCGGAGGTGTTGGGGATAAAGCTAAAGACCGTGTTTTCCCAGTCGCTCCGGATCCGTTCGACCACCCGCGGGGCCAGCTGGGCGCCGAGTTCCTGGCGCTCGCGGTAAATATCCACGTCATTGCCGCGGGAGAAGTAGATCCGCTCAAAGGAGCAGGAGGCGCGCGGCAGCGGCGCGGTGAAGGGCGCCTCGGTGATTCGCCCGGAACTTTTGATCACGCAGACGTGGCCGGGGGCGAGCTCACGCACCTCCTCAGCGGCGAGATCGAACACCGTCATCAGCGGCGCGCGCTCGGAAGCGAACGCGACCACCTCGTCGTTCTGGAAGCAAAAGCAGGGGCGGATGCCCGCCGGATCGCGTGCGACGAAGGCATCGCCGCTGCCGACGAGGCCGCAGAGCACGTAGCCGCCATCCCACTTCTGGGACGCGCGCGTGAGCACGCGGGTCAGATCCAGCTCCTCGCTGATGCGGCGCGAGAGCTGTTCGCCGCCGAGGTCGCGGGTACGGAGGTAGCGGTAATTGTCCTCGTGCTCCTCATCGAGGAAGAAGCCGATCTTCTCGAGGATCGCTTGGGTGTCCGTCGCGAAGATCGGGTGCTGGCCCATCGCGATCAAGGACTGGTTCAGCTCCTCGGTGTTGGTGAGGTTAAAGTTGCCGCAGAGCGCGAGATTGCGCGTCGGCCAAGGGCTGCGGCGGAAATACGGGTGGCAGGAGGAGATGCTGTAGCCGCCCGAAGTGCCGTAGCGCAGGTGTCCGAGCAGCAACTCTCCGCCAAAGTCGAAGTTGCGCTTCACCGTGTCCGCGAACTCCGGATGAATGTCCCCGGCCGCGACCTTGGTTTGGTACTGATCGAGCAGCGTCCGAAAGATCCGGTCCAGCGGGTTGGCCTTAATGTTCCGCTCGCGGAACATGAAGGGCACGCCCGCCGGCATCTCCAGCTTCACGCAGGCCACGCCGGCGCCGTCCTGCCCGCGGTTATGCTGCTTCTCCATCAGGAGGAACAACTTGGTAAAGCCCCAGAGCGGGGTCCCGTACTTCTCTTGATAGTACGAGAGCGGCTTCAGCAGCCGCACCAAGGCGATGCCGCACTCGTGACTGAGGCGATCAGACATAAGCGGGCCAGGACGGACCCCGGCGGGAGCCACGGGTAGCGCGGCCGGGGGACGGGATTCGCTCGGCAGGCATCATCAGCGCCGCGTGATCTCGGGCACCCGAATGGATTGGTCAACGGCTTTCTCCGCCGCGCAAAAAAATTCGGGCCGGGGGCGCCTTGACCGTGCCCGCACGATCCGAAAGCGTCGCGCACCGACGTCCATGCTGATTCTCCGCGGCTCCCCCGCCCTCTCCCCGTTCCGCCTGCAGAAACTGCGCCAGGACCTGGTGGCGGCGGGCGCCCCGGTCCACGGGATTGCGGCCGAGTTCGTGCACCTCGCCGACCTCAGCGCCCCACTCGATGACCGAGGGCTCGAACTCGCCGCGCGGCTCCTGACCTACGGGCCCCGGCGCGCAGCCGAGCGCCGCGAGGGCTGGACCTTCGTGGTGGGGCCCCGCCCGGGCACACTTTCTCCCTGGTCGTCCAAGGCGACCGACATCGCCCGCAACTGCGGCCTCCCTAGCGTGCGCCGGCTGGAGCGGGTCGTGGAGTACACCCTGGAGCTCGATGCTCCGCCCGCGGCGGAAGTCGCTGCCCGGATCCGTGCCCGGCTGCACGACCGGATGACACAGGTGGTCTTCCCCGACCTCGAGGCCTGCGCCGCCCTCTTCCGGCGCGAGGAGCCGCGCGCCCTCACCCCGATCCCGCTGCGCACGCGCGGCCGCGCCGCCCTCGTCGAGGCCAACCGGACGCTCGGACTCGCCCTCGCGGAAGACGAGATCGACTACCTCGCCCGGGCCTTCGCGGACCTCGGCCGCGACCCGCACGACGTGGAGCTGATGATGTTTGCGCAGGCCAATTCGGAGCACTGCCGGCACAAAATCTTTAACGCCACCTGGGAGATCGACGGTGAGGCCCGCGCCCGCTCCCTGTTCCAGATGATCCGCCACACCCACGAGCGGCACAGCGCAGGGATCCTCTCGGCCTACAAGGACAACGCCGCGGTGCTCGCGGGCTACCCCGGCCGCCGCTTCTTCGCGGATCCACGCACGGGACGGTACGTCGAGCGCGACGAGGAAATCCACCTCCTCTGTAAGGTCGAGACCCACAATCACCCGACCGCGATTTCCCCATTCCCCGGTGCCGCCACGGGCTCTGGCGGTGAAATCCGCGACGAGGGTGCGACCGGCCGCGGCGCCAAACCCAAGGCGGGGCTCGTCGGCTTCACCGTCTCCAACCTCCGTCTCCCCGGCGCGGTGCGCCCGTGGGAAACCGATCGCGGCCGGCCCGCCCGGCTCGCGCCGCCCACGGAGATTATGCTCGATGGCCCCTTGGGCGGCGCTGCCTTCAACAACGAGTTCGGCCGCCCCGCGCTCTGCGGTTACTTCCGCGCCTACGAGGCCGAGGTGCCCGGCCCGGGCGGCCCGGAACTCCGCGGCTACCACAAGCCGATCATGCTCGCGGGCGGCGTCGGCAACATCCGTCCCGGACACGTCCGCAAGGGAGCGATTGAACCGGGTGACCACCTCGTCGTCCTCGGCGGTCCCGCAATGCTCATCGGGCTCGGAGGCGGCGCCGCCAGCTCGGTCGCGAGCGGGCACGGGAGCGAAGACCTCGATTTCGCGAGCGTGCAACGCGACAACGCCGAGATGCAGCGCCGCTGTCAGGAGGTCATCGACCGCTGCTGGGCTCTCGGCGACGAGAACCCCATCGCCTTCATCCACGACGTCGGCGCCGGGGGCGTCTCCAACGCCCTGCCCGAGCTCGTCAACGACGGGGGCCGTGGCGGCCGCTTCGAGCTGCGCCGCTTGCCCAACGACGAACCGGGGATGTCCCCGCTGGAGCTCTGGTGCAACGAGTCGCAGGAACGTTACGTGCTGGCCATTCCGGCGGCGAGGATGCCGGAGTTTGCCCAGATCTGCGAACGGGAACGGGCCCCGTACGCAGTCGTCGGCGAGGCCACCGCCGAGCGGCAACTTGTCGTTACCGACGAACACTTCGGCAACCGGCCGATCGACCTGCCCCTCGAGGTGCTGCTGGGGAAGCCGCCCCGAATGCACCGCCGGGAGACGTCTCGCCGTCGTCCGCTGGCTCCGCTGCAGATCGACGCGCCCTTAGCGGAGGCCGTTCGCCGGGTGCTGCTGCACCCCGCCGTGGCCGACAAGACCTTCCTCATCTCGATCGGCGACCGCACGCTCGGCGGCTTAGTCGCGCGCGATCAGATGGTCGGACCCTGGCAGGTGCCGGTCGCCGACTGCGCCGTGACCGCGGCCGGCTACGACGGGTACACCGGCGAGGCGATGGCGATGGGGGAACGGACGCCGGCGGCGGTCAACAACGCGGCCGCCTCCGCCCGCCTCGCGGTCGGGGAGGCGCTGACGAACCTCGCCGCCGCCCAGATCGGCGAGCTGGGTAGCGTTAATCTCAGCGCCAACTGGATGGCGGCGCCAGCCGTACCCGGCGAGGCCGCCGACCTCTACGCGGCCGTCCACGCCGTCGGGATGGAGCTCTGCCCCGCCCTCGGCATCACCATCCCGGTGGGCAAGGACTCGATGAGCATGTCGACCGTCTGGCCCGAGGGGGGCGCCGACCGCCGGGTCACGTCGCCGGTCTCGCTCATCGTCTCAGCATTCGCGCCGGTCTCGGACATCCGGCTCACCCTCACCCCTCAATTGCAGGCGGTGGACGACTCCGAGTTGCTGTTGATCGATCTCGGCCGCGGCCGGGACCGACTGGGCGGCTCGATCCTCGCGCAAGTGTTCCTCCAAACCGGGGAGGCCCCTCCGGACGTTGACCGGCCCGAGGATCTCCGCGGCTTCTGGGGCGCGATCCAGCAACTCTCACGGGAGGGCCTGCTGCTGGCGTACCACGATCGATCCGACGGTGGGCTGATCGTCACCGTAATCGAGATGGCTTTCGCTGGCCGCCGCGGCGTCGTCCTGGACCTTCCCGCTGCCGCGCGCGACCCCTTCGCGGCCCTGTTCGCCGAGGAACTGGGCGCCGTGGTCCAAATCCGGGCCGACCAGCGCTCAAGGGTTCACGCGATCTTGGCGGCACATAGCGTGGCGGATTGCACCCGCCCGCTCGGCCGGACGACCGCCGCTCCCCAGATCACGGTCCGCCAAAACGGGTCCGAACTCTGGTCCGAAGACCTGTTTGTCCTGCGGGATCTCTGGTCGGATGTGACCCGGCGGCTGGCCGGGATGCGGGACAACCCGGCCTGCGCTGAGTCCGAGCACGGGCTGCGCCTCGATCGCGAGGACCCCGGCCTAAGCCCGGTGGTGCCGTTCACGGTTTCGGTGGGCCGCGACCTGACGGGCCGGCCGCCCCTCGCGATCCTGCGCGAGCAGGGGGTCAACGGGGAGGTCGAGATGGCGGCCGCGTTCCACCGGGCGGGTTTCGCCCCGGTGGACGTGCATATGTCGGATATCCTTGCGGGCCGGGTGAGCCTACGCGACTTCCGGGGCCTGGCGGCCTGCGGTGGCTTCAGTTACGGGGACGTCCTCGGCGCCGGCGAGGGTTGGGCCAAGAGCATCCTGTTCAACGAGCGGGCCCGGGCGGAGTTCGCCGCCTTTTTCGCGCGCGCGGACACCTTCGCCCTCGGCGTCTGCAATGGCTGCCAGATGATGAGCAATCTGCGCGAGATCATCCCGGGAGCCGCCGAATGGCCGCGTTTCGTCCAGAACGAGAGCGAACGTTACGAGTCGCGCTACGTTTCGGTGCGGATCGAGCGCAGCCCGAGCCTCCTGTTCGCGGGGATGGAGGGTGCGGTGTTGCCGGTGGCCGTGGCCCACGGAGAAGGTCGAGCGGAATTCGCGGACGCCGCTGCGGCGGAGGCGTTCAGCACCTCGGGACTCGTCGCGGCGCGCTTCGTCGACAACCACCACCGGGTGACTCAGCGCTACCCCTTGAACCCGAACGGCTCCCCTGCCGGGATGACCGCCCTGACCAGCCGTGACGGCCGCGTCACAATTCTGATGCCGCATCCTGAGCGGGTATTCCGCTCCGCCTGCCTGAGCTGGGCGCCCCGCGGATGGGGCGAAGACAGCCCCTGGATGCGGCTCTTCCGCAATGGACGCCAATGGGTCGGCTGACTTGGAAAAGATGAGGGCCGCCTACCCCTAGGCGGCCCTCGCACCTAACACCAAGCAAACCATTGAACTACCACGGGGAAAGACGCCCATCCCCGCCCCGCGTTCAAAATTCGCCCAAAAACTTTTAAAACCCGCTTTTCGATGCGCACCCCACCCCGCCTCCGTCCGCTCCTCGCCCTCGTCACCCTCACCTGCTTCCCCCTGGGGGCGGCTGATTTCGCCCCGGTCGATGCCGCCGAATTCGCCCGCTGCCTGCCCGCCGAGGCCAAGATCGAGCGCCTAGCCACCGGGCTCGGCTTCACCGAGGGCCCGGTCTGGCTGCCCCGGGAGGGCATTCTGGTCTTTAGCGACATCCCCAAAGACCAGCTCCTCCGCTGGTCCCCCACGGCCGGGGTTACCGGGTTCCGCGAACCCAGCCGGAACGCCAACGGCAACACGCTCGACCTGCAAGGCCGGCTCCTGACCTGCGAGCACTCCGGGCGCCGCGTGGCCCGCCGGGAGGCGGACGGCACCCTCGTGACCGTCGTGGACCGTTTCGAAGGCCGCCGCCTGAATTCGCCTAACGACGTCGTGGTCAAGGCGGACGGCACCCTCTGGTTCACGGACCCCGAGTATGGCCTGAAGACGAATCCCGCCACCAAACAGCGGGAGGGCAAGGAGCAGCCTGGCAACTTCGTCTACCGCCACGATCCGGCAACGGGCGTGACTACCGCGGTCGTGCGGGACTTCGTGCAGCCGAACGGTCTGGCGTTCTCGCCGGACGAAAAGCTGCTCTATGTCGCCGACTCCGGCCCCCCCCGCCACATCCGGGTATTCGCCGTGGGCGCGGACGGGCGCCTCGACGCCGGCCGGGTGTTCTGCACCTTGGATAAGGGTGGGCCGGATGGCATCCGCGTCGACCGGGAAGGTCGGGTTTGGTCGAGCTCCGGCGACGGGGTGCAGATCTTCCATCCCGACGGGCGGCTCGTCGGCCGCATCCTCCTGCCCGAATCTGCCGCTAACCTCTGCTTCGGGGGACCGGACGGGAAGACGCTCTACATCACGGCGCGGAAGTCCCTCTACGCGGTGCGGACGAGCGTGACCGGCGCGGGACGCTGAGCCGGGCTAAAAGGTGCCCTTGATCCCGATGGTCCAAAGGGCGCCCAGATCGAAACGTTGGCGCAGGCGGGCGTAGCCCGGAGTCACCGCGCCATAAGCCTCTTGGTTGGTCGGCCCCCGACCTCCGCTCAAGCCCGCACGCTTACCGACAGCGTCAGCGCGGGAGCGAGGCGATTCCCCCGGGCAGCCCAAAGACCGCCCGCGCCTCCGCGTCGTCCAACTCGCGATTAAACACCGCCAGGTCGTCGATGAACCCAGTGTAGGCGAGGCCGACCGTCAGAGCAGACTGGCTTACGTCCCAGTTGAAGGTGTGGTTCCATCCCGTGAACGTCCCCTGCCGCACCCCATCGAGGTACAGGGTGCCGCGGCCATCGGGGGCGCCGGAGTTGATCCGCGCAAAAGTGACCAACACGTGCGTCCAGCGCTCGCGAGTGAAGGGCGGGCGGTGCACCGCGGTCATCGGGCGCTCGGGCTCCGGCATCTCCTCCCACTTGCGATTCTGCGGGTTCCAGAATCGGGTCACCGCCATAATCGCAAAGCGGAAGTGCCGCGGGGTGTGGTCCTTGCTGAACTCGATGAACAGGTTGCCCTCATTCCAAGCCTGACCGACGAACTGGAACGGATCGCAGTAACCCGGCTCCAGATCGCGGTCCGGATCCAGCCGCAGCCAAAGCGAGACGCTGCCCTGCCACTCCTTGGGCTGGTAGCCGAGGTTCTCGCCCCCTTGGTAGAAGACCTGGGACTTGATCTTCCGCCGAAACTCGAGGGCTCCGCCGTAGCGGCCCGCGTCCGCGACGATCCGGACGTCGTCACCCGCGGGCAGGCCGGCCGGCGCGCCGGCGCGTTTCGCCCGATCCGCCGCGGTGTACACCCGAGGATCTCCCCGCGCCAAGGCGGCGTCCGCCGAGGTGTCGTAAGGTGCGTGGAAAACGAGGGCGGAGCGGAGGGAGCCGGCGGACGGGACAGCGGCGGACGCAACCGCGGGAACTAGGCAGGCGAGGAGTCGGGAGGTCATACTCGGATCAGAACGGAAGGTAGCACACCGTATTGGACAAGAGCACGGTGATGAAAATCAGCACCATGGTAACCGGGCCGAGGTAAATGCGGCCCGTCAGGCGGAAGAAGAAACGATTGAAATAGGGCAGCACGAACATGATGGGCACCACCGCGAACAGCAGGTTCACGTAGAGCCACCCTTCCGTCCAGCGCACCGTGCCGGTCGCGGCGAACGTGGCGTACTGGGCCCCGAGGATGAGCAGCAGGCCCAGTGAATTGGCGAGCCCCGCCCGGAGGAGACTGCGCCACTCGGGCTCTCCGGCGAACCGCAGGGCCGCGTTTACGCGCAGGGAATTGGCAAGGAAGAAGACCAAGAAGGCGGGCGCGTACATCGGCAGCAGCGCGACGATCGAGGGGCCAATGGGACGCGCGCCAAAGAAGAGGAAGCGATAATCGACGTGAAAGAGCGCGTGCACTCCGGCTAGCAGCAGGAAGAAGGCGCCCCACAGGATCAACGCGAGTAACCCGGTGCGCCCCAGCTCGGCGGCAGAGATCCGCCAAACGGGGCCGACCTCCCCCGCGCTGGACGGTTCCCGCCGCAAGCGGCGCGCAGCAAGGAAAAGCGCGAACCCGACGAGCCCGTTGATCAAGGCCCAGAGCATCAGGGCATTGTTCATCCGCTGGGGAAAGAACCACGTCAGCGTCCGCCCCGAGGCCTCCGGGAAGAGGCGCTGCGACAACTCTGCAAGCGGGATATAGGAGACCCCAGCGATGACTGCGCCCAGCACGAGCAGCGCCCAGAGCACCGCACGACCGGACCCAGTCGGCAACGGGGGAGCCGGGGGCACCGGACGGACGAGCGAAGCGAAGGCCGGCACCGCGGCGAGCAGCCAGCGCGCCAGCGGCACTAGGGCGGTGAGGGCGGCCGCCAGCGCAAGCAGCCCGCAGAGTTCCTTCCAGTACCAGACCTGGTCGCGCGGTCCGGGCACGTCGACCAGCCCGAGCGTGCGAATGAAGAACTCCAACTGATTGGCGGTCGCCTCGATGCTGTAGGGCTGAAACGGGTGCAGCAGGGGCTCGTTGTAGACCACGCGGAGCGTGCGGTCCGCGTCCGCCCCGTAAAACCGTCCGGGCTCGATCTCCGCCAGTTCGCGGCCCGCCGGCCCAAGCCCCGAACGCACGGCGCGCAGCGCCTCGGGCGCGCGGCGCATATCACCGTGCCCGAGTTCGTTCCGGTACGCCCCCTCGTCGTGCAAGGCGTAACTGACCCCGAGGTGCGAGCGCACCGCGCGCAGGGTGCGCTCGGTCAACGTGAGCACGTAGCCGGAAATGAACACCGCGTGCAGCTTGCCGGGCCCGCCCGTCCGCTCGGCCTCGCGGCCGAAGTGACTCGCCGCTTGCAGCGCAGCGTTACCACCCGCGGAATGCCCCGTGGCGGCGAGGCGGGAACGATCGACGTAATTGAGCACTCCGGTCGCGGCGTAATCGATGACCGCGAAAAGCCCGTAGCCCTCCTCCGTCGCGGCGCGAGTACTGAGCGAGGCGCTCGAGCCCCCCTGCGCGAACGGGTCGAGAGAGATCACGACCACCCCGCGACGAGCCAGCTCAAGGGCGATATTGGCCTGCGTTTCCTTAGAACGCTGGAAGCCGGGCACGACGACCACCAGGGGCGCCGGCCGCTCAGCGGTAGCCGTGCGGGGCCGGAAGAGGTCCGCCGCGATCCACTGGCCATTCCGCGCCGGCAGGACGAGCCCGCGGACCTGCACCCCGCCTCCGGACGACTGCACCAGCGACCCCGCCCACGAGGCGAGCAGCACCACGCCGAGGCAGACCCAGAGCAGTCGGGGAACTTTCGCCGCCCCCGACCCACCAGCCCCGCCGTGCGGATGGCCGTTAATGGTCATGACCGTGGTCCAGCGCGAGCACCACCACCGCAAGCAGCCCGAACACCAGCGCGAGCAACCCCGCTTCAAAACGCTCGAGACTCCGGACGCGCACGCGGTCGAAGCCCAGCAGCGCCAGCCAAGTGAAGAGGGTCATCCCACCCAGCGTCGCCACGGCGAGGATGACGCTGAGCACCACGAAGCCCCGCCACCCGAACTGCACTCCCGACAGATAGACGCCGAGGAAGGCCTCGCAGGGCGAAAGGGTCAGCATCACGAACAGGCCACCGACCGCCGCCATCTCCCCAGTGCGCGCGGAGACCAGCGGGCTCGCGCGCAGCTCCTCCTGCCAGTGGCTGCCCTCCGCTTCGTGACCACAGCGCTCGCTCGGATGGTGGGCGCCCCCGGGCGTCGCGTGGTGGCAGATGCCCCGGCCACTCAGCTGCCGCCAGCCATAATAGAGCGCGAACGCGCCCAACATCCCGCCCGCAATCCACGAGAAGGACCCGACCTTTTCCTCCAGTTGGAAACCGAACCAAGCGACTCCGAGTCCGAGCAGGCTGGTCAGAGCGACGTGGCCCAGCCCCGCGAGCGAGGCCACCGCCAAGGTACGCCCGCGGGACCAGCCCCGCTCCCGCGCGACCAAGACAAACGGTAGCCAGTGCGTCGGAATGGCGGCGTGGAAGAAGGCCACCGTGAAGCCGGTGGCGGCCACGGTGGTAAGGACGGCGGAAGGCATCGGGAAGGAGGAGGGAGTCGGCCCGTGTGGGGCGTGTCGACCGGAAACCTAGCAAAGCCGTCAAGCCCCCACCGGAAGAGGTGTTGCCTCCCGCGCGCCCAGAACCACTCTCCCGGCCTGCTATGTCACCTGATCCCGCCGCCGTCCGCGCCTACCTGCTCCAGCTGCAGGAAGACATCTGCGCCGGTTTGGCGGCCGAAGACGGCGGGCAGAATACGTTCCGGACCGATGAGTGGGTCCGGCCGGAGGGTGGTGGCGGCCGCACCCGGCTGCTGGCTGAGGGCGCGATTTTCGAAAAAGCCGGCGTCGCCTTCTCGCACGTGCGCGGCGAGCGCCTACCGCCCTCGGCGACAGCGCACCGTCCGGAACTGGCAGGCCGTCCCTGGGAGGCGCTCGGCGTCTCCCTCGTGATCCACCCACGCAATCCCCACGTGCCCACGAGCCATGCGAACGTGCGCTTCTTCCTCGCCGCCGATCCCACCGGCGGGGAACCGGCCTGGTGGTTTGGGGGCGGCTTCGACCTCACGCCCTACTACGGGCACGAAGAAGACGCCGTGCACTGGCACCGGACCGCGCGCGGCGCCGTCTCGCCGTTCGGGGAGGAGCTCTACCCACGGTTTAAGGAGACCTGCGATCGTTATTTCTTCCTCCGCCACCGCGGCGAACCCCGCGGGATCGGCGGGATCTTCTTCGACGACTACAACGCCCCGGGCTTCGAGCGTTCCTTCGCCCTACTGCGGGCCGTGGGTGACGCCTTCCTGCCCGCTTACCGCCCGATCGTAGCGCGCCGCAAGCACCAGCCCTTTGGCGAACGGGAGCGGCAATTCCAGCTCTACCGCCGCGGCCGCTACGTGGAGTTTAACCTCGTCTGGGACCGCGGCACCCACTTCGGCCTACAGAGCGGTGGCCGCACGGAATCCATCCTGATGTCCCTGCCCCCGCTAGTGCGGTGGGACTACGACTGGCACCCCGAGCCCGGCTCGCCTGAGGCGCGCCTGCACGACGTATTCCTGCGCCCTCGGGATTGGGCCGGCACCGCGGCCGCCACGCCCCACTCCTGATGACCTCCCGCGAACGTTTCCTCGCCGCCTGCCGGAATGACCAACTCGAGCGCCCTCCCCTTTGGGTAATGCGCCAAGCCGGCCGCTACCTGCCCGAGTACCGCGCCCTCAAGGCGCAGTCATCCTTCCTGCATATGGTGCGGACCCCGGAGATCGCCACCGAGGTCACCCTGCAGCCGTTGCGGCGTTTCGCGCTCGACGCTGCGATCCTCTTCTCGGACATCCTCGTCATCCCCGAGGCCCTAGGCCAAGGCTACAGCTTCCGCGACGCAGGCGGCATCGCGATGGACCGCCGCCTCACCGGCCGCGCCGACATCGACGCCCTCGCACCCGCGGCCGCCGTGCCGGAGCGGCTTGACTACGTCGCTGCGACCCTCCGCCTCCTGCGCCGTGAACTCGGGGACCGCCACGCGCTCCTCGGCTTCGGCGGCTCGCCTTGGACCCTCGCGACCTATATGGTCGAGGGTGGCAGCGCCGACGAGTTCGAACGGATCAAGGAGCTCTTCTACGCCGACCGGGGCAGCTTCGACGCCCTGCTCGAGCGGCTGACCGAGGCGCTGATCCTTTATTTTAAGATGCAGATCGCGGCGGGTGCAGACGCGATCCAGATCTTCGACTCCTGGGGTGGAATCATCGCGGGACCCGACTACGAGGCCGCCTCCCTGCGCTGGATCCGGCGCATCATCGCCGCGTTGCCCCCAGAGTTTCCCGTCATCCTCTACGCCAAGGGCACCGCCCCGCACCTGACGGACCAGGCGTTCACCGGCGCGCGGGTGCTGAGCGTGGACTGGACGTGCGACCTCTCCGCGGTGCGTCGCGCCCTGCCGGGCAACGTCGCCGTGCAGGGCAACCTCGACCCCGTGCTGCTCAACACCACGCCGGAAATCGTCCGGCGCGAGGCGACGCGTCTCCTCGAGTCGATGCGCGGCCGGAGCGGACACATCTTTAACCTCGGCCACGGCATCACGCCGCGGGCGCGGATCGAGTGCATGGAGGCGCTCGTCGCCACCGTCACCGATTGGCGCAGCTGACCGGGGGGCGACCCTTGACTCTCCCCGGGGCGACCCTACCCTCCGCCCCTTTTCCCGGTATGGCCCAAGATCTCAAGGACACCCTGCAGCTGCCGCGCACCGGCTTTCCGATGCGGGCCGCGCTCGCACAACGCGAACCGGGCCGGGTCGCCCACTGGGCAAAGCTCGGGCTCTACCACCGCATCCAAGAACGGCGCCGCGACGCGGCCTCTGCCTTCGTTCTGCACGACGGCCCGCCCTTCACCAACGGCGATGTTCATATCGGGACCGCGCTCAACAAGGTGCTCAAGGACACGCTCAACCGGTACAAGTCGATGCGGGGCTTCCGCACCCCCTTCGTGCCCGGCTGGGACTGCCACGGCCTGCCGATCGAGCAAAAGGTCTCCCGCGAGCTGCAAGCGCAACAGCAGGTCCTTTCCACCGCCCAGCTGCGGGCGAAATGCGACGCGTTCGCCGAGGGATGGATCACGACCCAGACCAGGCAGTTTAAGCGGCTGGGCGTCCTCGCGGACTGGGAAAACCAGTACAAGACGAAGGACCCCGCGTTCGAGGCGGACATTATCCGCACCTTTGCCGCGTTCGTCGAGCGGGGCCTCGTCTACCGCAGCAAGAAACCGGTTTACTGGAGCATTCCCTTCGAGACGGCCCTCGCCGAGGCCGAGATTGAGTACCGCGACCACGTCTCGCCCTCGATCTGGGTCCGCTTTCCCGTCCCCCCGGCGGAGGCGTTCCGCCTAAACCTTCCCGGAGAGACGCCGCTCGCGGTGATCATCTGGACGACGACGCCTTGGACGATCCCCGCCAACCTTGCCGTCGCAGTGCATCCCGAGGTGGACTACGTGGTCGCAGACCTCGGTGCCGAAAGGATTGTGGTCGCCGCCGCCCTGCTCCCGGCAGTGCTAGCGGCCGCCGGACTCCCGTCCGGCGCCCCGATCCTCCATACGCTCAAGGGTGCGGCCCTCGCGGGGCTAGCCCCACGCCATCCCTTCCTCGACCGCCACGCTCCGGTGGTCCTCGCGGACTACGTGACTACCGACAGCGGCACCGGGTGCGTCCACACCGCCCCGGGCCACGGCGCCGAGGACTACCTTACGGGCCTGCGCTGCGGGCTCGAGATCTACTGCCCGGTGGGCAACGATGGCCGCTACTTGGATGATGGCCGCCTGCCCGCGGACCTCGTCGGCCTTTCCACCCTAGAGAGCGTGGAGGATCTGGCCGCCAAGCGTACCTCGCCCGCAAACGTCGCCATCCTGAAGAAGCTTGCCGCGACTGGCGCCCTCTTCGCCAAAGCGCGTTACAACCATAGCTACCCGCACTGCTGGCGCTCCAAGACCCCGATCGTCTTCCGCGCGGTGGACCAATGGTTCATCTCCCTCGATCGCGACGGCCGCCGCGCCGCAGCGCTCCGCGAAATCGGTCGCATTGCCGAGACACAGGGTTGGATTCCCGCCCACGGCGAGGCCCGCATCCGGGCCGCCATCGAATCCCGGCCCGACTGGTGCGTCAGCCGGCAGCGCGCTTGGGGCGTGCCCATCCCTGCCTTCTTCGACGGGGCGGGCCGCGCCTTTCTGGACGCCGGTGTGGCGCGCGCCATTGCCGCCAAGCTCGAGGCCCGCGGGTCCAACTTTTGGTTCGAGGCCACTCCAGCCGAGATCCTCGATGGAATCCCGCTCCCGGCGGACTGGCCCACACCGGCAGAACTGCAGCGCGGACGAGACACCCTCGACGTTTGGATCGACTCCGGTAGCTCGCACGCGGCGACTCTGCGTCGGGGCGTAGGTGGCACCCATTGGCCCGCGGACCTCTACCTCGAAGGCAGCGACCAGCACCGCGGCTGGTTCCAGTCGTCACTGTGGACGAGCGTCGCCGCCTTCGATGCCGCGCCGTACCGCGCGGTGCTCACCCACGGCTTCATCGTGGGCAAGGACGGCAAGAAGATCTCCAAGTCGGGCCAGTACGAGAAACCGCCCACCTCTGACAACTACGTCGGCCACTATGGAGCCGACGTCATCCGGTGGTGGATCGCTTCGCAGGACTTCCGCGAGGATATCCGGGTCTCGGACCTCGACCAGGACCTGAAGCACCCGAGCAGTATCCTCAACGTCGTCGCGGAAAGCTACCGGCTGGTCCGTAACACGCTGCGCTATCAGCTTTCGAATCTCTTCGACTTCGAGCCCGCGCGCGACGCGGTGCCGCACGCCCGGTTGGACCTGATCGACCGTTGGGCGCTCCACCAGACGGCGGTGCTGCTCCGGGACTGCACCGCGGCCTACGAAGCCTACGAGTTCCACCGGGTCTACCAGCTCTGCAATCAGTTCTGTGCGGTCACCCTGTCGGCGGTTTATCACGACCTGCTCAAGGATCGGCTCTACACGCACGGCACCCGCTCGGCGCTGCGGCGCTCATCGCAAACCGTTCTTCACGGAATCTTCCATTCCTTGGTGCGCCTGCTTGCGCCCGTGCTCACCTTCACGTGCGACGAGGCATGGAGCTTCGCCGCTACCGGCGAGGAGTACGCGAACGGTTCGGTCCACCTCGAAGACTGGCCCGCAGCGGGCGCCGGCTGGCTTGATCCGGCGGTAGACGCCGAGGTCGCCGCCCTCCTGCGCATCCGCGGGCAGGTCAACGAGACACTCGAGCCGTTGCGCGCTGCCGGCCGGATCGGCAAGTCCCTCGATGCCTCCGTCACCCTGCGTGCGCCCCGGGGCAGCGAGACCGCAGCGCTGCTCGAGCGCCACCGCGAGGCGCTGGCGGAGCTTCTCATTGTCTCCCACGTGGAGGTCGCGCCCGGCGAGGGCGAAGCCCTCGCCATGGAAGCGCAGGCCTGCGCCGAGTTGGGACTGGTCCGCTGCCCCCGTTGCTGGCGCTGGGTCCCCGCACTCGTCCCGACGTCCCGCGGAGAAACCTGTCCGCGCTGCGCCGAAGCCCTTACCCCTTAACCCCTAAACCATGGCCTCGAAGAAACCCTCCCCTGCCGCGTCCAAGCCAGCCGCGTCTAAGTCGGCCGCCGGTAAGCCCGCCGCGAAAGGCTCCGCGAAGCCCGCCACCAAATCCCCCTTTCCAGCGCCCAAACCGGCCGTGAAGCCGGTTGCTACCGCCGTGAAAGCCGCGAAGGCAGGTAAGGCCGACGCCGGTCAAAAGCCGGCGGCGAAGCCCGCCGGCGCCTCCACTCCTCCCATGGAAAAACCGTCCAAGAAGAACGCGCTGCGCGACTCGATTCTGAAACGCAAGGCCGCCGCCAAGCCCATCGCCTTCAGTCTCGATGAGGTGCGGGCCATTGCCCAGACCGTCACCAGCCGGACCAACATTCCCTTTGCCGGCAAGATGGGCAAGCCGGGCAAGGCGGCGGAGGCCGCGCCGAAGGCTAAGCCGCAACACGTGAAGGCGGCCTCGCTCGCGGACATCCTCGGCTTCAACCCGAAGCGCGGCAAAGCGGCGCCCACCGAGTCGGACCGCGAGGTGCCGGAAAAATTCAAACGCTACCACCGGCTGCTCGTCGATCTACGCTCTCACCTCACCGAGGATATCGAGCGGCACTCCGAGGAGACGCTCAAGCGCTCCGCCAAGGACGACGCTGGAGACCTCTCCGCCTACGGGCAGCATATGGCGGATGCGGGTACCGACACCTTTGACCGCGACTTCGCTCTCAGCATGGTAGCGAGCGAGCAAGAGGCCCTCTCGGAGATCGACGCCGCCATCAAGCGCATCCACGACGGTACTTACGGGATTTGCGAGATCTCGCAGAAGCCGATCGCGAAGGAGCGGTTATTGGCGGTGCCGTTCACCCGGTATTCCGCGGAGGCGCAGAAGGACCTCGAGCGGAATCGCCATCGCACGCGGACCCAGGCCGGACTCTTCGGCGAAATGGGTGAGGAAGGCGGCAAGGTGATGGAAGACTCCGGCGGCGAGGATTGATCCGCGCGCGCGACGCCGCGATGTCCTCCCCGCAAGCCCCGGCCCCCGGGCCCCGATGGCGCGCCTACCGGCGGCTCTGGCAGTTGCTTGGCCTGACTCTCCTGTTGGACCAAGCCACCAAGCTCTGGGTCGTCGCGCGCATTCCCTACAACCCGCTGCATTCGCACGGGCTGGGGCAAGACCTCGAGGTCGTTCCAGGCTTTCTGTACCTGATCCACGTCGGCAATACCGGCGCGGCGTGGAGTATCCTTTCGGGCCGGAGCCTGCTGCTGGCCGGCCTCGCGGCCGCGACTCTCATCGCCATCTTCCTCTGGCGGCACTCGCTTGGCCTGCGCGATCCGCGGCACCAGACTTGTTTCGGCCTGCTTTGCGGCGGGGTTGTGGGCAACCTGATCGACCGGCTCGCGCACGGCCACGTGGTCGACTTTCTCGACCTGCATTTCGGGACCTACATCTACCCCACCTTCAACGTCGCCGACAGTGGGATCTGCATCGGAGTGCTGCTTTATCTGTGGCATTCCCTCCGCGCGCCGGAGCCGAGCGCGGGCCAGCCGCCGTGAACCACGGTCGCGGAACCCGCGCCGCCGCCGAGAAACTCCTTGGCGCTGTCGCTCCCGCCCCCGAGCATTCGCCTTTCCGCTGTGTCGCCGCTCCCTGATCACCTCTCCCTCACGCCGTTCGTCCGGCCGCCCCGAGGTGAGGTCCGCCTGCCGGGGTCCAAGAGCCTTACCAACCGGGCGCTCCTGCTCGCCGCGGTTTCCCGCGGGCCGGTGACTCTCACAGGGGCACTGGCAAGCGAGGACACCCACCTAATGGCGGAGGCCCTGCGCCGCCTCGGCGTGCGGGTGGACGCCGACGGTGACGGCACCACCCTTCAGATCTCAGGTCAGGAACACGCCTTTCGGGGCGGGGACGCGGATCTGTTCGTGGGGCTTGCGGGGACCGCGGCGCGCTTCCTCACCGCTCTCTGCGCGGCGGCCCCGGCGGGCACCTACCGGCTCGACGGCGTGCCGCAAATGCGGCGCCGGCCGATGCAGCCCTTGATTCAGGCCCTCCGTCAACTCGGCGCGGATATCCGCTGTCCGGGCGAAGAAGGCTTCTTCCCCCTCGAGATCCGCGCCCGCGGCCTCGCCGGCGGGCGGGTCGAGCTAGATCCCCGCGAAAGCAGCCAACTCCTCTCCGCGCTCCTGCTGGTCGCCCCGCTCGCCCGGACGGAGGTCGAGATTCGCCTGACCGGTGAAGTGCGGCGCCCCTTCGTGGACATGACCGCGGCGCTGCTGACCCGCTTCGGCCAACCGACCCCGGTTTGGCGGACGCCAGAGCTCATTGTCGTCCAACCCCACCCCGTCTACGCGCCCCCTGGCGGCACTTGCGGCATTGAACCGGACGCGACCGCCGCGAGCTACTTCCTCGCGCTCCCGTTGGTCGCCGGAGGTACCCTAACCCTACCGGGGCTGCATCCTCCCGGACGGGGCCTGCAGGGTGACACTCAGTTCATCCGGGTGCTGGAAGGCTGCGGTCTTCAGGTGACCGCGGATCCCGCGGGCGTGCGCGTGACGGCCCAGCCGGGACATCCACGGGGTACCCACACCAACTTCAGCGGTTTCTCGGACACCTTCCTCACCCTGGCGGCGATCGCGCCTTTGCTCGCCGGAACGACCCGAATCGAGGGGATCGCCCACACGCGCAAGCAGGAGACCGACCGCGTAGCTGGGATGGCGCGGGAACTCCGCCGGCTAGGCCAAGAAGTGCGCGAGGAAGAGGGTGCGCTGGAGATCATTCCGCGACCGCTGCGGACCGACCAAATTATCGACACGTACGGCGACCACCGTTTCGCGATGAGTTTCGCGATTCTCGGCAGCCACGACCTCCGGGGAGATGGCCGGCCTTGGTTGACCCTCGCCAACCCTGGCTGCTGCGCGAAGACCTTTCCCGGCTTCTTCGCGGTCTTGGAGGACCTGCGCCGGGCTAGCCTCTCCCCCTGATGGACACCCGCCCCTTTCTCATCGTCGCCATCGATGGCGGCGCCGCCTCGGGTAAATCCTCCACTGCGCGGGCCCTGAGCGCGCGCTTTCACCTGCTGCACGTCGACACGGGCTCGTTCTACCGAGCCGTCACCGCGGTGCTGCTCCGGCGCGGCATCGGGGCGACCGACGCCGCACGGATCGAGGCCGAAGTGGCTGGGCTCCGCCTCAGCACGCACATCGCCGGGCGCTCGGCCGGAATGGAGATCAACGGCGAGATGATCCCGGACGCGGAAATCCGCGGTGCGGCAGTGAACGGGGCCGTCTCGCACGTCGCGGCGCTGCCCGCGGTGCGGGCCGCGCTCCTCGCCTACCAGCGCGGGCAAGAAGGCGTGGCTCGGGCTGGCGGGTTCCGTGGCCTCGTGATGGAGGGGCGCGACATCGGCTCGGTCATTTTTCCCAGCGCGCCGTGTCGATTCTTCCTCCACGCGGATCCGGCGGAACGCGCCCGCCGGCGCGCGCAGGAGGGCGGGCAGGACGCGATTGCGGTGCGCGACCAACTCGATTCCTCGCGCAAGGCGGCCCCACTCGCCTGCCCGGAGGGGGCCGTGGCGGTCGATACGACGCACCACAACTTAGAAGAGGTGGTCGCGCTACTCTCTCGGCCGATCGCGGAGCACCTAGGCGTATGAGGGCAGCGTTTCCCCAGACCTCGATGCAGCCGGTCTACGGCTTCTGCCATTACTGGCTGCGAGTGTCGTATCAAATGTTCTTCCGCGGCGAGGTGTGCGGGTTGGAGCACGTACCGGCCCGCGGCGGCTTCCTGCTCGCCGCCAACCACGCGAGCTTCATCGATCCGCCGATGATCGGCTGCCAGTTGCCGCGCCAGATCGCCTACTTCGCGCGCAAGACGCTCTGGAAGGGCGGCTTCTCCTCGTGGTGGCTCGATTCGGTCGGCACCATCCCCGTCGATCGGGACGGGGGGCAGGACGTAAGCGCGATCAAGCGGGTGCTGCGCGCTTTGCGCGAGGAACGGGGCCTCATCCTCTTCCCGGAAGGCACCCGCACGCCGGACGGACGGCTGCAACCGGCCAAGGCGGGCGTGGGCTTCATTGCAGTCAAGACGCAGGTCCCCGTGGTGCCGGTGCGGATCTTCGGCTCCCACGAGGCCTTCGGGCGGGACCGCCCCTTGCGACTGGGCACGCCAGTGTCGGTAGTGTTCGGTGCGCCGATCCTCCCCGCCGACTACGACGACCCACGGGCCGGCAAGGAACGGGCGCAGGTGGCCAGCGAACGTATCATGGCGCAGATCGCGCGGCTTGCCCCGCCGGGCAGCCCAGTACTCTGAAATCGACCCCGAAACCCGCGGGTCAATCCGGCGCCTGTCCCGAGCGTTCGCGCAGGATGGCGAGCACGTCTTGGAACTTGCTCCGGTTGGCCTCATCTACCGCCACCAGGTTCTCGTGAGCTTCTAGGACCAAGCGCGCGCTCTCGGCCTCACTCTGACGGCGAACCTGCAGGGCGGTGTCGAAGTTTCCCAAGCCCACCACTCCGGCCGAACTGTCGAGCGTGAGCAAGCGGTGGAGGCCTAGATTCCGCATCAGCTCGAGGTTTCGCGAACCCGCCCGTACGATCACTAGGCTGCCTTCCGGCGCGGTCTTCCGGATCTCGATCGCCGCGCCGGCGAGGACACCCAAAAACGTGGAGTCGACCCCCTCGCAGCCGGCGAAATCCAGCACCAACCGCGGTTTCCCAAGCGCCAGCATCCGCGCGATGAACTCGCGCAGGCAGCCGCTGTTTTGGAACGTAGCCCGGCCGTCGACGCGCACCAGCACCGGGTCCGACGAGGTGTCGGCCCGGAAGACGGGAGTGGTCGCGTCAGGCATCAGGCGGGGAGCCGGCCGGGACGCCCGCGCGCCCGCGACCGGCGCTCGGGTCAGCCCCGGGCGAGAATCTGCCGCAGGACGTACGGCAGGATCCCCCCGTGCTGGTAGTAGTCGATCTCGATGGGGGTATCGATCCGGCAGCGGACCGGCACCTCCTCCACGCGGCCGTCCCGCCGGGTGATGCGCAGGTTCAGATCCTGCTGGGGGCGCAGCGCGGGCGAAAGACCCACGACATCGTAAGTCTCGTGGCCATCGAGCCCGAGGCTCGTCGCGGTGGTCCCCTCCTTGAACTGCAGGGGAAGGACGCCCATCCCCACAAGGTTGGAGCGGTGGATGCGCTCGAAGCTCTGCGCGACCACCACCTTCACCCCGAGGAGGTTGGTGCCCTTGGCGGCCCAATCCCGCGAAGAACCGGTGCCGTACTCTTGGCCCGCGACAACAATGAGGGGCGTGCCCGCCTGCTGGTGACGCACGGAGGCGTCGTGGATAGAGACCTCCTCGCCCGTGGGCTGGAAGATCGTGTTCCCACCCTCCTTGCCCCCTAGCATCAGGTTCTTGATCCGCACGTTGGCGAACGTGCCGCGAGTCATCACGCGGTCATTGCCGCGGCGGGAACCGTAGGAGTTAAAGTCCTCGAAGGCCACGCCTTGCTCCACGAGAAAGCGGCCGGCCGGGGAGGACTTCTTAATGGCGCCAGCGGGGGAGATATGGTCGGTGGTGACGGAATCGCCGAAGATGCCCAAAGCACGGGCACCGCGAATCTCGCTGATCGTGCCCGCCTGCATCCCGAACTGGGTGAAGAAGGGGGGCTCTTGGATGTAGGTGGAGGCCGGGTCGAAAGCGTAGACATTCCCGGTCGAGGCCGGGATCTCGTTCCACTTCGGGTTCTGCGCCGCGAAGTCGCGGTAAAGCCGGCGGAAGACCTCGGGCTTGAGCGCTGCCTCTAGGGTGTCCCGGACCTCGGCGAGGGTCGGCCAGACGTCGGCGAGGTAGACGGGCTTGCCTTCCCGGTCGTGACCGAGCGGCTCGCAGCTGAGGTCCAAGTCGACTCGTCCCGCGATGGCGAAGGCCACCACCAGAGGCGGAGACATCAGGAAGTTGGCCTTCACGTTCTGGTGCACGCGGGCCTCGAAGTTACGGTTACCCGAGAGCACGGAGGCGGTGACCAAGTCGTGCTTTACGATCGCCTCCTCGATGTTCGGGTCCAGCGGGCCCGAATTGCCGATGCAGGTCGTGCAGCCATAGCCCACCGTCTGGAACCGCAGCTTGTCGAGGTACCGCTGGAGCCCGGTCTTCTTCAGGTAGGCGGTGACAACCCGGGAACCGGGGGCGAGGGATGCCTTGACTGCCGGGTTGACCTTGAGCCCGCGCTCAACGGCCTTCTTGGCGAGGAGACCGGCGGCCAGCATCACGCTGGGGTTAGAGGTGTTGGTGCAGCTCGTGATGGCCGCGATGACCACCGAACCGTTGGTAAGGCGCGCCTTGCGCCCAGCCGAGTTCGCCACGCGGACCTCCTCGCCAAAGGTGGCCCGGGGCTTGCCAAAGCCATTCTCGGTGACGGGCCGCTGGAAGGCGCCGAAGAACTCACGCTGCAGGTTCGGCAGCTCGATGCGATCCTGGGGCCGCTTGGGTCCAGCCACGCTCGGGACCACCGTCGCGAGATCGAGGGACAGGTCGGACGAATAGTCGATCTGGCCCTGCTGGGGCATCCCCCACAGCCCCTGGGCCTGATAATAGGCCTCATAGAGCGCGACGTGGCGCTCGTCGCGCCCGGTGGCGCGGAGGTACGCGGAACACTCGCCGTCGATGGGGAAGAAGCCCATCGTCGCTCCGTACTCCGGCGCCATGTTCGCGATGGTGGCGCGGTCGACCACCGGCAGCGCCTGCGCCCCGGGGCCGTAGAACTCGACGAACTTGCCCACCACCTTCGCCTTGCGCAGCAACTGCGTCAGCGTCAGCGCAAGGTCGGTCGCGGTCACACCCTCACGCAACGCACCCGTGAGGTGCACCCCGACGACGTCCGGCGTGAGGAAATAGACCGGCTGGCCCAGCATTCCGGCCTCGGCCTCGATGCCACCCACGCCCCAGCCGACGATCCCGATGCCGTTGATCATCGTGGTGTGGGAGTCGGTGCCCACCAAGGTATCCGGGTAACACACGCCCTGCGCGTCAGTGATGACGCCCTTGGCGAGGTACTCTAGATTGACCTGGTGGACGATCCCGATGCCCGGGGGGACGACCTTGAAGGTGTCAAAGGCCTGCATGCCCCATTTCAAGAACTGGTAGCGTTCGCGGTTGCGGGAGAACTCCAACTCAAGATTGCGCTGCATCGCGTCGGCCGAGCCCGCGAAGTCGACCTGCACGGAGTGGTCCACAACTAGGTCGACGGGCACGAGCGGCTCGATGATCTTCGGATCCCGGCCCATCCGCGCGACCGCGGAACGCATCGCCGCGAGGTCGACGAGCAGTGGCACGCCGGTGAAGTCCTGCAGCACAATGCGCGCGACCACGAAGGGTATTTCCTCGGTGCGCGGGGCCTTGGCGCTCCAGCTCGCAAGTTCGCGGACGGCTCCCTCGGAGACCCGCTTGCCATCGCAGTTGCGGAGCAGGGACTCGAGCACCAGCCGGATCGAGACCGGCAGGCGGGAGACCCGAAATCCGGCGGCCTCGAGCGCGGGCAGCGAGTAGAAAGAGTGCGACGCGCCGTTGGCGGAAAACGTCTGCAGCGTGTGGAAGGGATTCGGAAGGCTCATGAGGAAACGGGGAAGGCTGCCGCAGGGGACACGGGAACGCAGGCGCGCCGCCGGGGCGGCGACCCGGCGGCGGAGCGGAAACGGATCAGCTGGCGAGCGCGGCCTTGACCGCGGCGAAGTTCGGCAGGTCCTTCGGCGTCGCGGTCTGCTCGGCGTACTTCACTACGCCGTCCCGACCAATGACGAAGGCGGCGCGCGCCGCGGTGTCGCCCACGCCGGCGAGCATCGGGAAGAGCACGCCGTAGGCGCGCGTGACCTCCTTGTTGAGGTCGCTGACGAGGGGAATCGAAATCTTGTTGGCCTTGGCCCAAGCCTCTTGGGCGAACGGGCTGTCGACGCTCACGCCGATCACCTCGGCGCCCAGCTGGGCGTACTGCTCGAGACCGGCCGATTGGTCGCACAGCTCTTGGGTGCAGACCCCGGTAAAGGCCAAGGGGAAGAACAGCAGCACGGTCTGCTTCTGGCCGAAATTACCGCTTAGGGTAACGTCCTTGAGGCCTTCCGGCGTCTTGGTCTTGAGGGTGAAGTCCGGGGCCTTGGTTCCGACGGCGATGGGCATAGGGAGGGCGATGAGTTGGCGGTTGGTCAGATCCGGGCACGTGGTCCCGGGAGGAAAGTTCACGTTGAGCGGCGCCCCGGCGGCCCGCAAATCGATTCTCGCGCCCGTCAGCGCGCGGAATCCGCACTTGCGCGCACGTGTCCACCCTCCGTTTACTCCTAAGTCCCGCATGAACATCCTCGATGAGCTGCGCTGGCGCGGCCTCCTCGCCGACTGCACCGATCCCGTCGCGCTCCGCGCCCGCCTCGACCAGGGGCCAATCACGCTCTACTGCGGCTTCGATCCCACCGCCGACTCACTGCACGTCGGCAACCTCGTGCCGCTGCTGGCGCTGCGCCGCTTCCAGCTCCTTGGCCACCACCCCATCGCCCTCGCTGGCGGCGCCACCGGGATGGTCGGAGATCCCTCCGGCAAGTCCGCGGAGCGCAACCTGCAGACCTCGGAGCAGGTCGAGCACAACATCGCCGCGATCCGGAGCCAACTCACCCAGTTCCTCGACTTCGACGTCCGCGCTAACCCCGCCCGCCTCGTCAACAACCACGACTGGACCGGACCGCTCACGCTGCTCGAGTTCCTGCGCGACGTCGGCAAGCACATTTCCGTCAACTCAATGGTGGCGAAGGACTCGGTCCGTTCCCGAATGGAGGACCGCGAGGCTGGAATCAGCTACACGGAGTTCAGCTATATGCTGCTCCAGGGCTACGATTTCTACCACCTGCGCCACGCCCTCGGCTGCGAGCTCCAGATCGGCGCCACCGACCAGTGGGGCAACATCACCGTCGGCACGGAACTGACCCGCAAGAAACTCGGCGCCACCGTGTGGGGCCTCGTGTTCCCCCTCCTGACCAAAGCCGACGGCTCCAAGTACGGTAAGACCGCGACCGGCACCGTCTGGCTGGATCCGCGCCGCACCTCGCCCTACCGCTTCTACCAGTTCTTCGTGAACGCCGACGACGCGGACGTCGGCAAGCTGCTGCGAACCCTCACCTTTCTCGGCGCGGAGGAGATCGCGGCACTCGAGCGCGAGGTCGCCGCGAACCCAGGCGCCCGCGCCGCGCAGAAGGCCCTTGCCCGCGAGATGACCCGGCTCGTGCACGGCGAGACTCGACTGGCCGGGGCCCTTCGCGCCAGCGATGCGCTGTTCGGCGGCCCACTCGACGGACTCACGCCCGAGGATTTCCAGGACATCATCTCCGAGATCCCGCGACACGCGCTCGAACGCACCCGCCTCGGTGGCGTTGGCGCCCCACTCGGGGATCTGCTCGTCCACGCCGGCCTCTGCCCGTCAAAGGGCCAGGCGCGCAAGGACATTGAGGGCGGCGGAATCTACGTGAACAACCAGCGCGCCGCGGAAGTCACCCGTACCATCGGCGAGGCCGACGTGCTCCACGGCCGATACGTGCTGCTGCGCAAGGGCAAGCGCAGCTACGCCGTGCTGGAGCTAGCCTGATCAGCGCATTCTGGCCGTCTCCGGGGACGCTAGAAAAGCGACGAGGTCCGCCATCGCCTGCGCATCTACCGCCGCCTCGAGCCCCTCTGGCATCAAGGAGCGCCCCGAACTGATCAGGGTCCGCAGTTCACTCCGCAGGATAACCTGCTCCTCTCCGTCGAGCCCCAAGAGCGTGAGCGAGCCAGCGGACTCGGCCGCGAGCATCCCCACCGCGGTGCGGCCGTCCGCGAGGTTGGCGGTGTAGAACAGATAACGGTCCTCGACGGCGCGGTTCGGATCCAAAATGTGCCCGATCAGGTACTCGGGACTGCGATCTTTCACCACGGCCAGATCAGGCCCGACCGCCCTGCCCGGCACCGGCCCGAAACGGTGGCAGGCGCTACACGATTGCGCGAAAACGGCGCCCCCGCGGCGCGGATCCGCCCGCAGCGGCGCGACGGCCGCAAGGTAATCGCGGACTACCGCCTGCCGCCCGGCCGCGTCTGCCGCCCCGAAAATCGCCGCGGCCCGATCCGCAAGGCGGGGATTCCCGTGTTGGGTGAGGGCGGTCCGCCGCGCGGCGTCGATCTGCGCGCGGAAGGCCTCGTCGCGCTCGGCCCGGTCGAGGAGCACCTGCGCCCACGCGGGCCGGGCGGCGAGTAACCCCAAAATGACGGCGCGCAACCGCGGGGCGTGGCTCTCCCAGCCCGCAAGCAGCAGGCCGGGAGTCTGGGTGCGGTTAATGCCGCCCAACGCGCGCGCCGCCGCTAGCTGGAGTTCGACCGGTTGCCGCGCGTCCAGCAGCGCCGCGAGCCGAGCGGCGTCCTCCGCCACTTGGCCACGCCCACGTCCCAGCAAGGCGACGGCCGCGAGCCGCGCCCCGACCGGGGCTGCCGGATCGGCCGCTACCCCCCGCGCCCGCTCGAGCACCGGGTCGAGCGCCTCGAGCGCCTGACGAAGCGGCGCACCGGAGTCGGCGTGTAACCGGGCGAGCGTCTGACCCTGCCGCTGCAGGAGATCCAACAGCTCACCCAAGGCCTTCAGCCCTAGCCCCAGTTCACCCCGCTCCAGCGCGGCGGGCACCGCCGCCAGCAACCGGGTGAGTGCTCGAGTGTTGGCGGTGGCCGCCGCGATCTCCGCCACCAGCGGGGCTTGCGCAGGTCCGGCGGTGTGCAGGGATTCCAGCACCACCTCGGCGTGCGGCAGCGCGGAACTCAGGGCGGCCGCGCGCACATAGCGATCCCGTTCCCGGACCAGTAGCCGGGCGAGCGCCTCACCCGCCTCCGCGCCCAGCCACTCGCCCAACGTGTAGCCCACCTGCTGGCGCACCGCGGCGGCGGGGTCTTCAACCAGGCTGATCACCGCCGCGCGCAGCCCCGGCTCCGTGGCCCCAATGACCTCGCTGAGTCGTACCGCCTGTCGCCGCACGCCCGCGTGCGGATCGCGCAGCGCGCGCAAGAGCGCCGCTGGATTCAGCGCCCCGATCCCCTGCAACGCCCACAGCGCCTGCGCCCGCGCGGCCGGGAGTTCCGCTCCCCGCGCCACCTGCTCCACGACCGCCGCCGCCCCGTCCGGCCGGCGCCACTCCACTTGCTGCTGGGCCAGATCGCGCAACGCGCCGCTCGGCGAACGCAGCGCCTCGGCCAGCCCCGCCGCGTCAGCGCGGTCGAGCCGGGGCACGGTCCGCAACGCTCCTCCGCGCGGCCGGATCCGGTAGATGCGCCCCTTTTCGTGCCCGGCCCGCAGATCGCCAAGCACTCGCTGCCACGCGTCCGGGATCCACTGCGGATGCTCAATCACTAGCCGATACATATCGGCCAAGTACAGCGCGCCATCGGGTCCCGCCCGCGCCGCGACAAACCGCGACCAAGCGTCAGTCGAGGCCAAGAACTCGGAGTTCGCTTCGGACTCCGGCCGACGGCTGTGGAACGTGGCGCCATCGGCCGCCAACACCTCGCGGTGGACGAGGTTATGAACGGGCTCGCACACGAAGACATTACCCGCATACCCGGGACCGAGCAGGACATCGCGGTAGATCACCGTCCCGCACGCGGAGGTGAAATGGTTAGCCGCGAAGCCGTCGTTGAACCGCGCGAGAGTCTCGCTCCGCGGATAGACGCGGGCCGCTCCGGGGATGGCGGCGACCGTCACGGTGGCGGAAGGCGGGACGAGCCGCGGGTTGCGCCGCAGGTAGTGTTCCTCCAGGGCATAGTGCCAGATCGGGTTGGAATTATTACCCCCGAACCAGTTGCCCCAGTCGTCCCGGTTGCGGCCCGCCTGCGTCTGGCCCGCCACCGTCTCGATCTCCCCGGAGTCGGGCCGGAGGCGAAAGTCACGCTGGCCGAGCTCGACCACGGGGCCATTGGCGCCCGCGCGCCGCACCTTGCCCCCACTGTTGCCATTGGCGAGGTGCACCCAGCCGTCCAGACTCCATTGGAGGCCGTTGCTCAGGTGCTGCTCGTTGCCCTCCGCTAGTCCCGTGAACAGCGCGCGCCGCACATCGGCCCGGCCGTCGCCATCGGTGTCCTCGAGAAACAGCAGGTCCGGCACCGCCACGACGAGGACACCCGAACGCCACGGCAGCACCGCCGTCGGCGAACGAAGTCCGTCCGCAAAAAGGGTGGAACGGTCGTAACGGCCGTCGCCGCGCGTAGATTCCAGCACGCGGATCCGGCCGCCCGGCTGACCCTTGCCGTCGAGGCCGCGCGGGTAATCGGCCATTTCCACTACCCAGAGTCGGCCATCCGCACCCCACGCGAGATCGACGGGATCGAGAACGGCGGGCTCAGCGGCAACCAGTTCCACTTCCAAGTCTGCGGGCACTTGGATCGCCGCGAGAGATGCCGCGGCCGCCAGCGGCGCCGGCAGCACGACCTGAGGGGGCGGCGCCACCTCTTTGTAGCCGCAGGAGAGCCACGCGAGGAGGGGGAGCAGGAGACGGGGAAGTCGATCCACGCGCATACCCGCGAAAGTGGGCGGATGCGTCGCCGGCGCAAGAACGAGCGTGGCTGGCTCAGCGCCCAAGTGCACGATACTCGGCCGGCACGAGGTTCACGGCCGCGCCGACCAAGAGGTCCTCCGTGTCCGCGCGGAGGCGCGTCGGCCAGCCGTAGTAATCCATCGAGCCGTCGACCTCGTACCCGCCTTCCGGGTACATCCGACGCGACGGAAGGTAGCAGGGCACCGCATTAGCGTAGGCGTTCACCCAGAGGCGCGGGGCGTCGAGTTCGCGGCGCAGGCGCAGGGCGTACTCCGCGACCACCTCCCCGCCGAGAAACACCATCGCGAGGTCGCGACCGAAGGTCCACGCCTGCACGGGAAGGGGCACGGCGGAGGGCAGCGGGCGACCGGCCGCCAGTTCCGCGAGGAAGCGGCCGGCCGCGTACTGCGCCGGCGCGCGGGAACCAGGGCCACGCCGAGCCTCCAACGCGGCCCGGTCGGGCAGCGGATCCAGCGGGAGCGTGACGACGCGGTAGGCGGCGGCGGTGACGGGCCCAAGCGGCCGCCAGGCGCCGGCAAGGAGGCGCGAGACCTCTGCGGCGACCGCGGCACCGTGCACGGGCACGCCTTCGGGGCCGCGCGGCAGGCCTGGGTTCGCGTCAGCACCACAGCCGATCGCTACCAGCGCTGACGCCCCCGCGTGGGCCGCCTCGAGGCGCGTCGCGGCATCTCCCGCCCAGTCGGGGTGCACAAAGTTGTCCGTTCCCCCGAGCGTCGTGCAATGGCACGCGTAGTTGAGAAACAGCGCCCGCACCGCCCCGTCCGGCGCGGCAACGCGCAGCACCGGCAGCGCGTGGTCGACGGGCCCGCCCGGCACGATCCCGAAGCCCTTCCATTTGCCGTCCACCACCTGGCGGCGCTGGGTGGCGAAGCCGACGCTGCCCTGAGTCCACGCCACGCGGGCGGGACGGCGGTCGGCCAGCGCGGTCGCCGCGACCTCGATCAGCCGCTCCCGCAGTCGGGCGGTGTAGGCGGCGATGCGGGCGGTCTCCTCAGGCGGAAGATCGCGCGCGAACATATAGGGGAGCACATCCGCGAGGGCCGGGCCGTTGTGGGTGTGTGTCGCGCAGAGGGCGAGGCGGGCGCGGGGCAGCCCGAAGCGGCGCTCGAGGGCTTCGGCCACGACCCGGGCGGTCTCCTCCCCGATCCCGATCAGTTCCGCGGTAACCAGCACCACCGGGCCGTCCGCATCAGCGCCGAGCGCCAAGGCGCGCGCGTGCAGCGGGGCGCCGATCCGGGCCGCCTCCGTGGCGCGGGACTGGTAGCCGGTCAGCCGGATCGGCAATTCCGGGGTGATGTCGATTCGCGCCACGCCGACCGGCACTAGCGGGTCGGCCGGGGCCGCGGGGGAGACGAGGGCGAGCAGCAGGAACAGCGCGAGAAGAGGAAACGCGGGACGACGGGGGAGCGGGGCGGCAGGCTTCATCGGGGCGAACCCATCCGTGACGCACTGCTCCCAAGGCGTCGAGCCCCCAGCGAACGGCGTAAGTCCGGCTTGGCACGCGGCGCCGGCTCGCGAACATCGCTGCATGTCCCCCTCCCCTTCCCTGCACGGGTTCAGCCTGGTCGCCGGCGACCGGGGTGGTCCCGGCGGCAAAACCTTCCGGGCCATCGATCCCGCCGGTGGCGTGGCGCTCGCGCCGGACTTCCACGAGGCTTCGCCGATGGAGGCGGATCGAGCTTTGGAACTCGCCCGCGCGGCGCAGGCCACCTTTGCAGAGACCACACCGGAGATCCGCGCGACTCTTCTCGAAGCCATCGCGGGCCAAATCGAGGAACTCGGTGAGACGCTGATCGCCCGGGCGGCAGCGGAGACCGGGCTGCCAGTTGCCCGTCTGACCGGCGAGCGGGCGCGCACGTGCGGGCAACTGCGGCTCTTCGCCCAACTGGTCCGGGAGGGCTCCTGGGTGGACGCGCGCCTCGATCCCGCGCTCCCGGAGCGGAAGCCGCTGCCGCGGCCCGATGTTCGCCGGATGCTGCGGCCGGTGGGGCCCGTCGTGGTCTTTGGGTCGAGCAACTTCCCCCTCGCGTTCTCGACCGCTGGTGGGGACACGGCGTCCGCGCTGGCGGCCGGTTGCCCCGTGGTGGTCAAGGCGCACCGGGCGCATCCGGGCACGGCCGAGCTCGTGGCCGGAGCGGTGGCCCGCGCGGTGGCAGCGCAGGGCCTGCCGGCGGGAGTCTTTTCCCAACTCCACGGCGAGGGTGCGACTTTGGGCGTGCGGCTCGTGCGCCATCCGGTGACGGCGGCCGTGGGCTTCACCGGCTCGCAGGCAGCGGGGCGCGCGCTCCACGACGCAGCGGCGACGCGGCCGCGACCGATCCCGGTCTTCGCCGAGATGAGCAGCCTGAATCCCGTCTTCCTCCTGCCGGGCGCCCTGCGGGAGCGCGGCGCGGAAATCGCGGCGGGGCTCCTCGCCTCGTTCACGCTGGGAGTTGGCCAATTCTGCACCAAGCCGGGCCTCGTCTTCGCAGTGCGCGGTGAGGCCACTGAAGCGTTCCTCGCGGTCCTCGCAGCCGGCGTGCGTGCCGCCCCGTGCGGCACGATGCTCACCCCAGGCATCCGCGGGGCGTTCCTCGCCAACCAACAGCGGCTCCTTGGCACCGGAGGGGTAACCCTATGGGCCGGCGGAGCCACCGAGCCCGCTCCCGAACGCCACGAGGCGCGGCCCGTGGTGGCGCGCACGACCATGGAGCACTTCCTCACCCACCCCGAATTGGCTGAGGAAGCGTTCGGCCCCTTCACGTTGGTGGTTGAGGCTGCGGACACTGCCGCGCTCTCCGCCGGTGCCGCCTCTCTACAGGGACAGCTCACCGCCACCCTCCACGGCACGGCAGAGGACCTGGCCGGGGCCGCCGCCTTGCGGCAACTGCTGGCGGAACGGGCCGGGCGGCTCGTCCTCAACGGATTCCCGACCGGCGTCGAAGTCTGCCCCGCGATGCACCACGGCGGCCCCTACCCGGCGACCACGGACAGCCGCTTCACTTCGGTGGGCACGGCCGCAATCCTGCGCTTCGCCCGCCCCGTCTGCTATCAGGGATTTCCAGACGCGCTGCTACCGTCGGCCTTGCAGGACGCCAACCCGCTGGGGCTCCTCCGGCTGGTCGACGGCCGGCCGACCCGCGAACCCCTCGCCGCGCGGAGGACAACCTGAGATGGATCCGCTCCTCGACTCACCGGACGCCGCCTACGCGGCACTGCGCACCACCGCCGAGGGCCCGGCCGGTCGCCTCCCTTTGGCGGCGGGGCAGCTCCGCCACTTGAGCAGCGGCGATCTTTTCGGTCTGACGCAGAACGCGGGGATGGGCTGGAATCCGGCGCTCCTCGGCGGCCGCCAGTTCCTCATTTTGAGTACTCAGGGCGGTATCCGTGCCCCGGACGGCACGCCAGTCGCCCTCGGCTACCACACCGGCCACTGGGAAGTCGGCCTGCTGATGGAGGAGGCCGCGCGCGCGTTTTCCGCGGCGGGCGCCATCCCTTTCGCCGGCTATGTTTCCGACCCCTGCGACGGCCGGACCAACGGCACCGCCGGGATGCTCGACAGCTTGGCGTACCGCAACGACGCGGCCGTGGTCCTGCGCCGACTGATTCGCTCCCTGCCGACGCGCCGGGGCGTGCTGGGCGTTGCCACCTGTGACAAAGGGCTCCCCGCGATGATGATGGCGCTCGCCGGCTGCCCCGACCTCCCAGGCATCCTCGTGCCCGGGGGGGTGACGCTACTGGCGCGCGGGGCAGAGGACACTGGCAAGGTGCAGACCCTCGCGACGCGTTTCGCCCGGGGGGAAATCACCCTCGACCACGCAGCCGAGATGGGCTGCCGGGCTTGCGGTTCGCCCGGCGGCGGCTGCCAGTTCATGGGCACTGCGGCGACCAGCCAAGTGGTTGGCGAGGCCTTGGGACTCACGTTGCCCCACGGGGCGCTGGCCCCTTCCGGTGCGCCGCTGTGGCGGGATCTTGCCCGGCGCTCTGCCGGCGCCCTGCTCGCGCTCGACCAAGCCGGGACCCCGGTACGGGCGATCCTGACCGAAGACGCCGTGCATAACGCACTGGTGCTGCACGCGGCATTTGGCGGCTCCACCAACCTTTTGCTCCACGTCCCGGCGATTGCCCACGCGGCGGGGCTACGCCCTCCGACGCTTGACGATTGGATCCGCGTGAATCGCGCGGTGCCTCGGCTGGTCGATGTGCTCCCGAACGGTCCCCGCAGCTTCGCCACCGTGCAGGTCTACCTCGCCGGCGGCGTGCCCGAGGTGATGCTCCACCTGCGCGCGGCTGGCTTGCTGCGCCTCGACGCGCATACCGTCTCCGGGCGTACCCTCGGCGAGAATCTCGCTTGGTGGGAGCAATCGGAACGCCGGCGCCGGCTGCGGGAACTGCTCCACGCGCTCGACGGCATCGACCCCGACGACGTGATCCTCAACCCGGCGCGGGCGGCCGCGCAGGGAATGACGAGCACCCTCACCCTACTCCGCGGCAACCTCGCGCCCGAGGGCGCACTGGTGAAGAGCACGGCCATCAATCCGTCGCTGATCGGGGCAGACGGCGTGTTCCGCCACGAGGGTCCCGCGCGCGTCTTCACCACGGAGGCAGCGGCCATCGCGGCGCTGAAGGCAGGCCGCATCTCGCCGGGAGACGTCCTCGTGCTCGCGGGGATCGGGCCGGGCATCGGGATGCCCGAGACCTACCAGATTACGTCCGCCCTGAAACACGTGCGCGGCGGCGAGCGGATCGCGCTGGTCACCGATGGCCGATTCTCCGGCGTTTCCACGGGAGCCTGCATCGGTCACGTGAGTCCCGAAGCCTGGGCCGGCGGCCCCATCGCTGGGGTCCGCGACGGCGACCGGATTCGCCTCGTGGTGGACACCCGCCGCCTCGAGGGGACCGTGGACGCGGTCGACCTCTCCGGCGCAGAGTTGCTCGCCCGGGGACGGCATTCCGGACTGCGTCCCGATCCCCGGGTGCCGGCGGACACGCGGTTGTGGTCCGCGCTGCAACAGGCCTGCGGCGGCACCTGGGCGGGATGCGTGCACGACGCCGACCGGATCGCCCGGCTCTTGGAACTCGGGCTGGCCGCCGAGCGCGCCCAAAGCGAACGCCCGGCGGAATAGACGCGGGCGTCAGGCCTCGACGCCGAGCTTCTCGAGCAGCCGCTGCAGGTCCTCGTTGCCGCGGTACTCGATGACGATGCGCCCACGACGCGCGGTATGGAGCACCGCTACCCGAGCGCCGAGGTGGGAAGTAAGCTTGCGCTCGATGCCGGCCACGGCGGCGGCGTCCTCCGGACGGGCAGTCCGGCCGGCCCGCGGGGATCCGGGCGCGCGCCGCGAGGCTTGGGCAGCCTTTTCCGCGGCCCGCACACTGAGCCCCTCCTCGAGGACTCGACGCGCGAGCACCGTCCGGGCCGCGCCAGGCTCGACTCCGAGCAACACTTTAGCGTGCCCAACCGACAGGAGACCCTTCGCTAGGTACCCCTGTAATTCCGCCTCGAGGGAGAGCAGGCGCAGGGAGTTGGCGACCGTGGCGCGGCCGCGGCCCACGCGCTCCGCAGCCGTGTCCTGCGTTAGATCAAAATCGCGAATCAGGCTGGCGTAGCCCTGCGCCTCCTCGAGGGGATTGAGTCCCTCCCGCTGGAGGTTTTCGATTAGGCCGATCGCGGCCGAGGAAGCGTCGCTCGCCTCGACCAAGCGGGCGGGAATCGACTTGATCTTGAGCAGCTGAAACGCGCGCCAGCGGCGCTCGCCGGCGATCAGCTGGAAGCGCTCGCCGTGCCTTCGCACCACGATTGGCTGGAGCAGGCCCTCCGCACGGATACTCTCGGCCAGCTCCTGCAACTGCTCGGGCGCGATCTCGCGCCGGGCCTGGTAGGGGCTGGGCTCGACGAGGCTAACGGCAATCTCCTGGAAGCCGGGCGCCGCCACGACGGAGACGGCCGCAGCAGCCGGAGCCGAGGCGGCGGGAGTAGCCGCCGGAGTGGCAGCGGGGGGCGTTCCCGCAGGCTGGGCGGGACGAGCGGCGGCGATAAGGCCGCCGAGGCCGCGACCGAGACGTGATTTGGGAGCAGCCGGCATCGATTTATTTTCCTCCTGGGATGAAAAGGACCTGTCCGGCCTGGATCCGGGAGGGATCGGCCAGCTTGTTGGCGTTGATGATGTCTTGCGCACGCGCGCCAGTCTTGCGGGCGATCACCGCCAAGGTGTCCCCCTTCTGCACCGTGTAGCTGACGCCCTCGCGCGGGAAATCTTCGGTGAAGCCCGCCGTAGCGGCGCGCCCGCCGTTCGGACGCGCGAGCGACTCCAGCGCGGCGTTGGTCTGCTTCGCCAATTTTTCCATCTGCGCGGCAACCTGCTGGAGGGTCTCAGCTTTGCTGGCGGCGACGGCGGCGCGCGTCTCGCGTGCCGACTCCGCGAGCGACTCCCGCAACTGGGCAAGCGTCACCTGCGCTCGGCCCGCCGCACCCACTTGTCCCCGCAACTCGGCATTCTCCCGCTCCAGCTGTTCAACGCGCAGCGCGAGTTCGCCTAAGCGTTGCGATAGCCCCCTCACGTCCTCCCTGAGGTTGGCTACCTCCACCGGGAGGTTTTGGGCGTGGAGCGTCCCGGCGAAGAGCAGGACGAAGCAACGCAGCGGGAGCATCAGGTGTGACAATGAGGTGCCCGGGACCGAAAACAAGCGGCTAGTGGGCCGCCACGGGCGCAGGCGGCCGCGGCGGTACGAGCAACGCAGGCATCGGCCGCGAGGCGAAGAGCGTCCCCGGGCGCAAAGGAAACCCGCGCAGGAAGTCTGCCGCCGGGAGCATCCGCCCGCCGGGCCGCTGCAGCCGCCGCAGCCTGAGGAGCCCGGCCCCGGTCCACACGAGGAGCCCCGCATCATCGCTCCCCGCTACCGCTCCCGGGGCTCCGGACGCGCCGGGCGAGGCCACCTCGGCGACGTCCGCCAGCCCGAGCTTCAGCACCTCACCTTCCAGCGCCGCGCTGCACCCGGGCCAAGGGAAGAGCCCGTTGATGCGCGCCGCGAGTTCCGCGGCGGGTCGGGCAAAGTCCACCGCCCCGTCGTCCTTGGTTAGCTTCCGGCAGTGCGTCACGGCAGACTCATCTTGGACCGAAAAGGCGAGGTCCCCGCGCGCCAGCGCCGGCAGGCCCCGTGCGATGAGGGGCACGCAGGCCAGCGCGAGGCGGGCATCGATCTCGAGCGCCGTGTCCAGCGGGCCGATCGCGACCTGCTCACGGTCCGCGACGGGCCCCGCATCGAGGCGACGCACGATCCGCATCAGAGAAACGCCGGTTTCGCGGAGCCCCTGGGCGATCGCGGTCTGGATCGGAGAAGCGCCCCGCAGGGCGGGCAGCAAGGACGTGTGTAAGTTGAGCATCCCGAGCCGGGGCACCCCGAGGAAGTCATCCCGCAGAAGATGCCCGTAAGCCATCACCAGCCCGAGGTCTGGTCGCAGCACCGCCAGCTGCTCGGTGTCTGCAGGGGTCAAACGCTCCGGCTGGAGGACCGGTAGCGCGCGGGACTCGGCCCAGGTTTTGATCGCATTAGGCCGCACCTGTTGCCCGCGCCCGGCCGGGCGGTCCGGCTGGGTGAAGACCCCGACCACTTCGGCCACGGCGGCGCCGGGGCCGGCCAGCCAGTCCAGCAGCGGCAAGGCGATGGCATC
>CAIOTK010000355.1 GCA_903861185.1 uncultured Opitutia bacterium | reverse complement strand
GCCAAGCTGGTGAACCAGCTCGCCGACGCGCAGAAGGCCGGCCACAAGGAGTTCAAGAAAGAGGACAAGAAGAAGTAAGGCCGCGGTCTTCGCGCCTGAATTTCCGCCGCCGGCCCCGCGCCGGCGGCTTTTTTGTGCCCGACCGCCGGCCCGCTCAGGGGACTGCGATCCACTGGACCGCATCGATGACCACGAAGCCGTCCGTGCCCGCGTTGGTGATCTCCACCTGACCCGCCTGGCCTGCCTCGAAGCGGAACTCGCCCACCGGCTCCAACAGGTCGTCCACGGCCGGCTTACGCCGCTGGTTCAAGATCACGCGCGTTTCGCCGTCCGCGTGGCGGATCAGCACCGGCACGCTGGTCGCCCGGTTGGCATTGTGCGGGTAAGCCACCAAAACCCGGTAACGGCCGGCGCGCGGCAGGTCGGGGGTGAAGCGCGCCCACTGGTCGCCCTTCCCTGTGTTGTTGTCGTGCAGGTAACCCGCATCGACGTAGGTCGGATGCGCGGTGCTGCCGCGGTCGAACCCGTGGCGCTGCGCCTGCAGGTCATCGACCACGATCCCCGCCAGCTGCGTCCGGGGCTTGCGGATCACGACGGGCAGCGGCGGGCTCTCGAAATCAAGCACCTGGCCGTCCGCGAGCAGGCGCGCGCGGAACCGCTCCGCATCAATCGCTTGGACGCTCACCCGTTGCTCGAGGGCCTGCACCGCCGCGGTGGCGGCGCTCTGCCCGAGCACCATAAACACCGGCTCCATCCGGATTGAGCCGTAGGCGATGTGGGAGGCGCTCAAGCAGACGGGGACGAGGAGGTTCTCCGCCTCCGTCGCGCGCGGGCGGATGCTGCGGTAGCTGATCGGGTAGGGGCGAACCCGCACTTGGACGTCCCCCTCGTTGCGGACGTGGCCCTCCTTGGTCACGTAGCGCTGCACGTGGTGGGAATCCATATTGTAGGCGCCCATTCCCACGCTGTCCGCGACCACCTCCGCCCGGGTGCAGTGGCGTTCGGCCATCACGTGGTCGCTGATCATCCGGCGCGCCTCCCGCACGTAGAGTTGGCGCGGCCAGTGGTCGTTGTCGGTGAACTCGTCCCGGGCGAGGCCCAGCCGCTGGAACTCGGCGCGGACCTTCTCCGGCACCCGCGGGCTGTGGGCGAGCGTCCAGAGCAGGCCGCGCTGCCAATCCTCGTGGGCCTGCCGGATCCGCTCGCGGGTGGCGTGATCGGCCTCTGGGTAGTCCCAATTCTGGCCGATAAAGTCCGTGCTCACCGCGTAGTTGTTGTTCGTGTCGGTCTTGCGGTTGGGCATCCAGACCGGGTTCCACGGCACGCGGTGGTCCCCGGCCTCGAAATTGCGCAGGAGCAGCTCGTACCAGCGCGGGTCGTAGCGAGCGGGCTTCTCGAAGGGGCGACGGTTTTCTGGGACGTCGGTGGTGCAGAGGCGGAAATTGTAGGCCTGAATCTTGCGGTCGCCGGCGAACTCGGTCCCGGGCCCCTCGGGGTTGATCCCGGGGAGGAGGCCGCTGCGGGGGTCGCCGGGGACGACGTACGGGTCGACCGGCCGGATGAACTGGTGGCTGAAGGCGTGGCCGGCCTGCACGCCGTTGATGGTTTCGCCGTAGGTGGCGTTGGCCTCGCGCCCCACGTGGTAACTCACGCCCGCCCGCGCCATCAGGTCCCCCTCGTAGGTCGCGTCGATGAACAT
>CAIOTK010000354.1 GCA_903861185.1 uncultured Opitutia bacterium | reverse complement strand
GGGGATCTACCTGCTGGCGCTCGACCGCTTTTTCGCTGGCCTGAGCCTGCTGTCCGATACTGCCGGCGCCGTGGAGCGCTGGCAGCAATGGCGGCTGACGATCGTTTCCGTCGCCCCGGGCGTATGGCTGGTCTTCAGTCTGACTTATGCGCGGCTCAACGCCCCCGGCTTCCTCCGGAGCTGGCGCTGGCTGTGGCCCGCTGCGCTGGTGGTGCCCGGCGCGATTGCGGTCGCCGAGTTCGGCGAACTTTTTCGGGTCCATTCCGCGCCTGACGAACGCTGGGTGCTGGTGCTCTCCGGCCCGGCCAAATTACTCTACCTGCTAATCTTGCCGCTGAGCATTTTGGTCCTCGCGAACCTCGAGCGAACTTACCGCGCCGCGGTCGGCACCCAGCGCTGGCGGATCAAGTTCATGCTGCTCGGGGTGGGCGTCCTGTTCCTGTCGCAGCTCTACACCGCCAGCCAGGCGCTCCTTTACGGCGCCCTCGGCTCATCGCTGGAAACGACGCGCTCCCTCGCGATGCTGGTGGCGCTGGCGGTGATCGGCCGCCAACTCCTGCGCACCGCCAAGTTTGAGGCCGAGGTCTACCCTTCGCAGTCCGTCCTGCAGGGCTCGATCATCATTTTGCTCGCTGCCGGCTATCTGGTGCTGGTCGGCCTGATTGCCAAGCTGGCGACGCTCTTCGGCGGCACCTCCGCCTTCGCCCTCAAGGCCCTCGTGCTGCTGGTCGCGATGGTGCTGCTGGTGGTGCTCGCCCAGTCGGACCGCATCCGCCTGCACCTCCGTCGCTGGATTAGCCGCCACTTTCAGCGCCCGTTCTACGATTACCAGACGGTCTGGCGGAAGTTCTCCGAGGGCACCGCGGAGATGACCGACACCACCGCCCTCTGCCGCAATACGGTCAAGCTCTCTGCCGACGTGTTTCAGGCCCTTTCCGCGACCATCTGGCTGGCGGGCGAGGACGGGGACCGGCTCCAGGTGGTCGCCTCGACCTCGCTCAGCCCCGAGAAGATCGCGGCCACGCGTCCGGAACCCGCCGAGGTGGCCCTGGTGCTCGCGCATTTCAGCGCCCATCCGGCGCCGGTGGATATCGAGCTGGCCCAGACACCCTGGGCCGAGGCGCTGCGGCGCTGGCAGCCCAGCGAGTTCCCGGATCGCGGTGGCCACCGCATTTGTGCGCCCTTCGCCCGCCAGGGGCGCGTGATCGGGCTGATCATTATCGGCGACCGCATCGGTGGGCTTTCCTTCCCCGAGCAGGATATGGATATGCTCGGCTGCGTGGCCGACCACCTGACGACGCGGCTCCTGAACGTCCAGTTCGCGCAACGGCTGGTGCAGTCGAAGGAGCTCGAGGCCTTCCAGACGATGGCGACGTTCTTCGTGCACGACCTGAAGAATGCGGCCTTCACGCTGAACCTGATGCTGCAGAACCTGCCGCGGCACTTTAATGACCCCGCTTTCCGCGAGGATGCCCTGCGCGGGATGGGCAAGACGGTCGACCATATGAACCGGCTGATTGGCCGCCTAGGCCAGCTCCGGCACGACCTGAAGCTGAGCTTACTGCCCACCGACTTTTCGGCCTTGGTTGCCCGCTGTGCCGAGCCCCTAGCCGCCAACGCCCCGCAGACCTTCAGCTCCGACCTGCCCGCGCTGCCGGCGGCGGCCGCCGATTCGGAACAGCTGCAGAAGGTCGTGACCAATCTCATCCTGAATGCGATCGAGGCCACCCCGCCCGACGGCGAGATCCGGCTCCGCACCTTTGCGCAGGGACCGCACGTGATTCTGGAGGTGGCCGACACCGGTTGCGGGATGAGCCCCGAGTTCCTCTCCCGCCAACTGTTCCGCCCCTTCCAGACGACCAAGAAGACGGGTCTCGGGATCGGGATGTTCCAGAGCAAAATGATTGTCGAGGCCCACGGTGGCCGGCTGACTGTGGCGAGCGCGCCCGGCCGTGGTGCCACCTTCCAGGTCCTGATCCCCCTCCATGGAAAATAAACCCAAGCCCAAGCTCCTGCTGGTCGATGACGACGAGGAAATCCGGACGCAGATGCGCTGGGCCCTGAGCGGTGAGTACGAGCCCATTTTGGCTGGGGACCGCCCCGGCGCGATCGCCGCCTTCCGCACCCATCGGCCCGCCGTGGTCCTGCTCGACCTCGGGCTGCCGCCCCAGCCGGCCTCGCCCTCGGAGGGCCTCGCCACGCTCGCGGAGCTTATCTCGCTCGATCCGGACGTGAAGGTCGTGATCGTCAGCGGCCAGGGCGAGAAGGCCAATGCGCTCCACGCCATCGGCTCCGGCGCCTACGACTTCTTCACCAAGCCGATCGAGATGGAAGACCTGAAGCTGATGCTTCGCCGTTGCTTCCAGATCGTCGGGCTGGAGCGCGAGTATCGCCAGCTGCAAGCCAAGGTGGATTCCGACGCCTTTGAGGAGATCGTCGGCACCGGTTCGCGGATGCAGATCTGCTTTGACTCCATCCGCAAGGTGGCGACCTCCGAAGCCCCCGTGCTGGTGCTCGGCGAGAGCGGTACGGGCAAGGAGATGACGGCCCGCGCGATCCACCGCCGCAGCCGCCGCGCGGAGGGCCCCTTTGTCGCGATCAACTGCAGCGCGATCCCCGAGAATCTGATCGAGAGCGAGCTCTTCGGCCACGAGAAGGGCGCCTTCACCGGAGCCGTCACGCAGCGCAAGGGCCGCATCGAGTTGGCCGCCGGGGGCACGCTATTCCTCGATGAAATCGGCGACGTGCCCCTCGCGATCCAGGTGAAGCTACTCCGCTTCCTGCAGGAAAAGACGATGGAGCGCGTCGGCGGCCGGGAGGAGATTAGCGTCGATACCCGCGTGGTCGCCGCCACCAACGCGGATCTGAAGAAGAAGATGGCCGACGGCTCCTTCCGTGAGGATCTGTTCTACCGCCTTGCGGTGGTGAAGATCAACCTGCCGGCCCTGCGCGAGCGCGATGATGACGTGGTCCTCCTAGCGAAGACCTTTCTCCAGCGCTTCGGCGAGGAGAACGATCGCAAGGGGCTCACGTTCATGCCCGAGGCGATTCGTTCCCTGCGCGAACACAACTGGCCCGGTAACGTCCGGGAACTGCAGAACCGCGTCCGCCGGGCCGTGATCATGGCCGAGGGCAAGCGCATCAGCGCGGCTGACTTGGAGTTGATCGCTGGCTCTGCCGCCACCAAGGCCACCACGCTGCGCGAGGCCCGGGAACGGGTGGAACGCGAGCTGGTCACGGAGGCCCTCCGCCGTAACGGCGGCAAGGTCAGCGGCGCTGCCGCCGACCTCGGCGTCAGCCGGCCCACGCTTTACGAGCTGATGGAAAAGCTGGGGCTGCAGAAGCCTGAGTAGTCCCGCTCCGCCGCCGGCTCACCAGACTCGGTCCGCCCGGCGGCGCTCCACCTCCCGTTCCGCCGCGTCCTCCAACTCGGCGAGGAAATCCAGCCCGGTGCGCGCCTCGACCTCCGCGATGGTGGTCAGGTACCGCGCCGGGTCCGCGTTGGCTGCCGCCTCCTGCGGCACGATAAAGGCGAGGGTCCGCAAGCGCCCGTCCTGCTCGTCCACGATGATCTGGTAGAAGGCGGCGGGCACTGCCACCCGTTCTCGCAGCCGCGCCGGCTCCGGTCCCAGCACGGGGCCGGTGAGGACCCAGACTTCCCCGTAGCGTGCGGGGTAATTGGTCGCGATCCGCTGTTCCAGTTCCTGCCACAGGCCCGCGTTGAGGCTGTGGCGTTGCGGGGCGATGTTCGACATCAGGAAGGTCTCTCGCTGTGCCGCCGCGCCGTGGCGGGTCGCGATCGCGAAGTTTGGCGCGAGATGGCCCCGATCGTAGCCCGAGCCCGTGTAGACCTGCGGCTCCACCCGCGCGGTCGTCCGGCGATCGACGGTGAAGCGATCCGGCCGCGGCGGCGCTGGCGGGATCCGCGGCACGTCCACGACCCGGTAGGCCGCCCAGCGGGCCAGTCCCAGCGCGTCACTGTAGCCGACCGCATACGCTTGGTTCACCAGCACGCGCAGCTCCGGCCCCTCCGCCTTCAGCCGGGGCAGGCCCCCGTAGACGATCCGGTTGTCCCCCGGGGCCACGGTGCCGCTGGCGCTGCCCGCGTAGTAGAGCTCCCAAATATCCCAGACGACCTCGAGGAAGCCCACCCGCTTGTCCCGCGCTAGCGCGGCCGAGACGAGGCGGTCCACCTCCGCCTGCCGGCCCGTCGGTTGGAACCAGTACCAGCCGCTGAACAAGATCCCGGCCGCCAAGTTCGCGACCAAGATCCAGCGCCAGAGCTGCGGGGGGAGCGCTCGCCGGGTAAAGTTCGGGTAGCGGGGGCGCATCGCGAGCGAAGGAGTCAGGGTGGCGCCAGGAGGCAAGCGCGCCGCCCAAAGTTGGCGTTCCTGTAAGATTTACGGACATCTCGTCGGCTCAATTTACAGTTTTGGAGTGGGTCAAAATAGGCGTATAATTTTTAAGTGGTTGGAAATTAGGTGCTTAAGACAGATTCAAAAACTTGGTATGACCTTTGCTTTAAGGGAGGCACTGAACGAACACCTGAACGCACCACCCCTGAGCAACCTTTCCCACCATGATTTCCTCGATCCACTCCAACCAGCCTTTCGCCGCCGCGGGCGCGGAAGATAACTCGGTCCAGACCTACCTTGAGGATGCGATTAACAAGCTGCGCGACAGCGGCTTGCGGATCACCAAGTCCCGCGTGCAACTGCTCTCGACTCTGGCCCGCGGCACCGAGCCGCTGTCGGTGGAGGAGCTGCACTCGCTGGTCGGCGAGGAGGGGTGCGATCTGGTCACGATTTACCGCTCGATGCTGGTGTTCGAGGAGCACGGCTTGGTGCAACGGAGTTTCCGTTACAACGGGACCACGGTCTTCGAGCGGATGAAGGATGCCACGCCGCGCTACCGGGTCTTCTGCAAGGAGAGCCACAAGTTCGCGGAGCTGAACGAAGACCTCTCGGGTCCCGTCCGCGGGGCGATTCTGGCCCTCGAGGAGGCGCTGCGCGCCCGCGGCTACGCGAAGGTGACGCACCTGCTGGAGTTCTTCGCGGTTAAGACCGACCAGTCCGCCCCCGCCGGCAACAACCGGCTGGCCACGGTCGCGGCCCCGGCCGCCCAGGTCTAAGCGGAGCCTCCTCCGCTAGTGCTCTGCGCGCCTCTCGGCTGAGAGGGCGCTGGGCAACACCCCGGCGTGGTCCGCCCGGCAGTTGATCCGGTCGCGCTCCGCCCGCGGCCCGGTGGTTGGCGATTGCTCTCGGTGCGCTCGCCCGCACGCTGCGGCGAGTTTCTTCGCCCGATGCGCCTGCCCCTCCGCCTCCTGGCCCCGCTGTTCCTGCTGCCTGTCGCCCTTGCCGGGGCCCCGCCCGCTCCCGTCCTGCCGGCCGTTCAGGCCGCCCTTGGCGCTCAAGTGGAGGCCGGCGAGATTGCCGGCGCCGTGACGCTCGTGGTCACCCGCGACGCGATCCTGCATCACGCCGCCACCGGCCTCGCTGACCGCGCCGCGGGCCGCCCAATGCGCGAGGATACGGTCTTTTGGATCGCCTCGATGACCAAGCCGATCACGGGCGCGGCGATTCTGCTGCTGCAGGACGAGGGCAAGCTCCGCCTCGAGGACCCCGTCGCGAAGCACCTGCCGGAGTTCGCCGCGTTACGCACCCCCGCGGGGAAACCCGCGAACCTCACGATCGCGCAGGTGCTCACGCACACTTCCGGCCTAGGCGAGGCCACCGGTGCGGCCGCGAACGCCGCCCGCACCCTCGCAGACCTCGTCCCGGTATGGCTCGCCGCCCCGATGCAGTACGAACCGGGCGCCCGCTGGAAGTACACCCAGTCCGGCATCAATGTCGCCGGCCGCATCGTGGAGCGGATCAGCGGCCTCCCCTTCGACGAGTTTTTGGCCCGCCGTCTCTTTGGCCCACTCGGGATGAAGGACACGACCTTCTACCCCGAAGGGGACATCCGGGCCCGCCTGGTGACGGCCTACGAGAAGCACCGGCAGACCGGGGAACTGCAGCCCGTGCCGCCGCGCGCAGGTTATGAGGGGGGCCGGAACCGCCCGGCGCTGCCGAATGGCGGCCTGTACTCGACGGGGCGCGACTATGCGAAGTTCTGCCAGTTGCTGCTCGGGGAGGGCGTGTTTGAGGGACGGCGGATCCTGAGCACCGCGGCCGTGCGGGCGCTGCGGACCCCGCTCACGGGAGACCTGCCGACCGGGTTTTTCCAAAGTGAGGCGCACGGGCAGTACGGCCGAAACTACGCCTGGGGCCCCGGCACCTGCATCCTAAAGGAACCGCACCCCGGCCTCGCGGCGATGCTCTCGCCGGGGACTTTCGGGCACGGCGGCGCGTGGGGTACGCAGGCGTGGATCGATCCCGTTAAGGGCGTCGCCTACGTCCTGATGGTACAGCGCTCGAATTTCCCCAACAGCGACGCGAGCGGCGTCCGCCTCGCGTTCCAGCAGGCCGCCGCGGCCCGCTGACTTTCTCGGGGCGAAACGTGCAACCCCCGCTCGGCGGCGTGACCGCTCAGGGCGCGGGAGGCAGGAACACCAGACACACGGGCGACGGCACTGCCGCGACGTGCGGGGACGGCCGGATGGCGCCCGTCGTGGGATCCAGCCGCCCGAGTACCACGGTGTCCGAATCTTGGTTGCCCAGCGCGACGATCGTCCCGGTGGAATCCCACCCGAAGTGTCGGGGCGTGCGTCCGCCCGTGGGGACGTGACCCCGCGCGGTGAGGGTGCCGCGCTGGGCGTCGATCGCGAAGACCGCGAGGCTGTCGTGGCCGCGGTTGGAGGCGTATAGCCACCGGCCGTTGGGGTGCGCTTGGATCTCCGCGGTCGTGCTCCGGCCGGTGAAGCCGGCGGGGAGCGTGCTGACGGACTCCACGGTCTCTAGGCGGCCGGCGGCCGCGTCGTGCCGAAACACGGTGACCGTTGAATCGAGTTCGTTGACCGCGTACGCGAAGCGGCCATCAGGCCGGAACGCGAGGTGGCGGGGCCCCGCGCCCGGGCGTAGGCTCACGTGCGCGGGCGTGTGTGGCGTCAGGCGATGCGCGGCCGCGTCGAAGCGGTAGACGCGCACCTGGTCGATCCCGAGGTCGCACACGTAGAGGAACCTTTCGGTCGGATCCAGGGTGACGGCGTGTGGGTGCGGGGCCTTCTGCCGTGTCGGGTGCACGCTGCTGCCCTCGTGCCGGAGCACGGAGACCGGCTGTCCTAGGCGCCCGGTGGCATCCACTGGGAGCGAGGCGACCGCGGCGCCACTGTAGTTGGCCACCAAGATCGTACGGCCGGTGCGGTCCAAGAGGAGGTGGCAGGGGCCGGGGGCGCCCGAGGATGCCGTGCTGAGCGGCTCGAGGCGCCCGGAGGTCCGGTCGATGCGAAAGGAGGCGACCCAGCCGGTGGGGCGGTCCCCGAAGGTGGCGGACTCGCTGATCGCGAACAGCAGGCCCCGCGCGGGGTCGAGGGCGAGGAACGAGGGTTGGGCCATCTCGGCGGCAAGTCCGAGCGGTTCCAAGGCCGGCTCGCCGGCCCGTTCTACGAGGCGGAAGGCGTGGATCCCGCGGCTCTTGGGGCCGGTGTAGGTACCGACAAACACGAGCGAGCCTACGGGGGCCGCGGGAGCCGCAAGGGCGCTGGCGGGGGCGAGCAGCGCGACGGTCAACAGGGCGAGCAGCAAGGGGTGGTGCATCCCCGCGAGCGCACCGCGTTCCCGCCGTCCCGGCAAGCCCGGCGCTCTGCGCCTGCACCGCCGTAGGCTCGGCGAAGGCGGAGCCCGTTCTCCGAAGCCCGGGCGCAGGAGGAGCGTGCCCTCCGTAGCCTCGGCGAAGGAGGGCCACCCCTTAAAGTGTAAGCTTTGCACTAAAGGCTGTCTGCCCGCCTTACAGTTTTTGCCTCCGTAATGCCACGTAAGCAGAAGCACGGACGCGCTCAGGAGCACTTGTTGAGCAACGGGTTGCGTTATCGCAAAAGTCTTTGGATTAGGTTGGCACGGGGAACGCTAAGAGGAGGCAGAACCG
>CAIOTK010000353.1 GCA_903861185.1 uncultured Opitutia bacterium | reverse complement strand
CTCCGTCAGCAGGCGCACTCCGGGTGGCGCGGCCAACAGGGAAGGAATCACATTGAGTAGAGCCGCGACGGTCGCGTCGTCCCCCGCGACACCGCCCTGTAGATGCACGTTTAAGCCTGGTCGACCCTGAATGACGATGGCGTCGTGGGGGAGGGGCGCCCCGAGGTACATCTGCAGGTCGAGCCGGATTCGGGTTTCCCCGCCGGCGAGGCCAACGCAGCGCTGGTGCAGCCCGAGGGTACGGCCCGGTGCCACCTCGAAATGGGGCGTGACGACCCGGCTCTCGGCCACGACGGGCTCACAGGTCTCGCGAATCTCGTCGAGCCGCCACCCTAGGCCGTGGGCGAGCAGCGCGACCGACTGCCGGAAGCCGGCGTGCCCGGCCGTCCCGGCGGCGAAGCGCGCGCGAAACTCCGCTGGGTCCTGCCCGCTGCCGATTTTCGCCTGCAGCGGCTGGCGCCGCGTGCGGGCATCGACGACCCGTTCCACGTACACGGCGGACACCTCCCGACAGACGCCCGTCAGGCACAACGGGAGCACGTCCATTACAAACCCGGGGTTGACGCCGGTTCCGACTACCCGGGCCCCGGTGCGGCGGCAAAGGGCGTCGATTTCCCCGGTCCGCTCCGGTGCGAGCAGGCGCGGGAAGATTAGTTCTTCACAGGTTGACGCGACGCTCACCCCCGCCTCGAGCGCCGGGAGCACCTGGGCGAAGGAGCGGGTGGCATCGGAGCCGGCGGTGTGCAGGAGGACGTCGGGTAAGCCAGCGTGGGCGACAAGCGCGGCGAAACTGGGGTGGATTCGGGCTGCCGCGGGTAAGGGGCACGCCAACGCCTCGCCGACCGGGCGACCGGTAACGCTAGGGTCGATTTCCACGGCGCCGATGACCTCGAGGTCCGCGCGTTCCGCGGCGAGTCGCAGGGACTCCTTCCCGATGGGTCCGAGGCCAAATTGGGCGATTTTGATCCGGCGCATCCGAAGAGGCTCAGGACCCGAGCGCGATGGGGCAAGGCGAACCCTCCGCCCCGCGTTCCGCGCCGTCACGGCGGCCGCGAAAGAACGCCTGGATCAACGTGCGGCACTCCTCCTCGAGGACTCCGCCGGCAGTGAGCGCAAGGCGATGGTTCATCCGCGGCAGTTGGTTGAGATCCGTGGCGCCGCCCAGACACCCCATCTTCGGATCCGGGACTGCGTAACAGACCCGCTGGACACGCGACATCAGCAGTGCCCCGGAGCACATTGGGCACGGTTCCTTCGTCACGAAGACGGTGGCCCCATCGAGCCGCCAATCGCCGCGGGCGGCTGCCGCTTGGGTGAGGGCGAGCATCTCCGCGTGGGCCGTCGGGTCCCGGTTGCTCTCCACGGTGTTGTGGGCGGCGGCGACGATCTCGCCGTCCACCGCGATGACCGCGCCGATAGGCACCTCACCGCCCCGCCAAGCCTCGATCGCCTGATTGTACGCGAGGCTCATAAAGAAGCGGTCGTCCCGGACCAATTGCGAGGGATGGAGCTTCGGGAAGGGGCAGGGGGGCGGAGGCGCGGCCATAAGGCAAGGGCGGGAAGCTTGACTAAGGGTGGCGCCTTCTGGCTTACAAGGGGTTTCGAAAGTCCCTTATGCCCACCGCCTTCCTCTCTCTCGCCCTTCCGGCCTCCTATGTCGTCTGACAACAACGCGATCGAGGTGGAGGGCAAGGTGGTGGCGGTGCTGCCCGGCACGATGTTCAAAGTCCAGTTGTCGAACGGGCACGTGGTGCTCGCGCACATCTCGGGCAAGCTGCGCAAGAACTTCATCAAGATCGCCGCGGGCGACACGGTGAAGATGGAGATGAGCCCGTACGACTTGGAAAAGGCGCGGATTACTTTCCGGATGAAGGAGCAGAATTCCAATTACACGCCGCCGCCGCGGCGCCGGAATTACTAGTCTTTCCCGGGCCCGCACCGATGGCCGACGACCTGAGCCGGGCGCGCGGTGGTTGGGCCGGTCCGATCGATGCCCTGCTTTCCTTTCTCGGGCTCGAGCGCGGCCTGTCTGCCAACACGCTCGCGGCCTACCGGCGAGATCTAGATCAGGCCGCGGCTTTCCTCGCGCGGCACGGAGCGGCGGATTGGGGCGCGGTCACGGGGGATCACGCTGCGGCTTGGCTGCAGTACCTTGCCGCCGGTGACTACGCCGTGGCAAGCGTGGCGCGGAAACTCTCGGCGCTGCGGATGCTCGCCCGCCAACTGGTGCGGGACGGAGTGCGGCCCGATGACTTCACGATTCTGCTGACCGGTCCGCGTCCGGGACGCCGGATGCCCCGCGCCCTGTCCGCCCCGGCGGTAGCGAGATTGGTGACCGCGCCAGCCGGGCCCGAACCGCGTTCCCTCCGGGACCGGGCGATCTTGGAGCTGTTCTACTCGAGTGGCCTGCGCGTTTCCGAGCTCGCAGGATTGCTGCTGACCCAACTCGACGTTGAGGGCGGTGGTTTGCGGGTGTTCGGTAAGGGCGCGAAGGAGCGGGTGGTGCCGGTCGGCCGGCAGGCCTGCACTGCGCTGCGGGACTACCTCGCTGGCGGCCGCCCCGTGCTCGTGCGGCCCCACACCCGCGGGCACGTCTTCCTCAACCACCGCGGGCGCGGCCTCACGCGCGTGGCGCTGTGGATGATCGTCAAGGCGCACGCGCGTCGCGCCGGCATCGACCCGCGTGTGAAGCCGCACGACCTTCGGCACTCATTCGCGACGCACCTGCTGGCGGGTGGGGCCGACCTGCGGGCGATCCAAGAGATGCTGGGACACGCCAGCATCTCCACCACCCAGATCTACACCGCGGTGGAGCCCCGACGGCTTGCCGAGGGCCACCGGAAGCATCACCCCCGCGGCCGGGGCGTGGTCTGAGTCCGCAGCGGGCCGTTCAGGGGCGAGCGAGCGCGATCGCCCCGCGCACATCCTTCTCGCCGAGGCGGGGAACGTTCACCGGCGCGTCGACCCCGTCACGGGGGATCTCGTTCGCGAATTGCCCCGTATCACCGAGCTGGCGCTGCAGCCGTGTAATTTCGGCGCGCAAGTCCGCGAGTCTGCCCGCGTGGGCGGGATCGCCCGCGAGGTTGCGCTGCTCGTTCGGATCCTTGGCCAGGTCGAACAGCTCCCACGCGTCTTTCTTCCAGTAGTGGATCAGCTTATGGGTCGCGGTCCGCACCCCGTAGTGGGCGCGGGTGTTGTGGTGGCCGGGGTCGTGGTAGTAGCGGTAATAGACGGAGGTCCGCCAGTCGGCCGGCTCCGCACCGCGGAGGATCGGGGCGAGGGAACGCCCGTGCATGTCAGCCGGGACGGGCAGGCCGGCCAGCTCGAGGAAGGTCGGCGCGAAGTCGGCATTCAGGGCCAGGCGCTGGGTCACGGAGCCGGCTTTAACGCCGGGGCCGCGAACAAGGAGCGGGATATGGAAGCCCGGCTCGTACATAAAGCGCTTGTCGTACATCCCGAGGTCGCCGAGGTACCAGCCGTTGTCGGCGGAGTAGATCACGATGGTGTCCTTGGCTAGGCCGGAGCGGTCGAGGTAATCGAGCACCTCGCCGACGCTGTCGTCCACGTCCTGCACGCAGGCGAGGTAGTCCTGCATGTACCGCTGGTATTTCCAGCGTACGAGGTCCTTGCCGGTGAGAGTCTTGCGGGTGCCGTCGGGGAGCGTGATCTCGACCTCGGTCGGCTTCACGTTCAGCCACTGTTGGCGCGCGGGTCCGGGCGCGAGGTCGGCAGGAGGCTCGAGCTTCAGATCCCGTCGCGTGAGATCGTGGGCGACAGTCTGCCGATTGTCCGGCAAGGCCGCCGGCCGGGTCGCGTAGTCGTCCCAGAGCGTCTCGGGTTCGGGAATGACGCGGTCCCGGAAGCGGGCCTTGTTGGCAGCGTCGGGTTCCCACGCGCGGTGCGGCGCCTTATGATGGAGCATCAGGAAGAAGGGGCGGTCCTTCGGGCGGGTTTCTAAGAACTCGATGCCGAGGCGGGTGGTCAGCGGCGAGGCGTGCCCGGGCAGGGTGAGCCGGCCGTGCGGCGTGAGAAAGTCAGGGTTATGGTAGAGCCCTTGGCCGGGCAAAATGATCCAGCGGTCGAAGCCGGTCGGCATGCTCCCGAGGTGCCACTTGCCGATCATCCCGGTGTGGTAGCCGGCGGCCTGTAGCATCCGCGCGACGTGCGGCTGCGCGCCGTCGAACACGTTGAACACCGGCACGCCGTTGGCGTGGGAGTACTTCCCGGTCAGGACGACCGCCCGGCTGGGAGTACAGATCGAGTTGGTGACGAAGCAGTGCTCAAAGCGAGTACCCTCGCGGGCGAGGCGGTCGAGGTGGGGCGTTTGGTTCACCTTCGAGCCGTAGGCGCCGATCGCGTGGCGCGCGTGGTCGTCAGAAAAGATGAAGAGGATGTAGGGGCGGCCGGCGGGCGCGGCGGAGGCCGCGGCGGCGACCAGCAGGGGCAGGATCAGGGCGGTGAGGCGCATCGGGGGAGCAGCGGTTAGGCGGGCGGGGTGGGGGCGGGGAGCGGTTTGGTCAGCAGGGCTGAATTGAGGCCCGGGAGACGCTCGGAGAATTCCTCGCCCGGCGCGGCTTGTCTCAGGGCGCGCTGGACCATCCCCATTCGGGCATCGAGGTTGTCGATCATCGATACGAAGACCGCTTCGGGGGTGGCAGCATAAACGGCCGCGCCCCACTCGGGTTCACCTTGGTGTGAGAGGATGATGTGCTCGAGGCGCTCAAGGCGGTCTGCATCCAGGCGGGCCTTCATGCCGTGCTTCCGGGCCAGTTGGTAGCCGAGGACCACGTGGCCCTGCAGAATTCCGCGGCGGCTCCGGCGCGTCGCGAGCGAACCCTCGTACTCGATCGCCTTGCCGGTATCGTGGAGCAAAATGCCGGCGAGGGCTAGGTCGGCGTCCACCTCCGGGTAAAGGGGCAGCAGCGCGCGGCAGGCGCGCGCCATCCGCACGGTGTGCTCAAGGAGACCGTGCCGGTAGGCGTGATGCATCGCTACGGCCGCCGGCGACCAGCGAAAGGTGGCACCGATCTCCTCGAAGACCCCGCGCACCGCAGCCCGGAGTTCCTCGTGCCGGAGCGCGTTGATGCACGCCTCAAGCTCCGCCCAGAGCGCCTGCGGGTCCTCGGGCGCCAACTCGACTAGATTGTCGATGACTCCCGGGGCGCCCAACTCCTCTTCCCCGAGCGCCTCCACCTGCTGCAGCCGCGGGGAAAGCCGGCCCTGATAGTATTCGATCCTCGCCTCAATCCGAACCACGCCACCCTCGCCCGCCGCCCGCAGGGCGTCGAAGACCGGGCTGTCCCCAAACACGGTACAGCTAAATGAGCCAGTTCGGTCGCCGAGTTCCGCGCTCAGGAAACCGTTGCCGTTGCTGGCGGTCTTTAGCGCGGCCTTCTTTACCACGAGCACCGCGGAGAACGGACGGCCACTTCCCTCGGCGCCCAAGGCCTTGAGATCACGGACCAACACGGTGGGGGAGTCGTTGCTCATAAGTTGGATCCCGTGGATCCGTAATCGCCGGCGCGCGCCTTGACGAGCGCGGTGAGGCCCCGGAAGAACGGGTGGCAGGAGTCTTGCACCAGCGAGTAAAACACGGTCTCAGCCGGCAGGAGGTGGCAACCGAGCCGCGCTAGCGCGCCGAGCGCGGCGGCGGCGTCCGCCGGCCGGCGGGCGCCCACGCAATCGGTGAGCACGGTGACCTCGAGTTCCGCTCGGAGCGCGTCGATCGCGGTCTGGTAGACGCAGATGGGCGTTTCGATGCCCGCGAGCAATAAATGCCGCGGTCCGGCGGGGCCGAGAAGCGCTCCGCGCACGGATTCGTCGCCGAAGGCGGAGAAAGTCTGTTTCGCCCAAACCGGAGCGGCCGGGGCGGCGGCGCGGAGGGCTGGCGGGGTGGCGCCGAGCTTGGCCGGCACCTGTTCGGTGAAGGCGACCGGCAGGCCGAGTCCGACCGCGGCCGCGAGGGCGAATCGGCAGTCGCGCACCAAACCCCCGGTCGGATCAATCGCGGCGAGCAGGCCCGGCTGCAGGTCGACGGCGAGCAGGAGGAGGTCGGTGGGGTTGGAGGGCGCTGCGGCCACGGTCGGGTGGAAAGTGGCGGTGGCCGGCGGGGGTGGGAATGTTTTTCTGCGGCGGCCCGCTATCTTCGGGCTAGCCTCCGGCGGAGCCGTCCCTAGTCCTTGGCCTGCCTATGGAGCTATCCCTGCAGCCCGTCGCCATCACCTGTCAGGTCTCGGGAGAGCCTTTCGTGGCGGGCGCCCGTGTGGCGAGCCACCTAGTCCAGGTCGGACCGACGCTGGAGATCGTGCGCTGTGACGTGTTGGAGCAGCATCTGGGTGCCTTTACCCCCCCCGGTCGCGTCGCTTGCCTCTGGGTGCAGCCGTTCCGGCCCCGACGCGCGGGCGAGAATCCGGACCGCGCCCTGAAGCTCACTGCGGAAAGCCTATTCGTCACTCTGGCCGACCCGACCACCGAGCCGACGCCTGAGAATACCCGCTTGCTGCAGTTCCTCGCGCTGATGTTGGAGCGCAAGAAGGTGCTGCGGCCGCGGGGACGCTCGGCGGACGGTCTCCGCCTCCGGTACGAACACGCGCGGTCCAAGGCGGTCTTCGAGGTGCCGGCCGGGGAGCTCACCGCCGAGTTCTTCGTCGCGGTGCAGGAGCAACTCAGCGTGCTCGTGGGTGTTCCCAAAGCCCCGGCGGCCGCCGCGCCGTCGACGCCGGACCAGCCGGGCCCTCCCGCGCCGGCGGTGGGTTAACGGCGGACGGGCAGGTTCTGCAGGGCGAGGTAGTCCTTGACCTGCGGGATGGTGAAGGTGCCGAAGTGGAACAGGCTCGCCGCCAGCACGGCGCTGGCGCGGCCGTCCTCGAGCACCTCCGCGAAGTGAGCCATCGTCCCCGCGCCGCCGCTAGCGATCACGGGCACTGGCACCGCGTCACTGACCGCCCGAGTGAGGGCGCAATCGTAGCCGGCCTGGGTGCCATCGGCGTCCATACTGGTGAGTAGGATCTCGCCCGCCCCGAGCGCTACTGCCTCCCGGGCCCACGCGACCGCGTCGAGCGCCGTCGCGTTCCGACCTCCGTGGGTATACACGCGCCACGAGCGGCCGTCTGGTTCTCGCTTCGCGTCGATGGCGACGACGATGCATTGGGCGCCGAAGCGATCAGCGGCCTCGCGGACGAGGCGCGGCTCCCGGATCGCGGCCGTATTGAGGGAGACCTTGTCCGCCCCGCTCCGGAGCATCGCTTCGATGTCGCTCACCTGCCGTAGGCCGCCGCCGACGGTGAGGGGCATGAAACACTGTTCTGCGGTCGCCGCCACGACCTCCCGCATAATGCCGCGGTCGTCACTCGACGCGGTGATGTCGAGGAAGACCAGTTCGTCCGCGCCTTGGCGGTCGTAGGCGCGCGCACACTGGACGGGATCGCCAGCGTCCCGGAGTTCCTGGAACTTCACGCCCTTGACGACGCGGCCGGCGTTGACGTCCAAGCAAGGAATGATGCGCCGGGAGAGCATCGGCGGGAAGGAGGGGCGGCGCCGGCGGGTCGCCTCAAGCGTCGACGCGCGCGACGTCCGGCTCGAAGTTGACGGCCAAACGGTAGACTTGGCCCGGGCGCATCACGAGCGGATGGTCGCGGACCAGGGACTGGAGGTAGTGGATCTTGCCGTAGTTGGTCCGGTACGCCGGGTCGGCGCTCACGACCTCGGTTTCGCGCCAGGTGGCTTGGAAGTCATCCTTGGCGACGCTGCAGCGGTGACCCTGGGCACCGAGCGTGATCGTGCCGGTGGCGCGGTAGCGGGAGTGGGGTGCGGCGATCGCAAGAACGTAGCGGAACTTGTCGAGCGTCACCTGTTGGCGGACGGTGTAGGCGAACTCACAACCAATCTTGTTCCCGGAGAAGGTCCAGTTGACCTTCACGCTGCCGAGGCCCCGCACGAACTCCTCGCGGGTGTTGATGAGCTCGGGCTGGTCGTAACGGAAGAAGAAGCTGTTGCGGAGGCCGAGGCCGGTGACGCAGTTCTTGCCGTAGAAGGAGGGCAGCGTGACGTGCTCCCCGAAGGTAAGCTCCGGCAGGAGGATCGGGCTGTAGACGTTGTTGGGCCAGTCGAAGATCCCGGGCGCGTGGGGGAACGCGAGGGAGTCGCTGGTGAGGGTAGAGCCGGAACTGACGAGCGGGATCTGCAGGTGGAGGCCGGAGTCGGCGTCGCGGTAGAGGAAAAGGCCCTGCTCCTTGCGGTTGGACTTGTCGAAGATGACAAAGCGGCCGGAGGTGCGGGCGGGTTCCACCTTGGGCGCGCCGGGAGGCATCTGCACCGTCTTGGCGAGGCGGGACCACTGGCAGAGGTAGCGGGCGGCGTCGAAGTTCGCCATCCGCGTGGTGTGCTGGCCGTAGGCGGTGCGCTCCTCGTCGCGGAGGTCGAGGAACCCGTGCTCCTGATCGAGGTAGGTCTCGTAGAAGAACATGAACAGCCGCCGCAGAATATCGTAGTACTTGACCTTCTGGTCGTCAGCGATCCAGCCGTCGCGGAGGCCCTGCATAATGAGGCTGATGCAGTGCATCTGGCCGTAAGCGCCGGCGGCGCGGCCGAAGGCCCACCCGAGGCCGTCCTGACGGACGAGGTCGGGCATCATCTTGATGTACTTCTCCGCGTAGGTGCGGAGGGTCGGCAGCTTGCGGTCGCGCACCCCGCTGTTGGCGTGAAGCTGCAGCGCGGAACGGGTGAAGACGAAGGCCATCACCCCGTAGAGGTTGAAATTGCCGCCGAGACCCTCAGTCGAGTCGTCGAAGAAACCATTCGAGCTCGTCTGGCCGATGCGGTCGCACATCCGCTCGATCAGGCGTGAGGTCTCATCCTTCTTGGAGAGGCCGAGGCTGAAGCGGGCGACCGCCTTGGCGATATTGAAGGCCTGCCAGTGGTTATCGTAGTCGCTGCGGTGGAGCAGAGACTTGTCGATGCGCTGCTGGGTTTCCTCGACTAGGCGCTCCCAGACGGGGTTGCGCTCCTTAGAGGGGCCGAAGGCGAGCAGGCCGAGGGCCGCATAGGCGAGGCCGTTCTCGGCGGCGGGCTCGGTGAACATCTGCGCGGTGATGCAGCGGGCGGCGAGGTCGACGATGTCGTGACCCTTGAGCGTGGTCTCGCCCGTGGCTCGGTAGAATTCGCCGAGGGCGAAGGCGACGTGCCCCGGCTCATCCGGACGGGATTGCTCCTGGTGCGCGGGCAGGATGGTGCCGTCGGGCTGGATGGAGTCGAGGTTGTGGCCCAGCATTGAGCGGGCCATATCGAGACACTGCTCGGAAAAACTATGCATGCGTGGTGGGTCGGGTCGCGGGAATCAGGCGGCGGAGGAAGCGGAAAGGGTAAATTTCAACAAGTGGGGCGGAGCAAGCGGTAATTCCTTCGAGATCAGCGGGCGATGAGCTTGAGGAACTCCGCGTTGGTCTTGGTCTTGGAGAGCCGGGCGTTCATCGTCTCGGTGGCTTCCTCGATCTTCTGCGCGACGAGCGCGCGGCGGAAGAAATGGATGCCCTCGAGGGTCTTGGCGTCGATCAGCAACTCCTCCTTGCGGGTCCCACTCGCGCCGATGTTGATCGCGGGCCAGAGGCGCATCTCGGCGCACTTTCGGTCCAGCACCAGCTCCATGTTGCCGGTGCCCTTGAACTCCTGAAAGATCACGTCGTCCATCCGGCTCCCGGTCTCGACGAGCACGCTGGCGATGATGGTGAGGGATCCGGCCTCCTCGGTACGACGCGCGGTGGCGAAGAGCTGGCGCGGCTTTTCGAGGGCCCGGACGTCGAGGCCGCCGGAGCCCGTCCGGCCCGAGTTGCGCGCGGTGTTGTGCGCGCGAGAGAGGCGGGTGATCGAATCGACGAAGAGCACGACGTCGCGGCCGGCCTCGACGAGGCGCTTGGCCCGTTCGATGCAGAGCTCGCCGATGCGGATGTGGTTCTCGATCTGCTCGTCGTTAGAGGAGGCCCAGATCTCGGCGGCCGGCACGCTGCGGCGGAAGTCGGTGACCTCCTCGGGTCGCTCGTCCACGAGCAAGATCATCACGTGGCACTCCGGGTTGTTCTCGAGCACGCCCAGCGCCATATCGCGCAGGAGCGTGGTCTTGCCGGTGCGGGGCGGGGCCACGATCAGCCCACGGGTGCCCTTGCCGATCGGGCAGAAGAGGTCGACCGCACGGGTGGTGAGCCGCCCGTCCTTCATTTCCATCCGCAGGTGCTGGTTCGGCGAGATGGTCGTCAGCGTCGTGAACTCAAAACGGGCGCGGCGATCTTCCAAGGGGACGCCGTCCACTGACTCGATAAAGCGCATCTTGGGGTTGGGGAAGCGTCCGTCGGGCGGAAACGCGGTGCCCCCGATCATCGAGCCGGCGCGAAGCTTGAAGCGGCGGATCAGCTCCTTGGGCACGAAAGTGTCGGTTGGCCGCCGTTTGCAGCCGCGGGCAAGGTCGATCAGTTGGCCGTTGCCACCTCGTTGCAGGTCGATGTCGAGCACCCCCTCGACCCGGATGGTGTTTTCCGGCGGGGTGGCGGGAGCAGAGGGAGCGACGGACGCGGCCGGGTTGGCGGGCGCGGGCGTGGGGCCGTTGGGGGCGGACGGGGGCGTTTGATCCATATCAGAGAAGAAGCTGTTCCCGGCGCGGGCTTGACGCTCGAAACTTCGGTCGGGATAAAAAACGCGTTCGGCGTCCCTTAAACCCTACAATCCGACACGCACGTGCCAGACCAGACGATTACCTCAGTATCCCGGGAGTCCCGGAAATTCAGGCCTTCGGCCGAGTTCAAAGCCCAAGCTAACCTTGGGAGTGAAGCTCGGTATAAGAAGCTCTACGCCGAATCTGTCAACTCCCCAGAAAAGTTCTGGGACCGGCAGGCGAAGGAGCAACTGGTCTGGCGCAAGGCCTACAGGAAGGTGCTGAAGTGGAATCCCCCGCACGCCCAGTGGTTCGTGGGCGGACGACTCAATGTCGCGGAGAACTGCCTCGATTGCCATCTGGGCACGGCCCGCGAGAACAAGGCCGCCTTGATCTTTGAGGGTGAGCCGGGCGACGTCCGTACGATCACCTACAAGCAGCTGCATTTCCACGTCTGCCGGATGGCCCACATTCTGGAGAATATGGGGGTCGGAGCTGGCGACCGTGTCGCGCTCTACTTGCCGATGATCCCGGAGGCGGTGATCGCGATGTTGGCCTGCGCCCGCGTCGGGGCCATCCACACCGTGGTCTTCGGCGGGTTCAGTCCGGAATCGCTCAAGGATCGCATCAACGACTGTAAGGCGAAGCTGGTGATTACCGCCGACGGCGGCTGGCGCCGGGGCAAGGTGATCGAGCTCAAGGCTAACGTCGACAAGGCGGTCGAGGGCACGCCCTCGGTCCAGTCGGTAATCGTGGTCAAGCGCTGCGGCAACCCAGTGACGATGGTCGAGGGTCGTGATGTCTGGTGGAAGGAGGCCTGGGAAGGCGCCCCCAACCAGCACAAGGCGAAGGCCTTCGATTCCGAACACCCGCTCTTCATCCTCTACACCAGCGGCTCCACCGGGAAGCCCAAGGGCGTACTCCACACCAGCGCCGGCTACCTGCTCGGGGCGAAGCTCAGCGCCCACTACGTCTTCGACCTGAAGGAGAACGATCGTTACTTCTGCTCCGCCGACATCGGCTGGATCACTGGTCACAGCTACGTGGTCTATGGCCTGCTCTCCAACGGGTCGACCGTGTTCGTCTACGAAGGCGCCCCCAATCATCCGGAGCCCGACCGCTTCTGGGAGATGATCGACCGTCACGGGCTGACGATTCTCTACACGGCCCCGACCGCCATCCGCGCCTTTATGCGCTGGGGGGACAACTACGTCCTGCGCCACCGGCTCGACTCGCTGCGACTGCTCGGCTCGGTCGGCGAACCGATCAACCCGGAAGCGTGGATGTGGTACCACCGGATGATCGGCAAGCAGCGCTGCCCCATCGTCGACACTTGGTGGCAGACCGAGACGGGTTCCATTATGATCACCCCGCTGCCGGGCGTGACGCCGACCAAGCCCGGTTCCGGGACGCGGCCGTTCTTCGGCGTCGTGCCAAAGGTGGTGGACGAGCGCTGCCGTGAGGTGCCTCGTAATTCCGGCGGCAAGCTGGTGATCACCCAGCCCTGGCCCTCGATGCTCCGCACCCTCTGGGGCGACGATGAGCGCTACCAGCGCCAGTACTTCTCCGAGTTCCCCGGCCAGCCCGGGGTCTATTTCACCGGCGATGGCGCCCGGCAGGACAAGGACGGGTACTTCTGGATCGTCGGCCGTATCGACGACGTCCTGAATGTATCCGGCCACCGCATCGGCACCGCTGAGGTGGAGAGCGCCCTAGTTTCCCATCCCTCCGTCGCGGAGGCGGCGGCCGTGGGCCGGCCCGACGAGCTCAAGGGCCAGGCCTTGTGCGTGTTCGTCACCCTTAAATCGGGGGTCGAGGCGACCGAGGAGCTCAAGGAGGCGCTGCGCAACCACGTGGGCAAGGAGATCGGCTCGCTGGCCAAGCCAGACGCGGTCCGGTTCGCCGCCGCCCTGCCCAAGACGAGAAGCGGCAAGATCATGCGCCGGATCCTCAAGGAGATTGCGGCGGGCGGTCAGGTCCGCGGCGACACTACCACGCTGGAGGACTTCAGCGTCGTCGCGGCGCTACAGGCCGAGGACTGAGCGCGCGCGGCGACCGGCCGGGTACGGCGGTCGTGGGGCCGGATCCCTCCGGGGAGCTCCGGCCCCGCCCGTTGTAACGTCGGACGGTGCGCCGCGTCCTTCCCGCCATGCCGCGCGTCACCCCACCCACGTTTTTGCTGCCCATCCGGGGAGCGAGCCGCACGCGCGCGGGTTTCACGCTCCTCGAGGTTCTGGCGGTCACGGCGGTGGTCGCCGTGTTGTTCACGCTTTCCGTCGGAGCCATCCGCGGGGTCAAAGAGCGAGCGCAGACGGCGCGCGCCCGGGCAGAACTCGGGGCGCTGGCTACGGCCCTGGAGGATTTCCGCCGGCTCTACGGCGATTACCCGCAGACGGGGGAATTCACTCAGGCGCCCGCGACGCCGACCGCGCTCAATTCCGGCCCTGGGGTGCAGACCGCCCAAGCCAAGCTGTTCAATTGCCTGACCGGCGCTTTCGGCGCCCGGGATCTGTCGACCCGGCTCAATGGCCCTAATCTGATCGAGGTGGGCCGCTTCGTGGTGAACGGCACCCTGACCAATCAGTTCCTACAGCCCGTCAGCAACGCCCCGAACCCACCCTCCAAGCCCGAGCAGAACGCTTGCCTGCTCGATCCGTGGGAGCGGCGGTATTCGTACTATTATAAGAACGCCCGCAGCCCCGCCGGCTGGCAGGCCTCGGCTTACGTCCTTTTCTCGCCGGGTCCGAAAGTGGCGCCCAATGGCACGCAGACGCCGCCCATCACCGTGACCTCGGGTCTTTTCCTGGCGGCCCAGTCTGCAGAGATGGTCGACAACCTGTACTCCAACCCCTGAAGTCCCGAGCACGATGCGCCGCCCGACCGCCCCCCAACGCCGCTCCGGCTTCACATTGATCGAGCTGCTGACCGTCATCGCCATCCTCGGCATCCTCGCGGCTATCCTTGTGCCCACGACGTCCTCGGCGCGCACCGCCGCCAAGAAGGCCAAGACGCGTGGCCAGTTCGCCCAGTGGGCGGGCGCGATCGAGGCCTTCCGGCAGGAATACGGCTACTACCCGACCTTCGAGACGACCGGCGCCGGCGCGAACAAGGTCAACGGCAACACCGCGGGCGGGGCCAACCTCGCGGCCGTGCACCGTTTCTACGAGACCCTGGTCGGCGCCCGGCGCGACGGGGTTGCGCTGCCGACCACAATGACGGGTAACCCGCCGCCACCCCAAGCGCAGAACACGCGCCGCATCCAGTTCATCACCTTCACCGAAGCGGATATGGTGCCGGTCTCCACGCCGGATGCCGCCCTCGCCGCGAAGCGGGGCCTGATCCGCGACGCCTTTGACGGCACCGATATCGCCGTGCTCGTTGATCGAAACCTCGACGGCGCGATCAAGGTGGGCGGGGCGGGTGGTGACGGCATCACGACCGTTCCCGCCGTGGCGCCGCCTGATAACACGGGCCTGCGGCTCAGTCCGGTGACCACGGGCACGACGCCCGACTTGCCCACGGTGGCGCAGGGTGGACTGCGGGTCGGGGTCGCCTTCTATTCGCTGCCGGACGGGGCGCGGACGGCCTCCGACTTCATCTTCAGCTGGAAGTAAATGCGTTCCCTGCGGCCCAGTCGTCCCCCGCGGCCGGTGGCGCCTCGCCGGGGTTACACCCTCGTCGAGCTGCTGGTGGTGATCGGGGTGATGGTCTTCCTCGCCGGGGTGGGGGCGATGGCCCTGGCCGGGCGCGGCAGTTCGGGCGCTGCGCTCTCGGGCGCCCAGTCCATCCTCGCCGGGCTGGTCGCGAGTACGCGCGCGCAGGCCGCGCTGCACCAGACTTTCGCGCGGCTGGTTATTCACGCCCAGCAGCCCCCGGCTGCCAATGCCCTCGACGCGGAGATGTACCTCCGCCGGCTGCAGGTAATCCGGCGCGAGACCCTGCCCAACGGTTCGGTCGTCTGGGTCGCCGCCGGCCCGGCGGTCTCGCTGCCGACCCCAATCTGCGTGGTGCCGCCCGCCCCGGTGCCGACCAACCACCTGCGCGCCGGGGTGAGCTGGAACAACAACGCCGCAACCGGACCGGTCTCGACCCTGCTCACCGTCACGGGCTTCAGCTACCGCGGGCAGTCCGCGGCGGCTAGCAACCAGTTCTTCGACCGCCAGGGTCAGAGCGGGCGGATTCACTACCTAGAGTTCGGGCCCGATGGCACCGTGGTCTCCAATACCACGGGCAACCCCACCAAGATTGCCCTCACCACGGCCGTGCTGGGCGGGAATACGCTGCCGGCGTTCGATAGCGCGACGACTGTCCGTGGCCTTTTCGTCCGCCGCAACGGAGCGGTGGCGATGGTCGACTCGGCGACCGGATTCTGACGATGCGCTCTCCGTTTCGCCAAACCCGGAAGCGTGCCGGATTCTCGCTCATCGAGGTCATCGCCGCGGTGGTGATCTTCGGCATCGGGATGCTTGCCGTAGCCGGACTCTACGCGCCGGTTACCCGGGCGGTGGGTGGGGTAGCCGACGCCGAGGCCGCTGCCCGCGTCGCCGACGCCGTCCGCGCCCGCCTGCGCGCGGTCCCGTTCGAGACTGGGCTCGCGCTCATCCAGTCCCCGGCGGCGGTGCAGGCGAAGGACGCGAATGGTGCCTACAACCCGAACGATGGCACGCGTTACCCGGAGGTGATCTTCGGGAAGCTCGACGGGGAGGTCGGGATCTACGACAGCGCCTCCAGCCGCCGGCAGTGGTACGATTCGCGCAACCGGGTGATGCCGAATACGGACAAGTTCTTCGAGATCGATTTGATCCGGCAACCCGCGGTCTCCCCGACTGAGCTCGACGCGACGGCGCCGGCGGTCGTCTACACGCTGCGGGTGCGGTGGCCGGCCTTCATCCAAGTCGCGCCCGGGGCGGCGGTTCAATCCGCCCAGAACTCCGGCGGGCCGGTATCCTTCGACCACGGCCGCAAGCAGGTGTTGTACTTCACGGGGGTGCTCGAGCGATGAGCGCGCGGTCGTCCCGACTCCTGCCAAAGCGTCCGCGCTCCGGCTTCACCTTGGTGGAGTTGCTGGTTGCCGCCGGGATCACGACCTTCATGGCCGGCTTCATCGCGGTCATTGTGATGAACATCTCCTCGACCGCCTCGCGCTCGAGCTCCCGTCTCGGCGCCGACGCCCAGGCGCGCCTGATTCTCGACCAGTTGGAGCGGGACCTGCAGGGGGCGCTTTATCGCGACGATGGCAACGTCTGGTTCGCCGCGGAGGTGCTCAACGGAGCCAGCGGTGGAGCCACTGGCCTCTGGCAGATCGCGCCCCGCAACCCGAAGCCGGTGGGCGGTATCTCGCTGCTGCTGAATACGCCTTCGATCAACGATGCGCGCTTCGGCACCGCCGGGATCTGGCTCCGCTTTTTCACCCACGGAACTTCCGTCACCAACGCCGCCTTGGATGTGTCCGTTCCCTCCGCCCCAGTGGCGGTGGGTTACCAGATCATTCGCCGCTATACCGCCACGAATCCCGCCAACCTCGAGACGGCTTACGTCCTGCATCGCGCCGAGGCGCGCCCGGGCTTAGCGAACAGCCGGCCCGGCGTCTTCGAGTCCGGTTACAATATCACCGGCACCGCCTACACTGGCGGGGGAACAAACAACAGCAACGTAACCGGCGACCCCCGCACGGTTCTCGTGCCCGGCACGGCCCGCACCCTCGACGCGGTGATCGGCGATAACGTGATCGACTTCGGAATTCGCGCCTACGCGCGCGACGCCGCTGCTCCCGGCGGGCTGCGCCTAGTCTTTCCCGCCACCGTTGCGGGTGCATTGTCTAACTCCCCGGCTGCCCTGCAGGCTCGGTTGGCACCGGGCACACCCGCGACGGCGTCTACCTACAACCGGATCTTTCCGGACGTGATCGATGTGATGGTGCGGATCCTCACCGATGCCGGCGCGGAGCAGATCGCCAACTTGGAGAAGGTGCAGACGCCCGCGCTCGCGGTGCCGCAGCGCTACAACGGTAACGCCCAGCTCTGGTGGTGGGGCGTGGCCAACGAGAACTCGCGGGTCTACACCCGCCGGATCGTCCTGCGGGGAGGTGCGTTGTGAGCCAAGTCCGTCCGGCTGCTCGGCGCGGCTTCGCGCTGCTCATCGTCGTCACGCTGCTGGCGTTCATCGTGCTCCTGCTGGTCGGGCTAGCCGCCTACACCCGCATCGAGACCTCGGTCGCCGGCAACACCCAGCGCCAGGCGCAGGCCCGCGAGCATGCCCTGACTGGCCTGCAGGTTGCCCTCGGCCAGTTGCAGCGCTACGCCGGACCAGACCAGCGGACGACTGCCACGGCGGCCTCGTTCGGCGGGGTCAATGGCACCCGCTACTATACCGGGGTTTGGGGCCCGGACGGTTCCGGCCCGCTCACCTGGCTGGTCAGCGGGAACGAATTCGCGGCCCCCGCCACGGGTACGGACCAGCCCGCGGCTCTCGCGGTCACCCCGGGCAGCGCGCCGCCGGCGGCTCGGGCGATCGATCTGGTGGCTCGCGGAACCACGAACACGACGAGCCGCGCCCAATTTGTGAGCGTTCCGCTCCAGGATCTACGTGCGCGCGGGCTGCCGGGGGCGCCGAACGCCGACGCCACCTACGGCCGCTACGCGTGGTGGGTGGGGGACGAGGGCGTTAAGGCCCCCGTCGCGGTTCCGGACACCTCGGGCACGCTCACCGCGGCACCGTATGATTCGCCGGACCTCCGCGGCCGCGTCCGGCAGCAGCTCGCGGTCGGGGCCGGGGCGGCGAGTGCGGGGGGCAGTCCCGTTTTCGAGCCGCGCGACGCGAACAACGCCCCGCTGGTCGCGGGCGACCGGGTACTGACCGCGAGCCAGCTCGGATTCCTGCGGAACTCCGCCAACGGCCAGCTCGGGTTGGCCCTGCAGCGGGCGAATTACCACGTGTGGACGCCGAATAACTTAGCCGTACTCGCCGATTCGCGGCGGGGCGGGTTGCGGCAGGACCTATCCCTCGCGCCCGGCCTCCTGGGCTCGGCCTTTGCCGCGTGGACCAATTATCCCGCCTACACCGAGAGCTATGTGCCGGTGGATCCCGAGACGGTGGATCCCGCTCTCGCTGCGATCGCCCCGCCCGCGATCTCGCCGGCCTACGGCTCGGACCCGGTGCGGCGCCGACTGCGGATCACGCCGCCGCTGATCGGGGAGGGCGGGGCGCACCAGATCGCGCCGGTGCTCTCGCACTTCCTGCTCTCCTTTAATGTCCGTACCGCCGGCGATTCCGCCGCCGCGCGGCCCTTCGAGCTCGCGGCCCGCTGGCTCGTCTCACTCTGGAACCCGTACACGTCGGCGTTGGTGCCGGAGAACCTCCGCCTCGAGATCTCGGGGCTCCCGCGCACCATCCGAGTAGTCAACGTGCAGGGCGAGAGCCCAGTGCCGGTGGGGGATTTCTCCGTCCACGACCCCTCCGTTTTCGGTTCACCGGCGATCGACCCCGACCTCGCCGAGCCGCCGATGATCATCAACCTGCCGTGGACGCCGGACGGCTCCAGCGCGGACCGCCAGTCGTGGCTGCCCGGTCGGGTGTACACGTGGCGCTCGGTCGCCGACACCACCAAGCCCGAACAGCCGCCGGCCACGGGGTTCGCGAGCCAGTTCTATTCCCGCACGCTCGACGCGGCCGGGGCCTCCGCCGCCGTCCGACCGCTGCCCCTCGGGGAGCAGCTCGGCAGCGATAACCACGTGCTGGAGATCGACGGTTCAGACCGTATCACGGTCACCGTCTATCTCGTGCCGCGCATCGGTCCCGATGATCCGCCCGCGCAGCCAATCAAGCTGGCAACGTACGTTTCGCCCGAGTTTGTCACCCAGTTCGTCAGTTCCCCGCAGGCCGCGCGCCAGACATCCACCCAGTTTTCCTACGTGTTCCGCTTGGCCGAGAGCTTGGACACGCCCGCGGCGCCGGGCCGCTGGCTCACCACGCCGGGGTTGGATCCGCGCCGCCGCCGCTTGCCGGGCGAAGCGTTCGTGGCCGGGGAAAACGGCAATGATCCCTCACTTTATGTGAATTATCGGACGATCAGCGCGCCCGACCGGCTGCTCGATCGGGGCGAGACCTCCCGGTCGTACAACGAGGACGTGCCCGTATTCGAGTTGCCCCGCGCCCCGCTGCTCTCACTTGGTGCGGCGCAGCACTTCCGCCTTCCGGGCCAGCGGCCGTTTATGCTCGGGAACTCGTGGGGCTTCGGGCAGGAGCTCAACGGGGTGCCGGTGGGGGAGGTGTTCGACCGCTTTTTCTTTTCCGGTGTCCGCGAGGGCGTGAACCCTGGGGTCGCCGCCAACGGCGACCTGATCGTGCCGAACCCGCTGCTGCGGACCGTGCGCTGGTACGAACCTGGCGCGGGCTACCGCAAGCCGACCGTCGACGACCTGCGGGCCACGGTAGAGGGAGTCGATCCGGCTGGCGCCGTCGGCGCGGCGGATGCGCGTTCGTCCCGGTTTTTCCTGCAGGCGGGCGCTTTCAACCTTAACTCCACGAATGTTGCCGCGTGGGCGGCGGTGTTGCGCGGAGTGCGCTTTCCTAGCCCTCAGACCTTCCGGTACCTCAGTCTTTCCTCCTCCACGGGCGCGCCTTCCAGCGACACTGCGAGCGCGACGGTTCAGTCGACCAACGCGCAGTTCCTTCGTTTCTCGCAGACGGCGCAGGAGACCTACCAGGCGGAAGCTGGGCAGGCGGGCTCGGCGGCGGCGCGTACCGATTGGTTCCGCCGCGGGATGCGCACGCTGAACGCGACGGAGACGGGGGCGCTCGCGGCGAAGATTGTCGATTTGATCACCGTCCGACACGGCGAGGATGGACCTTTCCTCTCCGTCGGCGACTTCCTCGCGCCGCACCCGCGGTACGCGGCGGTCGACGCGGAGGGAGGCGAGATCCCGCGGAGCCTACTTGAGGCCGCTATCGCCGAGACCGGGATCAACACTCCCGTGGCGGAGTTCGATCCTGAGGCCAAGGTGCAGATGCATTCTCAATGGCTCACGCAGGCGGACGTGATGACGGCGCTTGCGCCCGTGCTGTTCGCGCGTTCGGACACCTTCACCATCCGCGCCTACGGCGAGGCGGTGAACCCCGCCACCAATACGACCGAGGGCCGCGCCTGGTGCGAGGCCCTGGTGCAGCGGGCGCCCGAGTACTTCGATCCGCCGAAGGGGGAAGGGGATCTGACCGGGGATGCGGCCGAGGTGCTGCCGGAGAACCTGACCAGCCCGTTGAACCTCGCGAATGGCCGTCGCTTCCGGATCATCTCCTTCCGGTGGCTGACCCAGCCCGACCTATGAACGCGGGCCCTCCGTCTTGGCGGGCGCACGGTCGCCGTGGGTGGCTGGCTGCTGCGGTGGCTTGGGCCTGCGCGTGGAGTGCGGGAGCGCTGCGCGGAGCAAGCCCCGCGGTGACCCTGCGCTTCACGGTCTTCAGTCCCCGTCCGCTGGGCGAGGCGGCCTACGTCGCCGCGCCGGGCCAGGCGCCGACCCGGCTGCGGTTCTATCCGTTGGCGCGGTCCCCGCGTTACGATTATCGCGGCCCGGCCCCGCTGCGTTTCATCGCCCCGCGGGACCGCGCTCTCCTGGCCGAGGCGGAGATCCCGGCGGGAGTCGCGCACGCGCTGATCGTCCTGCTTCCGGAAGAAAAGGCCGACGGGCCCTGGCGGACGATCGTCTTGGACGACGGGGAGATGCGCTTCCGCGCCGGCCAATTGGTGCTCGTCAACCTCAGCGGGCTCGAGCTGGAGGGTACGCTGAACGAGCGTCCCTTGAAACCGCAGCCGGGACCCAACTCGGCTCTACCGGTACCGCGGACGAGCCAGTTGGTGCTGCGGACCGTATCCCGGGGCGCGAGCTACCAGGCCTTAGCCACGGATTTGAACCTAGCCGAGGGCGAACGCGCGCTGCTGCTGCTCTTACCTCCATTGCGGTCCGGCACGTTCGCGGTTCAGCACCGGTTGCTCGTGGACCGGCCGGCGGCGCGGGTCAGTCGGTGATCCAGACCAGATCCCCGGTGCGGACCTCTTCGAACAGTTCGATCATCTCCACGTCTCGGAGCAGGACGCAGCCTGCGCTCAACGGCTCGCCGATCCGATCTCCGTGGTTGGTGCCGTGGATATAGACGTAGCGGGAGTAGGTGTCGACGTCGCCCCCGAGGTTCACGCCCGGCTCTAGGCCGCGCAGCCAGAGGATGCGGGAGGTGACTAGGTCCGGAGCGTGGCCGTCAGGCCCGGTTGGGACCTCGCTCCAGTGCCGGCCGGTGGGCACGCGGGCGCGGAATACCATCCCGGCGGGCTGGCCGGCACCGATGCGTTCCGCGATGACGTGCCAGCCCCGTGGCGTGCCGAGGGAATCGCGCACGTTGGAGGGCGGGCGACGGGAGGTGGACACCGGGTAGGCGCGGACGAGCTGTTCCCCGCGGTAGAATTGGAGGGTGCCGGTGCCGATGCGGACGAGCAGCAGCCGAGGTCCGAGCTTGATGCCCAGTCGCGCGCAGGCTTTGCTCGCCAGCTGCATGGCTGATTCCCGCGTGAATTCATCCTCTGTCACAGTTGGCATCGTCGGCGCCACGGGCGCCGTCGGTCAAGAGCTGCTGCACCTGCTGCACGACCGCGCGTTCCCCTTGCGGTCGCTGCGGCTGTTCGCCTCGGCTCGCTCCGCTGGCCGCACGGTTACCTACGCCGGCCGGACCTACACGATCGAGGAGGCCAAGCCCGGAGTCTTCGCGGGCGTCGACCTCGCGTTTTTCGCCGCTGGCGGATCCGTCACGCGGGCGCTCGCGCCGGACGCGGTCCGTGCGGGGTGTCTGGTCATCGACAAGAGCTCCCATTACCGGATGGATCCTGACGTGCCGCTGGTGATCCCCGAGATCAATCCCGGGGAATTGCGGCGGCACCGTGGGATCATCGCTAACCCGAACTGCTCGACGGCGGTGACCCTGATGGCGCTCTGGCCGCTGCACCAGGCCTTCGGCTTGCGGCGGTACTTTGCGGCGACGTACCAGTCAGTTTCAGGTACGGGTGCCGAGGCGATCCGCGAGTTGGAGGAGCAGGTGCAGGGGCACGTGAAGGGCGCGGTGCCGGAGCCGAAGGTTTATCCGTACCCGATCGCCTTCAACTTGATCCCACAGGTCGACTCGTTCGGGCCCAACGGCTACACGGGCGAGGAGACTAAGATGATGCTGGAAAGCCGCAAAATTATGGGTCTGCCCAACCTGCGTGTCTCCGCCACAACGGTGCGCGTCCCGGTCGTTCGGGCGCATTCGGTGGCGGTCAACGCGGAATTCGAGCGTCCGGTTACGGTCGAAGCTGCGCGCGCCGCGATCGCGGTTTTCGCGGGAGCAGAACTGGTCGACGATCCGGCCCAGCGTCGTTACCCGACGCCCCTTGAATTCTCCCGCAAGGTGAAGTGCGGGGTGGGGCGTATCCGGCTCGACACCGCGCTCGACAATGGGCTCGCCCTGTGGGTGAGCGGGGACAACCTTTGGAAGGGGGCGGCGCTCAACGCCGTCCAAAACGCCGAGCTGATGGTGCGCGAGGGCCTATTGCGGCCCGCGGGCGCCTGAAGGCGACGGCCCGGACGCTTAGCTCAGTTGGTTAGAGCATCTCGTTTACACCGAGAGGGTCGGGGGTTCGAGTCCCTCAGCGTCCACCATCCACCGTCCGCTGGGGCGGCCTGAACTTCGGCTGGCCTCCCCTCGGTTTTTGCCACTCACTCCTCTTTTTCCATGCGCCACACGATCTCCGTCCTCGTCGAAAACAAGTTCGGCGTCCTCGCCCGGGTGTCCGGCATGTTCTCCGGTCGCG
>CAIOTK010000352.1 GCA_903861185.1 uncultured Opitutia bacterium | reverse complement strand
CCCGCCGCAACTCCTCTTCTATCCCGACGCCGACGGCGATGATACGCCCGACGGCCCGCCTGTGGTGAAGCTCGACGGCTTTAACCTAGAGGACACGCATTCAGTGGCCAACTCGCTGCGCTGGGGGCCGGACGGCTGGCTCTACGGGGCCGTCGGCTCGACGGTCTCGACCGAGATCACGCGGCCAGGCCTAGACCGCGAGCCGGTGGCGCGCCTCACCGGTCAGGGCATCTGGAGGTACCATCCCGAGTCCGCGCGCTTCGAGATCTTCGCAGAGGGCGGCGGCAACACCTTCGGGGTCGAAATCGACGCACAGGGCCGCGTCTTCTCCGGTCACAACGGCGGCAACACCCGCGGTTTCCACTACGTGCAGGGCGGCTACCACCGGAAGGGCTTCGATAAGCACGGCGAACTCTCGAACCCCCACGCCTTCGGCTTCTTCCCCGCGATGCCACATCCCGACGTCGCGCGCTTCACCCACAACTTTGTGATCTACGCAGGCGGCAGTCTGCCCTCCCGCTACCACGGGAAACTCATCGGTACCGATCCGATGAACAACTGGCTACCCGTTGCCGAACTCACCGCGCGGGGCTCCACTTTCGCTACGCGCGACGTCGATGCCGCCATCCGGCCGGGCGACCGCCGGTTCCGCCCCGTGGACATCAAGCACGGCCCAGACGGATTCCTGTACGTCGCCGACTGGCGGGACCTGCAGGTGAACCACTACCGCAACCACGAGGGCCAAATCACCCGTGAGGACGGCCGCATCTACCGGATCCGCGCCGCCGGCGCCCCGGCGGGGTACGCCGCCTTCGACCTGTCCCGCGAGCCCTCCGCCGCCCTCCTCGCCCTGCTGGAGGACCCGAACCGGTGGCGGCGCGAGACCGCCCGCCAGATCCTCGGCGACCGCCGCGACGCATCGCTGATCGCCCCGCTCCGCGCGCTGCTCGCCGCCGGCACCGTCGGCCAGCGCTCGCTGGAGGCACTATGGGCCCTGCACGTGTCCGGCGGTTTCGAAGCGGAAACCGCGCTGGGCCTGCTCGCCCACCCGGACGCCCACGTGCGCGGCTGGACCGTGCGCTTGCTCGCCGACGAGCAAGCGCCGGGGCCAGCGATCGCACGGGCGCTAGCTGAGCTGGCGATCCGGGAGCCAAACGTTGAGGTCCGCGGCCAGCTTGCGGCCACTGCCCGCCGACTGCCCGCCACCGCGGCTCTGCCGGTGCTGGAGGCGCTGCTCGGGCGCGATGAGGACGCCGATGACCCCTACGTGCCGCTGCAGTTGTGGTGGGCACTGGAAAACAAGGTCGCTAGCGACCGCGAGGCGGTGACCGCGCTCTTGGCGACCACCTCGGAGCATTCCCTTTGGTCCCGACCGCTGATCCGGCGCCATCTGGCGAGCCGGCTGATGCGGCGATTCGCGGCCGGTGGCACCACCGCCGATCTGCAGGCGGCGGCGCGGCTGCTGAACGCGGCCCCGGATGACGGGGCCCGCCGGGTGCTCCTAGACGGTTTCGAGCAGGCCTTCGAGGGG
>CAIOTK010000351.1 GCA_903861185.1 uncultured Opitutia bacterium | reverse complement strand
CGTGGTGAACCTGCTCTCCTTGGAGGGAATGCACCGGATGCTGCTGGAACCGATCCGCAACTTCCTCGCTTACCCGCCCCTCGGCATCTCGCTGGTATGCCTCCTCGGCATCGGCATCGCCGAACACTCGGGCCTGATGGGCGCCGCCCTGCGCCTCGCCGTCCTCGCCACGCCACGCCGACTGGTCACCCCGATGATCGTCTTTGCCGGGATTATGTCCAACGCCGGCAGCGAGGTCGGCTACGTGCTGCTCATTCCCCTCGCCGCGGCCACCTTCCACGCGGTCGGCCGCCACCCCCTCGCCGGCCTCGCCGCCGCCTTCGCCGGGGTCTCCGGCGGCTACAGCGCCAACCTGCTGGTCAGCTCGGTGGACGTCCTCCTCGCCGGCCTGTCCGAGGCCGCGGCGCACGTGGTCAACCCCGGTTACTCCGTCGCCGGCACCGCCAATTGGTACTTTATGGGCGTCTCGACCTTTGTGCTCACCGCCGCGGGCACCTGGGTCACCGACCGGGTGGTCGCACCCCGCTTAGGCGAATACCGGGGCAAGGCCCCCCGGGATGAACTAAACTCGCTCTCCGCCGCAGAACGCCGCGGGCTCCTTGCGGCCGCCGCCACCGCTACCGCCCTCACCGGGCTCGCGCTCTGGGGCCTGTTGCCCGCCGATGGCTTCCTGCAGACGCCGGGCAATCCCGGCTTCGAACAGTCGGTGTTTATGCGCGGCTTGGGCGCGGTGATCTTCCTCTTCGGGCTCCTGCCGGGCGTCGCCTATGGCCTCGCGGCGGGCACCCTCCGCAACGACCACGACATTATGTCCGGGATGACCGGCACGATGAAGTCGATGGCCTCGTTCATCGTCCTGGCGTTCTTCGCGGCCCAGTTCATCGCCTACTTCACTTGGACGAACCTCGGGGTAATCTTGGCTGTGAAGGGCGCCGGGCTGGTCTCCGCCCTCGGCCTGCAGCAGATGCCGATTCTGCTGATGGTCGCCCTAGTGCTGTTCGCCGCCCTCGTGAACCTGCTGATCTCCAGCGCCTCCGCGAAATGGGCGCTACTGGCCCCGGTGTTTGTCCCGATGTTTATGCTGCTCGGCTATTCGCCGGAACTGGTGCAAGGCGCGTTCCGGGTAGGCGACAGCGTCACCAACATCATCACGCCCCTGATGAGCTATTTCCCGCTCATCCTGACCTTCGCCCATAAGTACGAGCCGGACGCCGGCATCGGCACGCTCATCGCGACGATGCTGCCCTATTCGGTGGTCTTTTTGACCATCTGGATGGTGCTGCTGGCGGTCTGGATCTGGGCGGGCATCCCAATGGGCCCAGGCGCCCCGCTGTTCCTGCAGCGGTAAGCGGCCCGCTGGGGACCCCGCTTCAAACGGCGGGCGACCGTGGCCGGCGCTCACGCCACCAACGCGCGGCCTGCAGGACCACCACCGGGCCGAAGATGAGGAGCACCTGGGGAGGGAACACCTTCCGCGCCTCGATCTGGTGCCACGCCGCCAAGGCAGCCGCGACGTACGTCAGCCGGTGCAACGCCTTCCAGCGCCGTGCTCCCAAGCGCCGCACCAACGCGTGCAAGCTAGTCACGCTTAACACCAGCAGGAGCACCAGCGCGGCGAGCCCCTTCAATTGAAAGGGTTTCCCGAGTTCGCTCAGAAAGGTGTCGAAGGAACCATCCCACACGTACCGGGTATGCGCCGCGAGGTGCAGCAGCGCGTAAGCGCAGGCCGCGACGCCCACGAGGCGCCGGTGCCGGTTCAGGGCCAAGGGCACCGCGGCGCCCGGCCAGAGCACCCGCAGCGGGGAAAAGGTCAGCACGACCGCCAGCAGCACACAGGCCACCAAGCCCCAGTGGAGCAGGATGTACTTGAGCGGATCGGTGAGGACGGTGAAGTCCGGCACCACGAACAAGGGCCACGCCGGCCAGAGGCCCGGCAGGAGCACCAGCGCCCAAGCCGTCGCCGGATGGCGCAGAAAGCGGGCCAGTGGCTGCACCCGGGGCCTAGTAATTGCGCCGCAGGTCCATCCCGGCGTACAGCGGCGCAACCTGCGCCTCATAGCCGTTGAACATCAGGGTCCGCTGCCGCTGCCCCAACGCCCCGCCGGCGCCGATCACCCGCTCACTCGCCTGCGACCAACGGGGATGGTCCACCTTCGGGTTCACGTTGGCGTAGAATCCGTACTCGTGCGGCGTCATCACCTGCCAGGTGTTCCGCGGCTGCTTGGCCACAAAATCGATCTTCACGATGGATTTGCCGTACTTGAACCCGTACTTCCACGGCACCACCAGCCGCAGCGGCGCACCGTTTTGGTTCGGGATCGCCTTCCCATAGATGCCCGTCGCGATGAACGCCAGCGGGTGATTAGCCTCGTCCAGCCGCAACCCCTCGAAATACGGCCAATCCAGCGCCCCGCCCCGCTGGCCCGGCGCGCTCTTCGGATCATTGAAGGTGGTGAAGGTGACGAACTTCGCCTCCGGCAGCGGGTCGGCCAGGGCGATGAGCTTCGCCAGCGGGAACCCATCCCACGGGATGACCATCGACCACGCCTCAACGCACCGGAAACGGTACACGCGCTGCTCGGCCCCACCCATCCGCGTCACGAGATCGTTCGCGTCGAGCTTCAGCGGATTGCGGATCAGGCCGGAAATCTCGACGGTCCACGGCTCGGTCTTCCAACCGCGGTTCGCATTGACCTTGGGATCCCCCTTACCAGTGCCGAACTCGTAGAAGTTACAGTAGCTAGTGATGAGCTCGTACGGCGTCGGCTGGAGCGCGGGATCACGGTGGTCCGGGTTCACCCGTGACGGGAAGCCCGCGGTGGCGCCCGACAGCAGCGAGGGCGCAGCCAGCCCCCCAGCGACGGCGCCCCCGAGGGTGCGCAGGAAGTCCCGGCGCGGACGCAGGTGGTAAGCGCGCTCCGGGGTGCAGGCGGACTCAGGCAGTTCCCAATCGCGGGGGGTACGGATCAGCATAAGCGCGAGTAAGGCACGAAGCCGCGCCAGGGCAACTCAGACCGGACGCCTGGTGAGCCCGGCTCAGACCGCCCAGCCGTCGCGGTAGCTGCGCGTCAGCCAGCGGGAGTCGCCGCCGCTGTTCCAGCCCGCAAACCGGCTCCGCGCCGGGTCCCAGCGCGCGTTCGCCCCGTACTGGTAAGCGAAGTTCATCACGTGGCACGCAATGACGGTGCTCGCCCCCACCGCGACGTCGCAGATCGGCCGGCTCCGCTTGCCCACCGCCTCGATGAAGTCCTCGAAGTGGCTCTTGCTGTTGTACAGCCGCACCTTCGCATCGGCCAGATACTCGCGCTCGGTCAGGGTGACCTCGCGCTCCATCGAGGTGCCCTTGTCGACCTCCTTGTCCCAGAACTTACGGATGACCTTGCCGTCGCGCACGAACTCGAACTTGCCCCGGTTCACGTGCACCTCCCCCTCGGTGCCGAAGAAGGACACGCCCTTACCGCGGATGTGCGTCAGGACCGTGCCGTCCGCGTAGACCAGCTGCGCCCCACGCTTCGCATCCTGCCAGTCGCGCGGCGCCCGTACCTCGACGGGCCCGCTCTCGTCCATCCCCAGGCCCCAATGGGCGATATCGATGTGGTGGGCGCCCCAATCGGTGATCATCCCCCCGCCGAACTCCCAGGTCTTGCGCCAGTCCGGGAAGTGATTGTGCAGGCCCCGCGGCGCCAGCATCGGGTTATAGTTCACCAACGGACCCGGCCCGCACCACAGGTTCCAGTCGAGCCCGGGCTCTAGGGTCTCCGCCGGCATCGTGTAGGGCTTGGCCGGATCGCCAAAGGAAACGCCCACCGCGTGGACGCGCCCAATGACGCCGTTACGAACCAACTCCGCGGCGACGCGGAACTCCTTCGACGAACGCTGCTGCGAACCCACCTGGAACACGCGGCCGGTGGCGCGCACGGCCTTCACCAGCTCGACCGCCTCGCGCACGTTATGGGTGAGCGGCTTCTCGCAATAGACGTCCTTGCCCGCCTTGACCGCGGCGATGGCAATATAGGCGTGCCAGTGGTCGGGGGTCGCGATCAGGACGAGGTCGATGTCCTTCCGCGCGAGCACTTCCCGGAAATCATTGTAGGCGGCGCAGGTCGCCGCGCTGCCGGTGCCGGCCTTCTTGGCGTAAGCCGCCTCGACCCGGCGCTTGGCGTCCTCCCGGCGGGTAGTGTCAACGTCGCATACCGCCAGCACCTGGATGTCATCGCGCTGGAGCAGGTTGCGAAGGTGGCCGCCCATCTGCTTGCCCATCCCAATGCAACCGACCGTGTAACGGCGGCTCGGGGCGGTGGCCTGGGCCCAAACCCGGGCGGGTAAGAGCAACGGAGCGCTGGCGAGCGCGGCGCGCTGAAGGAAGTGACGGCGGCTGAGGGGGCTGGAGGGCATGGGGAAAGGAAGCGGGAAGGTTCAGCGGCGCGGCGCTAGGTCGAGCACCGCGGCAGTGAGGGAGGCCACACTGGTGCGCAGGGTGGGATCGGCCACGAAGACGGCCTCGGGCGAATGGTTCGCGGGCACGGACGGGCCACCCCGCGCCGCCGCTGCATACCGGGCCGGATCCGCGGCGCCGACGCTCCAAATGAAGATCGGTACCGGCGGCTGCGTGCGCCCGTATTCGGAAAAGTCCTCCGCTCCCGTCGACGGCGACGCCGCCTCCACTCTTTCCGGTCCGAACCAGGTCCGGAACACTCCCGCCAGCCGCCGCACTAGAGCGGAATCATTGGTCGTCACCGGCGCCGACTCCGGCGAGACGGTCACGACCGGCAACCGGTCCTCCGGCACGCCCGCCGCCGCCGCCGTCCCCGCACAAATCCGCCGAATCGCGGCCACCATCTGCCCCATCACCTTCTGGTCAAAACTCCGCAAGGTCAGCTCCAGCCGCACCTCTTCCGGGATGATGTTCCGCTTGGTCCCGCCTTGAATGGTGCCGACTGTCACCACCGCGGGCGTCCCCGGCCGGATCTCCCGGCTCACGATCCCCTGCAGGGCCGTGATGATCTGCGCCGCCAAGAGCACCGGATCCTTCGCCGTGTGCGGCTGCGACCCGTGCCCGCCCACCCCGCGGACGAGAATATCCACCGAGCTGACGCTCGCATAGGGGGTCCCGTCGACGTAGCCGACCTCGCCCGCCTTGCGCGAGGACGACACGTGCAGCGCCAGCGCGAAGTCCGGCCGCGGGAAGCGGGTGTAGAGGCCGTCCCGCAGCATCGCCCGCGCCCCCGCCACAATCTCCTCGGCCGGCTGGGCCACGCAGACCAGCGTACCGGACCAGCGCTCCCGTTCCGCCGCGAGGACCCGCGCCGCGCCGATGAGGCCGGTAACGTGCAGGTCGTGGCCGCAGGCGTGCATTGCCGGCTGCTCCCGCCCGGACAGATCGCGCACCACGGCGCGGCTCTCCCACGGCAGGCCCGTGCGCTCCTTCACCGGCAGGCCGTCCATATCCGCCCGCAGCAGCACGGTCGGGCCGGGACCATTGCGCAACACCCCGACCACGCCCGTGTTCCCCACCTTCTCCGTCACCTCGAACCCCGCGGCCCGCAGCTCCTTGGCCACGAGCGCCGCGGTTTCAAACTCCTGGAACGAAAGCTCCGGGTTCGCGTGCAACCGGTGGAAGATCGCCTCGAGGGAGGCGAATTCTGCGTCTACCCGCGCGGTCACGGCCGCCTTCGCGTCCGTCGCCGTCGCCTCGGCCCCGGAAGCCGCGGCGAGCGACGTCAGGCCTCCGGCCACGCGGAGCAAGAGGACGGAAAGCGAAGGGAGCAACCGGGGCATCGGGGGTGGGAAAAAACGAACTTTGCCCGGCCGCGAGGCAACCCCCAAAACGCGGCGCTCCTTAGCCTAACAGGGCCGCCAGCTCGGCCTCGGTGCACGGGAGGTACCGGAGGTCGTGCGCCCCGTCCGCCCGCGCGAATTCATAAAACAGGTGCCAGCGCCCATCCGGCCCGGGCTGGGCGTCCAGATACCGCAGGGAGGTCGAAGCGTGCGGGCTGAGGAAGGTCGGACCCGCTGGCGAGAGCGAGGTCCAGCGCCGCAGGTCATCCGAGGCCGCCAGGGCGCACTTCTCCTCGTAGTTCTCGAGGTGGCTCGCGCTCCCGTCGAAGAAGCCCAGATAACGGCGGCGACCATCGGCCCCGCGCAGCGCCGCGACGGAGTTCAGCCGGCGGCAATAGCGGTCCCAGCCGCCCGCCCCCGGCGCGAGCACGAGCCCCTGCCAGTCCCAGCGCCGCAGGTCCCGCGAAGTCGCGAGCGCCGTCGCCGAGGTGCACTCGCCTGTGTTGAAGATATCCAGACTGGCGTGGGAGCCGGAGTCCGTGGCCGGGGTGGGGTTCGCCACACTCAGGAACAGATGATAAACCCCATCGACGGCGAGGATCCACGGATCCTTCACGCCCTCGAGGCCGAGCGGCGGGCCGGTGAAGACGATCTCCTGGCGGGCCGGGTCCAGTCCGGCCACCGTGGGGGCGCGGAGCACGGCGGTGCACCAGCGGCCGTCGTCCGGGTGCACATAGCTGGTGAAGTAATGCCAGTGGCCATCCGGCCCGCGGTGCAGGCAGCTGCGTTCGATCGAGGCCGAAGCGTAGCGGTCCTTGGTGATCGCGAGGACGTCTTCCCAGCGTTCGAGGTCGGTCGAGCGGGCAATGCGGACCTCGCCGCCCCGGTCCGGAGCGATCCCGCGGGGGCGACGCAGGCGGTAGGTGAGGTACCAAGCCTGCTCTTGGGGATCGAAGCAGACGCCGGGGCAGCCGGCCCAATAGCCGGGGGTGGCGCCGGGGGGTTCGCGGAGGACGCGGCCGGCGGCGAGGCGCGCGGAGGTGAGCGGGGTGACCATCCCGTTCACCGTGCGGGTCGGCGCGGCGGTGTCACGAACGAAGCCGCCGCGGCCAGCAGAGCGCCGGCTTCAGCGGCCGAACTCGAGGAAGCCGAAGCGGGTGGGCTGGTGGAAGCCGGGCAGCATCGGCGGGGACCAGCTCAGCATCTCCTCCTTGCGGCCCTGTTCCCGATTGAAGCGGTAGAAGTTGGCCCGCCAGACCTCACCGGCGCGCGGTGCGGGGCCGCCGAGATCCGCGAAGGGGATGCGCGCCTCCACTCGCCAGTCTTGGTCGCGATCGCCCGACTTCTGGACCGTGCCGCGGACCTTCACCGCGCTGCGCATCCCCTTGGCGGTGTAGCTCCAGTCGCCCTTGAACGAGCGGGAGACGCCGCGGGCATCGAGGTCATTGGTGATGATCGCGTCGAACTCCCCGCCGAGCGGGTTCCATTGGAGCTCGTAGTAGCGGGTCAGGTCGTCGCGGGTGACGAAGAATTCGACCACCTCTTCCTCCCAAAAGCGGCTATCGCGGGCCGTGAAGGTGGCCTGGATGTCGGCGTCGCTGCATTCCCAGCCGAGGTAGAGCGCCTCGCCGTCGTGCCAGACGCGGACGAAGGTGGCCTCGCGGGGCTCGCCCTGGCCGCTGGCGGGGCGGAACGGGCCGAGGCGGGCGGCGCGAGCCCACACGGACTCCGTGAGTTCGCCGTCGAAGGTGACCTTGCCCTCGAGCCGGGGCACCACGGCGCGGGCGGGGGGCGGGAGCGTGGCCGGATCGGGTGGGGGCGGAGCGGGGGGCGTGGCCGCGGCGAGCGCGAGCGGGAACAGGACGAGGGGGAGCGACCAGCCGGCGGGCTTCATAGGGGGAGCGGGCGGCAGGCAAGCCGTGGCGCGGCGGCAAGGCGAGCCTCCAGTGCCCGTGGCGCTTGCAATCGCGAGGAGGTGCCCGCATCCTCCCCTCGTTCCTTGATTCTGCTGCGCGTGGACCGGGTCCTAACCCTTTCGGGGGTGTTCTGGATTCTACTTCCGGTTGGAGTGCGTTGCTGCCTGTCGAGAGTCGTGGGTCTCTCGCTAATCCCCCTGCGAAAAAAACAAACGGCAAGACTGAAGAAATGCCCCTGGCTGCTTAACTCAGCCACGTTGGTCCGGTGACACCTGCTAACCGATACTGACGACGACAGCAGGCATAGCGCGTGGAGCGGTCCGCGGACTGCGCGTTGTACCTTCATCCGGGGACTGGCTGGGGTTCGAGCGCGTGCGGCGGCATGACCCTGGCGAGATCAAAGTCGCACTATACAGGTAGATGTGGCGTGCAAAGGCCGGAGGCACGCGGGTTCAACTCCCGCCACCTCCACCATTTCGGCCCGGTCCACGCGCGGCAGCAGGGGATTCGTATCGCCGGGCAAGTCTGGCGTGTCCGAAGGGATTGGTGTGCCCGGGGTTTGCTGTACCTGGGTTTGGTGTAGCCGGGGCGCGACTGTCCGCCGTAGCCTTGGCGAAGGTGGGTCGCCCCGGTCCGCGCAGACTGAACCCCATCTCCGATCCTTCCCCGAGCCCACCTCAGATCGCTCCGCCGCAGCGGACTCGTTTAGCCCTATGCCCGGGG
>CAIOTK010000350.1 GCA_903861185.1 uncultured Opitutia bacterium | reverse complement strand
GCTGCAGGGCTGGGTGCGCACGCGGCGCGACGCCAAGGGGTTCTCCTTCGTTGAGCTCAACGACGGTTCCTCGCTCAAGGGCATCCAGGTCATCGCCCCGGCGACGCTGCCGAACTACGCGGCCGACCTGCCGCGCGCGTCTACGGGCGCGGCGATTGAGGTGCGCGGGCGACTGGTTCCCTCGCAGGGGGCGGGCCAGAAGTGGGAAGTGGTGGCCGAGACGCTGACCATCGTGGGCGAGGCCGATGCGACCTACCCGCTGCAGAAGAAGGGCCATACCCTGGAGTTCCTGCGCGAGATCGCCCACCTGCGCCCGCGCTCCAACCTATTCGGGGCCGTCTTCCGGATTCGCAGCCGTCTCGCCTACGCGGTGCACCAATTTTTCCAGGAGCGGAGCTTCGCTTACGTGCACGCCCCCATCATCACCACCAGCGATTGCGAGGGGGCGGGCGAGCTGTTCCGGGTGACCACCTTGGACGCCTCGCATCCGCCGATGACCGAGGCGGGCGACGTGGACTTCCGCCAGGATTTCTTCGCGCGGAAGGCGTACCTGACGGTGAGTGGCCAGCTGGAGGCGGAGGTCTTCGCGTGCGCGCTGTCGAACGTCTACACCTTCGGCCCGACGTTCCGGGCGGAGAATTCGAACACCTCGCGCCACGCGGCCGAGTTTTGGATGATCGAGCCGGAGATGGCCTTCTGCGATCTCGAGGGCAATATGGCGCTGGCCGAGGAGTTCGTGAAGCACCTCATCCGCGACGTCCGCCAGCACTGCGCGGGCGACCTGGAGTTCTTGGGGAAGTTCGTCGATCAGGGCCTGCTGGCGCGGCTCGACTTTGTGCTCGAGCGCCCGTTCCAGCGCTGCAGTTACACCGAAGCGATTGAGCTCCTCGCCAAGTCTGGCCGGGCTTGGGAGCACCCGGTGGCCTGGGGCGATAACCTGCAGAGCGAGCACGAGCGCTACTTGGCGGAGGAGCACTTCAAGTGCCCGGTGACCGTGTACAATTACCCGCGCACCCTGAAGCCGTTCTATATGCGGGTGAACGAGGACGGCCGTACCGTCCGGGCGATGGATCTGCTGGTACCGGGCATTGGGGAGATCATCGGCGGCAGCCAGCGCGAGGAGCGGCTGGAGGTGCTGCGGGAGAACCTCGCCCAACACCAACTGCCCGAGAAGGAGTACTGGTGGTACCTCGACCTGCGGCGCTACGGCACCGTGCCGCACGCGGGCTTCGGCCTCGGCTTTGAGCGGATGCTGATGTTCGTGACCGGCGTGGCCAATATCCGGGATGTGATCCCGTTCGCCCGCACGCCTGGCTCGGCCGACTTTTAAACCCGATGGAAACCCGCTCCCTCCCCGCCCGGCTCGGCGCCTTCTGGCCCGGCCTGAGCCTCGCCCTGCTCACCGTCCTGTTCGGTCAGGCCATTGGCATTGCCTTCGGGGCGGCCGAGGACGCGATGAAGGCGCGGCTGCGTGAAGACGCGGCGGCCGTGACCGCGACCCTGTACAAGGGCGATCCCGCGCTGGCCAAGCCCGTGGTGGACAAGGCTTGGGTGTACGTGCAGCGGGCGCACCTGCACGCCGGGGCGATGGGCACCACCGCGTTGGTCCTGATCGTGCTGCTGGCCGCACTGGACGCGCCCCGGGGTCCCACGCGGCTAGTGGCTTGGGCGCTGGGGGCGGGTGGGCTGGCGTACTCCGTTTACTGGCTCTGGGCAGGGTTTCTCGCGCCGGGACTAGGGAGCACGGGGGCGGCAAAGGCGCGCCTCGCGTGGCTCGCGCTGCCGTCGTCGGGCGCGTACGTTGTGGCGACCGCGGCGGCGCTCGCGCTGCTGATCGCGACCGGCCGCCGCCACGCCCGCGTCGCACGCTGACGGCGAGAGCGGGTAGACCAAGGCTCTCTAAGTACAGAGTCCAGTTTCTGTTTCCCCCTCGGCGCCGCCCGGCCCCCGCCGGAAAGCGCCTGCGTCCTTTCCCGTCGCCGATTCCCGGCTGGATTTCGCGTGGGGTCCCGTTGCATCCTGCCGCCCCCACTAACCCCGCCCCTTTCCCTATGCGCCTGCCCCTCCCGCTCCTTGCCGGCCTGCTCGGCCTGCTGCCCACCCTCCCCGCCGCGGCCGCGGCGCCGCGCCTCCTGCTTGAGGCGGAAAGCTTCCGCAACGCCGGCGGCTGGTCGCTCGATACCCAGTTTATCGAGATCATGGGCTCGCCTTACCTGCTCGCCCATGGCCTCGGCCAGCCAGTCGCCGATGCCACCACGACCGCCACCCTGCCCGCGGCCGGCAAGTACCGCGTCTGGGTCCGCACCAAGGACTGGGTGGCCCACTGGGGCGCGCCCGGCACGCCAGGCCGCTTCCAAGTGCTGGTCAACGGCCAGCCGCTCGCCGAGACCTTCGGGACCAAGGGTAAGGCCTGGTCCTGGCAAGACGGCGGGGTGTTTGAGGCCGCCGGCACCAACCTTGCGGTCGCCCTGCGCGATCTGACCGGGTTCAATGGCCGCTGCGACGCGATCTACTTCACCCAGGATCTTAAGGAGACCCCGCCGGAAGACACCGCGCCGCTGTCCGCGTGGCGCAAGGCCGCGCTCGGCCTGCCGGCCGCCCCAGAGGATATGGGCGAGTTTGACCTGGTCGTGGTCGGCGGCGGCTACGGCGGCCTCGGCAGCGCGATCTCAGCGGCCCGCCAGGGCCTGAAGGTGGCCCTCATCCAAAACCGCCCTGTGCTGGGCGGCAACGGCAGCTCTGAGGTCCGCGTCTGGTCGATGGGCCTGATCCGCCGGGGCAAGTACCCGAATATTGGGGAAATGGTGGAGGAGTTCGCCGACCGCGCCAAGAACTCACCCGGCCAGTATGAGGAGTTCGGCGATGCCCAGAAGGAGGCGCACGTCCGCAAGGAGAAGAATATCAGCCTATTCCTCAATGAACACGTCTACACCGCGGAAAGCCGCGACGGGCGCATCTTCTCGGTCACCTCCCTCAACACCGCCACCAGCCGGGAGAAGCGTTTCCGCGGGAAGCTCTTCGTCGACTGCACCGGCCACGGGAACCTCGCCCATCTCGCCGGCGCCAAGTACGAGATCGAACTGAAGGACCTGCTGGGGATGAGCAATATGTGGGTCTGGAGCAACGCCACCGAACCCCGCGCGTTTCCCGAGACCCCGTGGGCCCTAGACCTCACGATGGATGACTTCCCGTACCCGAAGACGGGGCGCGCCGATATGGCCGATAAGGGCAAGGGCGAGTGGTTCTGGGAGAGCGGCTTCAACAAGCACCCGATCAACGATCTCGAGCTGATCCGCGACTGGAACCTGCGTGCGGTCTTCGGCGCCTTCAACGCGATGAAGAACCGCGACGGCAAGGCCGAGCACCCCAAGGCCAAGCTCGACTGGGTGGCTTACATTGGCGGCACCCGCGAGTCCCGCCGCATCGTGGGCGACGTGATGCTCACGCAGGAGGACATCGTCTCCAAGCGCGACTTCCCCGACGGCTGCGTGCCCAGCACCTGGAGCATCGACCTGCATTTCCCCAAGCAGGAGTACGCGAAGAAGTTCCCCGAAAATCCATTCATCTCCTACGCGGACCACGATCGCCGGGTCGACCGCCAGTACGGTTACCCCATCCCCTACCGCACGCTCTACTCGGTCAACATCAGCAACCTGTTTATGGCCGGCCGTAACATCAGCGTCACCGACGTGGCCCTCGGTACGGTGCGCGTGATGAAGACCATCGGGATGATGGGTGAGGTCGTCGGCAAGGCCGCCTCCATCGCGGTGCGCCGCAACTGCACCCCGCGCGAGGTCTACACGCTCTACTGGTCCGAGATGGACCAGTTGCTTAAGCTGCCCGGCCGCGCGCGGCGCCTCCCGGACAACACGTTCGACCTCAGCGGCCCGAACCCCGCCCCGGTGGATGACAACGGCGGCCGTGGCGTCGCCCTCACCGCGCTCAAGGGCATCGTCGTGGATAACACCAAGGCGAAGCTCACCGGCAACTGGACGAGCGGCGGGGGCCTGCCGTTCGTCGGGAACGATTACGCCTACGCCCGCGGGCCGGGCAACACGGCGACCTTCGAGTTCACGGTGCCGGCCACCGGCAACTACGAGGTCCGTTTCGCCAGCGCCGCCCACGAGAACCGCGCGAGCAACACGGCCGTGACCGTCCGCCACGCCGGCGGTGAGGCCAAAGTGAGCGTGAACCAGAAGGTCACCCCGCCGATCGACACCCGCTGGGTGCCGCTGGGTACCTTCCGCTTCACCGCCGGGCAAACCCACGCGGTGGTGGTCGATGCCGCGGCGGCCAACGGCAACACCCACATCGACGCGGTCCAGCTGCTGCCCGCCCCCTGAGGCGGCGGGTCCGGGCTTCCCGTGCGGTCGGCCCTCCTCCAGCTCTACCGCCTCGGCGTTGTCGCGGCGATTGCGTGGCTGGTGCGCGATGTCGCCGTGCACCAGCGCTCGCACGGCGACGCCCCGGTTGAGGTCACCGAGGTCCGAGGCTTCTTTCCGGAAGCCGCGCGGCTGCGCCCCGACAGTTCGGAACGCGACGGCCTCTTCGTCCTCGACCGCGCGGGCCGGGAACTCGGGTACGTGGTGCGCACCCAGCCCCGTTGTCAGGACATTATCGGCTACTGCGGGGTAACCGACACATTGGTCGCGCTGGACCCGGACTGGAAGATTCTCGGCCTGCGCGTGCGTTCCTCAGAGGACACCGCGGAACACCTCAAGGATGTGGTGACGGACCGTAGGTTCCTGAAGAAATGGAACGGGATGACGTGGGACCAAGCGGCGGGCATCGACCTGCGGGCGGCGGGGATCGAGGGCGTCTCGGGTTCGACGATGACGAGTATGGCGATCGCGCGCAGCGTGAAGGCCCGCTTGCAGGCTAGCCGGGATGAGATCCTCGCCCGGCCGACCTTCTCGCCGGGGTGGCGCGACTGGGGCCTGCTGGCCGTGATCGGGCTCGCGGCACTTCAGGCCTACGGTCCCGCGGACTGGCGGCGTCGTTGGAAGCTGCCGCACCAAGCCTTGCTGGTGGGCTACGTCGGGCTGGTGAGCGGGGACCTGCTCGCGCAGTCGCTCCTCGCAGGTTGGGCCCGCGGCGGGGTGCCGTGGGAGACCGCCCCCGGGCTAGCGCTCCTGCTTGGCGCTTCGCTGGTGTTGCCGTGGGCGACGCGGAAGCCGTTTTACTGCCATCACGTTTGCCCCCACGGCGCCGCCCAGGAGCTCATCGGGCGGATTCGGCCGCGGCGCCTCACCCTGAACCTTCGTCCGGACGTCGCCCGCGGCCTCGGGTACCTGCCGGCCGCTCTCTTGCTGTTCACGCTCGTCGTCGCGATGACGGCCCTGCCGTTCAACCTGGCGGGGCTGGAGCCATTCGACGCCTGGGTCTTCCGCACGGCGGGTATCGCGACGCTCGGCGTCGCCGGAGTGGGGTTAGTCGCCTCGGTCTTCGTGCCGCAGGCCTACTGCCGGTTCGGCTGCCCGACTGGGGCCTTACTGAACTTCGTGCGGGCGCGCGGAGCGGCCGACCGCTTTTCCGCCCGCGATACGGCCGCCCTCGTGCTGGTGGCGGCGGCGGCCGCGCTCAATGTCTGGTCGGTCCCCCTGCAACTGTGGATGAAGCGCGTCGGTTGATCCACCGGTGGGGCCGTTTTGCCCGGGGCGCAGCCGGCTTGGCCCTCGCCGCTACGGGGTCAGCCGCTGAACCGATCGCAGTCGGCGGGCGAGCGCTCGGCACCAACTGGTCGCTGCGCTGGGTGCCCGGACCCGACACGCCCGCGGCGCCGACCGTGCAGCGCGAGGCGGCGGCCCTGCTCGAGGCTTTCGAGGCAGAGTTGTCCGCTTGGCGCCCCGGCTCGGCGCTGAACCAGTTGAACGCCGCCCCGCCGGGCGAATGGCTGCCGGTGTCGCCGCGCCTGGCCGCGATCGCGGCGGAGGCCCTCGCCATCGCGGAACTCACCGGGGGCGCCTTTGACCCGACCGTGGAGCCGCTGCTTGGGCCGTGGGGTCACGGGCCCGCTGCACGCACCGGGACGCCGCCGTCGCCCGCTGAACTAGAGCCCCTGCGCGCCGCGGTGGACTGGCGTCGCGTGGAAGTCCAAACCGATCCGCCGGCGGTGCGGCGAGCCCGGGTCGATACTCAAGTCGACCTCTCCTCGCCCGCCAAGGGTCGGGCCACGGATGAGTTGTCCGCATTAGCCCGCCGCCTCGGCGCGACGAACCACCTGGCCGCCGTCGGGGGCGATCTGCGGGCGGCGGGGACCGGCCCAAGAGGTAAAGGCTGGCCCGTGGGCATTCCCGCGCCTGGGTCGGGGGAACCCGCGCTGGTCCGCCGCCTTTACCTGCGCGACGAGGCCCTATCCACCTCCGGCAACGACCGCAATCGCGCCCCAATCGGTCCCGCAGGGGCGGGGCACCTGCTGGATCCTCGTACGGGCCGGCCGGCGGAGAGCAGCCTGGCCGCGGTGAGCGTGCGGGCGGCGACCGGCCAACGCGCGAGCGCCTTGGCGACAGGCCTATTCGTCCTCGGACCGGAAGCGGGACCGGTGCTGGCCCGCACGGCCGGGCTGCACGCGCTGTTCCTCCCGCACGCGTCAGGCGGCGCACGGCCGGAGCAGGCCATCGGCACGGGCTGGGAACTGGAGCAGGGGTCGCCGCCGCGCTGAGCCTTACAACCGGTAGACCCGGGCGGCGTTCGTCGACCAGATCCGCCGCTGGTCGTCCGCCGCTACGCCCGCGAGCAGGTCGTCCAAGGTCGCCACCCAGCGCGGGTAGTCCGTAGCCAAGGTGCTCACCGGCCAGTCGCCGCCGAACAGCAGCCGTTCGGGACCAAAGGTGGCCAGCAGGTGGTCGACGTAGGGCCGAAGATCCGCCGCCGTCCACGCCCGGGGATCGGCCTCGGTCGCGAGCCCGCTGAGCTTGCAGTCCACATTGGGCAGGGCGGCGAGGGTGCGGATCTCCTCGCGCCAGGGATCCAGCCGGCCGGCGCGAATGCCGGGCTTGGCCGCGTGGTCCAAAATGAAGCGCACCCCGGGGCAACGGCGCACCAGCTCGACCACGGCCCCGAGTTGGCGGGCGTACAGGCAAAGGTCGAAGCTGAGCCCGAAGCGTTCGAGGCGGCGCACCCCCTCGACAAAGTCCGGCCGGAGGCAGAAGGCGTCGTCCGGCTCGTCCTGCAACAGCCGGCGTACCCCCCGCACGCGCGGCCAGGCCGCAAGGTGCTCCAGCCAGGGCTCGACCGCAGCGCCGGCTTCGACCGGGGCGTGTGCAACGATCGCGGCGAGGCGGGGTTCGGCCGCGGCGAGGCCGTCGACCCACGCGACCTCGGCCAGAGCGTCTTCCGCACCGCATTGGACGAAGACCAGGCGCTCGACGGCCACGGGACCGCAGGCGCGCGCGAATTCGGCGGGACCGCGGCGGCCGGCGAGCGCCGGCACGGCGTCGAGCCAGGCGTAGCGCCCCGCGGTGGGATCCCAGAAGTGGACGTGCGCGTCAGTGAGGGGAAAAGCGGGCATCGGCGGGTACGCCTCGCAGGACAGCGGTAAAGGCGCCCGGCGCCAAGCCCGGGGCGTCTGAAACCCGGGCTTGTGCTCTGCGCCCCCGCCGCCGTACGGTCCCCAACCTGTTGGCTCCCGTGGGCGCGACCGAACTTGCGATCCTTTCCGCTGAAGCCGGCCAGTTGCTCGACTGGTCGCTGGAGGCCGCGTCGGTGCTTCTCGGGCTCGCGGCTGGGTTCGGTGTCGTCTGGGCCCTCACCCGTCACACCCGCCGCGTGGCGCACGAGCAGGCCGCCGAACTCATCGAGGTCGCCCGCCGTGAGGCCGCCGTGGCTGGCGAGGAATTGCGCCAGAAGGCCGAGGCCGAGATCCAAGAGAAGCGCGCCGAGCTCAACCGCGAGTACGATCGCCGGGAGATCGAGAGCGATATCCGCCTCCGCGAGATCAAGGCCCACGAGGAATCCCTCGCCCTCCTCGACTACCAACTCGAACAGCGGCAAGAGCGCCTCAACCGCGAGAACGCCGCTCTGCGCCAGGCCCGCGACGCCATCCGCAGCCTCTCCAAGAGCGTCCGCCAACGCCTTGAGGGCGTGTCCCAGCTCGACGCTGACGCCGTGCGCCGCCAGCTCCGCGAGGAGGTCCTCCTCGAGTGCCAAGACGAGTTCCGGGCTCTGCGCCGCGCGACCCTAGAGAAATCCGAGCGAGAACTGCAGGACGACGCCCGGCGGGTGCTGATCTCCGCGATGCAGCGGATCGCGGGGCGGCCCAACAACGACCTCACCGCGACCATTATCCAGCTCCCCTCTGAGGAGATGAAGGGCCGGATTATCGGCCGCGAGGGTCGGAACATCAAATCCTTCGAATCCGCCACCGGCGTGACCCTCCTCATCGACGAGTCCCCGCAGATGGTGCTGGTCTCGTCCTTCGACCCCGTCCGCCGCGAGGTTGCCCGGGTGGCGCTGGAGGGGCTGGTGAAGGACGGTCGGATCCACCCCGCCTCGATCGAGGAGTACGTGCGCCGGGCGCAGGAGGAGATCGATCTCGTGACGACCCAAGCGGGCGAGGAGGCGGTGGCGCGACTGCGCATCAACGGCCTGAACCCGGAGATTATCCGCCTGCTGGGGCGCCTGAAGTTCCGATTCTCCTACACCCAGAACGTCCTCGACCACTCGGTGGAGACGGCGTTTCTGGCCTCGCTGCTGGCCAGCGAGGTGGGCCTCGACCCCGACGTCGCCAAGCGGGCGGGCCTGCTGCACGACATCGGCAAGGCGGCCCCGGGCGAACTGGAGGGCAGCCACGCCGCGATCGGCGCCGAGTTCATCCGCCGCCACGGCGAGACCCCGATCGTGGTCAATGCAGTCGCCGCCCACCACGAGGAGGTCCGGCCCGAGACCATCTACGCCGGGCTCGTGATCCTTGCGGACACCCTTTCTGCGAACCGTCCCGGCGCCCGCGCCGACTCGCTCGATGGCTACATCCAGCGCATCGGTCGGTTGGAGCGGCTGGCGACCGCGATTGAGGGCGTGCAGCAGGCGTTCGCCGTGCAGGCCGGCCGCGAACTGCGCGTGGTGGTCGCCCCGACCGAGGTGACCGACGACCGCGCGCGCGAAATCGCCCGCGAGCTCCGCAAGCGCATCGAGACGGAGCTCCAGTACCCGAGCACGATCAAGGTCACGGTGATCCGCGAGTCCCGCTTCACCGAGACCGCCACCTGAGCGGGCCCGCGGCGGGAACGGGCTCGCCCCGCGCCGCAAAAGGCCTTCGCTCGGCGGGATGAGGCTCTTGCTTTCCCCGTTCCTCGCCGGCCTGCTCATAACCGCCGCCGCCCTGCCGGCCGCCGCTCCCCTCCCCTCGGCCCCGGCTCCGGCCACGGCCGACGTGGTGATCTACGGTGGGACATCGGCTGGCATCAGCGCCGCCCTGCAGACCGCCCGCCTCGGCCGGACCGCCCTCCTGATCGAACCCACCCAGCACTTGGGCGGGCTGACGACCGGTGGTCTGGGCGCGACCGATATCGGCAACAAGCGTGCGATTGGCGGCCTAGCGCGGGAATTCTACGGGCGCATCTGGGAATACTACCAGCAGCCCTCCGCTTGGACCCGGCAGGCCCGCGCGGACTACATCAACCGCCGCGGCGGCGCGAATGACCCCGCGGAACGCACGCTGTGGACCTTTGAGCCGCACGTGGCGACGCGGGTCTACGCGGCGATGCTGCGCGAGGCGGGCGACCGCATCACGGTGGTGCGTGGCGAGCGCCTCGACCTGAGCCCGGGCCGCGGGGTGTTCAAAGCGGGCGCCCGGATCACCCGGATCGTGATGGAGAGTGGCCGCGCGTTCACCGGGGGAATGTTCATCGACGCGACCTACGAGGGGGACCTGATGGCGCGGGCGGGCGTGAGTTACCACGTGGGGCGCGAGGCCAACGCCACCTACGGCGAAACCATCAACGGCGTGCAGGCCGGCCACGCCTTCAGCCACCAGTTCATC
>CAIOTK010000349.1 GCA_903861185.1 uncultured Opitutia bacterium | reverse complement strand
CGGTCTGGCCCGGGCGCCCGCCGCGGGCGGAGGAGCGGGCGCGTGAGCGGGCGGGGCGGCTGGCGGGCGGCCCTCGATCTGGCGCGGGCGGGCAACTTCCCTTCGGTCGCGAGCAACGTCCTCGCCGCGCTGGTGCTGGCGCGCGGGGGAGCCTGGCCGGCGCCGGGCGAGGCCGCGCTCGCATTGCTGGCGGGATGGCTGGCCTACGCCGGCGGGGCGACGCTCAACGACGTCGCCGACGCGGCCTTTGACGCGCAACACCGGCCCGGGCGGCCGATTCCGAGTGGGGCTCTCTCGCGGCGGGCCGCTGCGCTCCTGGGCGGCGCGGAACTTGCGCTCGGCCTCGCCCTGCTCGCGCTCCTCGGTGCGGTGTGGTTCTGGGTGGTCGGGCTCGCGGCGGTCATTCTCGCCTACGATTGGGTCCACAAGCGCTGGGCCGGCTCGGTGGTGTTGATGGCGGGCTGTCGTATTCTGCTCGGGCTGGCCGTGGCGAGTGGCGCGGGCTGGACCGGCGGGATGGCGGTTGCGGGTTGGGTAGCGGCGCTGGGCGTTTACATCGCGGGGCTGAGCCTCCTCGCCCGCCGGGAATACCTGCCGGGGGCGCCCGCCTTACGACTAGGGCGCTGGGTCGGGCAGCTCTTGGCGGGCATCCCGTTCATCGACGCCGCGGCCTTGGTCGTGGTCGGGGCGCCGGGACCGGCGCTGGCGTGCGCGCTCGCGGTGCCGCTGGGGCGCTGGGCGCAGCGGCTGGCGGCCGCGGATTGAGGCCGCGCGTGCGGTGGCGGGTCAGGTCCCGTAGAGCCGATCGCCGAAGTCGCCGAGTCCGGGTAGGATGTACTTGCGGTCGTTGAGGCCGCGGTCGAGGGCCGCCGTGTGGATGCGGGTGCCCGGGTGCGCGCGCTCCACGGCCGCGACCCCCTCCGGGGCGCTCACGATCGAGAGCAGGCGCACGTCCTCGCCACCGTTCGCCTTGACCACGTCCAGCGCCTGCACGGCGGACCCGCCGGTCGCGAGCATTGGGTCGACTAGGAACACCGCCCGCCCGGCAAGCGGGGGCAGCTTGCAGTAGTAGTTCCGCGCCTCCGCCGTGACGTGATCGCGCTCCAGCCCGAGGTAGCCCACGCTCACGTCCGGGAAGAGCTCGGTGAAGGGCGCCACCATCCCGAGGCCTGCGCGGAGGATCGGGATGATCACCAGCGGCTGGTGGCGCAGGACGCTTCCCGTCACCGGCTCGAGCGGTGTCTCGATGGCGCGTGGTTCCGTGGCGAGCTCCGCCGTCGCCTCGATCGCGAGGAGCAGACTCAGCTGGTGGGCGAGCGTGCGGAACGTCGCCGGTTTCGTCGTGCGGTCGCGCAGGTGGGTAACCAAGTGCGCGGCGAGGGGATGGTCGAGGATGTGGAGGGACATTGGCGTCAGGGTTGCAGCGTGAGGGTGTGGCGGGTTTGGCCGGGGAGCAAAGGACTCGGTTCGCCGCGCACCCACGCCGCGTGGCCAGCCTGGTAGTACGGTGACAGGGGGTGGCCGCTCTGGCCGCCGGGCACCTGCAGGATTCCCTCCGCCTCGCGGCCGGGCGCGACGACCAGGCGCTCGCTGGCGCCGTTGGCGGGTGACTGGAAACGCGGCAGATCGCTGTCGCCCGGCAGCGGGTCGGCGGGGAGGTCGAGCCAGCGTCCGACAAACGGTAAGCCCGCGCTCAGCGGGTGGCGAATGGCGGCCCGGTTGCGCGTGCCCCAAGTGGCGGCGTCGGGATCAGACCCGAGGGCGGCGAGTGTCGCGGCGGCGTCGTCGGCCGCGGCCGCGAGCAGGTCGTCCCAGCTCGCGTAACGCGCCTCGAGCAGGTGCAACGGCCGTTCGCGCAGCAGCGCCTGCAGGGCGGGCTCGAGGTGGAACCGGCGGGAGTCGAAGTCGGACATCGCCTCCACGCAGGGCGCGAAGATCGGCCCGAACGCGCGGCGGAGCACGGCCTGGCGAAACTCGCGCACGAGGCGGTAGCTGACGGCCTCCGGGCTGGCGCGGCCTTCCCAGACTTCAGCCCGCCGCCGCAGTTCGGCGCGCGCGGGTTGCCCGGCCACGGCCTCGGGCGTTAGCACCGCGAGCAGGCGCGCGTGCCACGGCTGGAGGAACAGGGCGCGGTCGTCCAACTGCACCGCTAGCAGGTCTCGCGGCGTGGCGGCGGTGAGCCGGGCGAGTCCGTCGCGGACCTGCGCCGCCCGGGCCGGGGCCGCGTAGGCGCCGTCGCCCACCCGCTCGAGGGCTGCGCCGCCCACTTGGCGTTGGTTCGCCGACCAGAGACGGCCGGGCAGGCTGGAATCGCCGCCTCGGAGCACGGGGACCTCGGCGGCCGGGAGGTAACCGTCCCAACGACGGTCGCCGAAGCTCCACGTGGCGGGCAGGCGGCCGTCGTACGCGACGCGGCGGGGCAGGCGCCCGGCGAGGGTCCACGCGATGGCGCCGGTGCGGTCGCCGACGATGAGGTTCACGTGGGCGATGCCGGTGCGGTGCGCGATCGCTACGGCCTCGTCGGCGGAGCGGGCCGCCTCGAGCTGCAGGAGTCCGAGGTTCATCGCCGCGGGATCGTGCGCGACCCACTTGAGGGCCAGCGGGCGCTCGCGGTGGTTGCGGCCCACAATCGGGCCCCAGACGGTCCATTCGTACTCCTCGGTCACCGGCTCGCCCCCCCGCACCGCGATGGTCTCGCGGCGCCGCTCGATCCGCAGGAAGTCGTCGCCGTGGCCGGGGGCTTTGTAGAGATTCGGCGCGAGCGAGTTGGTCTCCACCGCGACCAAGTCCCCGCTGTCGACCTGCGCGTTGGTGAACCCCCACGCGATGTCACCATTGCTGCCGGCAACGACAAAGGGCGTGCCGGGTAGAGTGACTCCAGTGACGGTACGCCCGGCGAAAACGAGCGAGGCGCGGTACCAGATGGTGGGTACGGCGAGGCCGAGGTGCATATCATTTGCCACGAGGGCGGCGCCGCCCGCCGCGGTGAGGTGGCCCGCCAGTGCGAACGCGTTCGAGCCCGGGCGCAGCTCCGGATCCGGGGCCGGGAACGGGAACGCGTCCGCGGCCGGTGGCTCCCGCCACGCCAGCCCGGCGGCGGGGATCGCAGGCAGTACGCTCAGCGGGCGCGCGCGGAGGTTGATCAGCTTCGGCCCGGGGAGGGGTGGGAGCGGTGCGACGGAGCCGTCGAGCGCGGCGTCGTCCGGCCCGACCAGCGGGGCGAGGAACGGCAAGACTTCCGCGCCGTAGGTGTCGCGCAGGGTCATCAGGCTCCGCTCGTAACGACCAGTGCTGTCTTGGAGGTCGAGGACGAGGCTGTAGCCGACGAGCAGGCTGTCCTCGGGGCGCCAAGGTTCCGGCGTGGAGCGGAGGGCGAGGTATTCCCACGGGGGCGCGCCGAGGGCCGCGAGGCCGGCGTTGGCGCCCGCGGCGTAGGCCTCGAGGAGCGCGCGTTCGGCGGGTTCGAGGCCTGCCAAGACTTGGCCGGCGAGCCGGCGGAACCCGTGGCGGCGCGCGCCGCGGTCGCGGGGCAACGCGCGTTCCCCGGCCAGAGCCGCAAGTTCCCCGGCCGACGCGCGGCGCAGCAGGTCCATCTGGAAGAAGCGGTCCTGCGCGTGCAGCCAGCCGAGGGTACGGGTGGCGTCGAGGCGGTCGCGCGCGCGGAGGGTGGGCATCCCGAGCGCGTCGCGCTCGACGCTCACGGCGGCGGCGAGGCCGGGCACGTTGGCGGTGCCGTCGAGGCGGGGCAGGCTGGAGCGCAGGTGACCGCGCAGCCAGAGGCCCGCCCCGAGCGCGACGAGGAGGAGCAGACCGAGGGCGGCGGCGGCGAGGCGGAAGATCTTGGCGGCGACCAAGGGCATCCCCCGACCTTGGGCGGCCGCGCGCGGGGGCGCAAGGGGCGGCCTTCGCCCGCCCTCAACCGCGGCGGAGGCGACCGAAGTAGAGCCCGGTGGCGAGTGCCCCGAGGAGCCAGGTCGGGAAGTTGATCCAGAGCTGGTGGAATGGCACCGGGTAGTTCCGGCAGGCCCAAATGATGGCGGCGTGCTTCACCGCGATCAGGATCCACGCGACCAAAATCAGGCGCTCAAGCCGCGCGTTGCGCACGGGCCGGGTGCTCACCCGCACCTCCTCGACGAACGCTTGGCGCACCGCCTCCGGCGGCGGGGGCCGGCGCGTGATCACGTGGAAGAGGTTGGCGAACATCCCGTCTTCAAAGGAGGCGATTAGCGCGCCATTGCAACCTTCCCGCGTTGCCGGGGTGACAACGGAACCAAAGTGCGCCAGACTGCGTCCTTCCGGCTATGCCCGCGCCGCTTCTCCTCCTCGCCCTCTTCGCCGCTGCCGCCCTGCCGGCCGCGCCTGCGCCCGAATCCCCCGCCCGCGTCCGGGTCGAATTCCGCGACCCCACCACCTTCGTCGACGCCGCCGAGCGCTTCCCCGGCGACCCCCGCGATACGGCCCACCTCGACCGTCTGCGCGAGCACCTCGTGCGCGCCGCGGAGCCCCGCCTGCCGGCCGGCCACCGCTTGGAGGTCACGTTCACCGCGGTGGATCTCGCGGGCGAGTTCGAGCCGTGGCGCGGGCCGCAATGGGGCGACGTGCGCATCGTCCGCGACCTTTACCCGCCCCGTCTCGGCCTTGAGTTCCGCCTCGTCGACGCCGCCGGTCGCGTCGTGCGCACGGGCCAGCGCGCGTTGTCTGATCTCGCCTTCCTGCTGAAGCTCACGGGAGGTTTCCGCGACGACCCCCTGCGGCACGAGAAGGCGCTGCTCGACGACTGGCTTCGCGCCGAGTTTCCGGG
>CAIOTK010000348.1 GCA_903861185.1 uncultured Opitutia bacterium | reverse complement strand
CTCCGTGAAGGTGAGCTTCACCTACCAGGGCGAGACGCAGCAGAACGCCGTCGCCGCCAACGTCGCGAACGGGATCCCGCCCGGAACCTTCCAGTACAAGGCGCGCGTGCTCCGGGTCGGGCTCAATGCCCAGTACAGCTTGTCCCCGCGGCTGGCCGTCTACGGCTCCATCAACAACCTCAACGGGCGGGGCTTTGTCATCGGCAACCGGCGCTACGCCGCGGACACGCCCGAGCAGATGCGCACGCGCCGCCAGCAGGAGCTGGGCGCAACCGTGATCCTCGGAATCAAGGGGCAGCTCTGAGGCGGGCTGGGTCAGCGACTTGGTTCAAAATGCCCGGGGCTCGGCCCGCAGGTGGCGCTCGAGCTCCGGGGCGTCCGGCAGGCGCAGGTTGGCCGCGTCCCATCTCAGGCGCCGGCCCGGGGCCCGGAGCGCGACGTTCCCGAGCATCACCGCCTCGGTCAGCGGGGCGGCGTACTCGAAGCTCGAGCCGGGCACCGGTCCGCCCTTGCACGCGGCGATCCACTCCTTGAAGGGGTCGCCGCCGGGCACCCGAGGAATGGTCTTCGGCGGGAGCTTCGCCTCGCGCATCCGTGCCTCGGGCAGCAGGCGGGGGCTCGCGCACTTCTCACTCGGATCGTAGATCACGCCGGAGTCGCCGAGGAAGTAATAGCCGTAGCGTTCCTCGAGGGTGCGTTCTGGCTCCAGTCCCGGCGGCCGGGGCGGGAGTTTCCCGCCGTCGTGCCAGGTCAGTCGGACCGGCGGCTGCGTGCCGCGCGCTGGGAACTGATAGGTGATCACGGACCAGTCGGGGAATGTCTCGCCGTTGGTCGGAGCGCAGTCGGCCTGCATCCACTCGGGGGCCCCGAGGTCGAGCGCGTAAAAGGGCGCGTCTATCGTGTGGCAGCCGATGTCGCCGAGGGCGCCGCCCCCGAAATCCCACCAGTTGCGCCAACGCCGGGGATGGTACTCGGCGCTGTAAGGGCGCGCCGGGGCGGGGCCGTTCCAGAGGTTCCAGTCCAGCGTCGCCGGCGGCTGCTCGCCGGGTGCGGGGCGGCTCTTGACCGCTGACTTGTAGGGCCCGAGCTCCATCTTCTTGGTCCAGACGTGGACCTCGCGCACGGAACCGATCAGGCCGGCCTGCACCCATTCCCGCGCCAGCCGCACGCCCTCGCCCGCGTGGCCCTGATTGCCCATCTGCGTCACGACCCGGTGCCGGCGCGCGGCCAGTAGCAAGTCGCGCGTCTCACCGACCAGGCGCGCCATCGGCTTCTGGACGAACACGTGTTTGCCCAGCGAGATCGCCAGCATGGCGATCGCGTGGTGCGTGTGGTCGGGCGTGGAGATGGTCACCGCGTCAATCCTGTCATCCAGCTCCCGCAGCATCCGCCGGTAATCTTGGTACTTGGGCACCTTGGGAAACCGCCCGAAGATCTGCCGCGCCTGGGCCGCGTCGACGTCGCAGAGAGCGACGATGTTTTCGCCGCTGACGCCGGTGACGTCGGACACGCCTTTCCCGCCGCAGCCGATGCAGGCGAGGTTGAGCTTCCGGGCGGGGTCGATGAGGCGGCCCTGGCGGATCGGTTCAGCCGCGGCGCGCGCTGGTCCGGGCGCGAGGCCCAAGGCGGCGACGCCGGTACCGGCGGAATGGAGAAAGGTGCGGCGGGAGAGGGGGGAGGGGAGGGACATCGGAGTGCCGGAAGGGGGCTTGGTGGGAGCGGCGTTGAGGCCCGGGATCAGAGCCTGCCGGTCAGGCTGAACGTGACCGCGGTGCCGCTGTTGCGGTCGAGCGCCAGCTGGTCGCGGACGCCGCGGTACTGGATCTGGTGCGCGTTGGTCGCGTTGGCGACGTCACAAGTGAAAGACAGGCCGGGGCGCACCTCCCAGCCCGCGCTCGGGCTGACGATGGTCCGGCTCCGTACGTACAGGCTGCGCGCGGCGCTGACCGCGTTGTAGGTCGTGATGTAGTCCCCGTGGTAGTTCACCCGCAGGCGCGCATTGAAGCGGCCGTGGCGCCACGAGAGAATGAAATTGCCGGTGCGCGGGATGAAGCCGGCGACCTCGCCGGTCCGGCGGACCGTGGCGCCCCCGAAGTCGCCCTCGGTCTCGAGCAGCGTCGCGTTGATGACAAGACCCAGCCCGCGCAGGGGGCCGGGCAGGCCGGTGAACTGCTGCTGGAAGGAGAACTCCCAGCCCTGCACGGTGGCCGTGCCGCCGTTCGCGCTGGTGAGGATTGTGAAGCCTTGGTACTCGCCCCCGAATCCGTTGTTCGGGTCGCGCGCGACGGTCCCCGTCTGCAGGCCCGTGATGATGAAGTCGCGGATCGTCTTGTGGAACCAGCCCACCGAGAGGTTGCCCACCGGCTCGAAGTAGTAGTCGAGAGTCGCGTCCCAGTTCGCGGCGCGTTGGGGGAGCAGGCCGGGGTTGTTGATCGTGAGGGTCTGGTTGTTCTCGTTGGGGGTCTCGTTGGGCGCGAAGTTGCTCATCGCGGGCCGGCCAAAGCTGGTGGACCAGCTGAGGCGCGCCTTGAAGCCGGTGCCGAGGTTCTGGGCGAGGTGGACGCTGGGAAACGACTTCGTGTACGCGGAGCCCGTCTCGCGCCGGTTGGCCGCGTAATCGCGTTGGGCTGCCCCCACCGGATCGGCGAGTTGCTGCGCGGCGGTGCTGGGGAGCCGCGCCCGCACCCAGCCCCAGCCGGCCGTCTCGGTGCGCTCGGTGCGGACGCCGGTGATGAAGCTCGTCCCCGCGAATGGTCCGGCGGTCGCGAGGCGGCCCTCGCCCATCAGGTAGCCCGCGGTGACCGTCTCGCCCACGCCCGAGCGCCCGGTGAAGCGCCCCTGCTCGCGGAAGTAGACGTCCTCGCGCCACAGCTCCGGCGAGACCAGTTGCCGTGCCCGCACGAACATCGCGGGTTCCCACTGCGGGACTGGCCGGTTCATCCGCGTCGCGTCCCAGAAGACCAGCGAGGGATCGGGTGGCAGCGCGCTGGTGCCGAGGTAGCTCCAGCGGCGGTTGCGGGTCTCGTCCTGGATCTCGTTGCGCCGCCAGAGGCCGCCGGTCTTGAGGTACACCGGTGCCTCGAACGGGAGGCGCCGCCGCACGTTGAGGCGCAGGTCCCGGACCTGCTCATTGGTGTCGTTGTCGCGGGTCTGGAGCCCGTTGGCGATCGGGCGGTAGCTGGCGGGCTGCGCGAGGTCGGCGCCCTCCGTCTGGATGAAGCGCGGGTACAGGTCGGTGGCGGTGCGGTCGAGCACCCAGCCGATCGCGCTGACGCGGTTCTGCAGCTGCGCGCCGGTCTTGCCGTTGGCGATGTTGCGTTCCT
>CAIOTK010000347.1 GCA_903861185.1 uncultured Opitutia bacterium | reverse complement strand
CTCGCGGCCCAGCCGGCCTTCGCCCCCGACGCCTACAACTACACGGCGGCGCGCACCACGCTCGATTTGGGCGCGGACTACCAGCTGAGCCGCCGCCTCTCCCTCAACGCCAACCTGCGCAACCTGTTCAACGCATACCTCACCGGCACGAAGTACGGCGCGGCTACGCCGGACTACGCGCGGCCGCGCCAGCACCGGCACTTCGGGGTCTACTTCTCCGTTGGGCTCAAGGGCTCGTTCTGAACTGGATCCGCCGATGACACTCCCCCGCCGCCGTTTCCTGCGTGACACCGCCGCCGCCGCTCTGCTCTCGCGCTTCACCGCGGGCGCGGCCACGCGCGATCCCCGCGGCACCGGCGGGCTACACCTGGCCAGCTTCCAGTTCGACGCCACGCCGCCGCCCGGTCACGCCTGCTGCGGCGGATGGATCCGGCCGGTGGAAGCGGTGGACGACCCCTTGGAGGGGCTCGGGATCGTCTTAGTCGGCGCCGGCGCGCCGATCGTGCTCTGCACCCTCGATTGGACCGGGCTGCTCAACGAAAGTCACCTCGCCTGGCGCACGGGGCTGGCAGCCGCCGCCGGCACCACCCCGGACCGGGTCGCCCTCCACACCGTGCACCAGCACAATGCCCCGCTCGTCTGCGCGGCGGCCCAGCGCCTGCTGGACACGCAGCCGGACCTGCCCCGCTCGCACGATCCGGCCTTCGTGGCCGCCGTGCTCGCCCGCGCCCAGGACGCGCTGCGGGCGGCGCTGCCACGGGCGGAGCCGGTGACGCACGTCGCCTTCGCCTCCACGCCGGTGCGGGAAGTGGCAGCGAACCGCCGCGTGGCGCGCGGGCCCGACGGACGCATCACCGCGATGCGGGGTAGCTCCTGCCGTGACCCTCGCCTGCTCGCGCTGCCCGAGGGCGAGATCGACCCGTTGCTACGGACCATCGCGTACTACTCTGGCCAGCGGAAACTGGCGGCCTGCCACACCTACGCCACCCACCCGATGAGCTATTACGGCGACGGCCGGGTGAGCGCAGACTTCTGCGGGCTCGCGCGGCGCCGCCTCCAGCTCGCGGAGCCAAATTGCCGGCACCTCTATTTCACCGGCTGCGCCGGGGATATCGCCGCCGGCCGCTACAACGACGGCTCCCCCGCCGCGCGGCGGCGCCTGACCGACCGGGTCCACGCTGCGCTCGTCGCGGCGGGCGCGGCATTGCGCCCGGAACCGCTGGGGACCCTCGACTGGCGGACGCGGGAGGTTTTCGCCGAGCCCAATCCGGAGCTGGCCCACGCCGCCCTGCGGGAACTACTCGCCCCGCGACGGGAGGCGCCGGTGTTCCGGATGCGTCCCGCCTTTAAGCTCGCGTTCCTCGAGCGCTGCACGCGCCGCCAGCCTTTCGCACTCAGCGCGTTGCACCTCAACGGCTTCGCCGCGCTGCACCTGCCCGCGGAACCGTTCGTCGCGTACCAGCTGGGTGCCCAGACCCTCGCGGGCCGGCCGGTCGCGGTCGCAGCCTACGGGGACTGCGGCCCGTGGTACCTCCCGACGTCCGGGGAGCACGCGGGCGGCGGCTACGAGGTCGACTACGCCTTCGCCGCCCCCGGAATCGACGGCACCCTGCGCGAGGCGATGCGCGGGCTGCTCGCCTGAACCGACTCCCCTGACGGTTTGCGCCGCGGCCGCCGCGGGCTTCATTGCGGCACCGGGCGCCGTTAACCTTTCCCCGGACCCTGCGTCCAACGAGGTAACGCCGCGCCCGCACAAAACTCCGTAATCCCTATGCACTCATTCCTTCGTCTCCTCCCGTTGTTCGTCCTCCTCGCGCCCTGGTCCCCCGCCGCGGACCCCGGCGCCTCGCCCGGTGCTCCCGGACCCGAATCGCGGCCCGGATCCGAGTTCCGGCGCGGACCTGGTCCGCGGGGCCCCCAGCCCGGCCCACGACCCGGCCTGCCACCCGGCCCCGAGCGTGAACGCGTGTCCTTCCTCGGCGCCGCTGTCGCGCCCGCCCCCGCGGTCCTCGCGGCGCAGCTCGGATTGCCGCGCGAGTCCGGATTGGTTGTCCTCCAGGTCGATCCCAACGGTCCCGCGCACCGCGTCCTGCGCCCGCACGACGTGCTGACGCATCTCGAGGACCAGGTGCTCATTAATCCGCAGCAGTTTTCTGCGCTAGTCCGCCAGCGGGCGGAGGGCACGGAGATCGCGCTGACTGTCTTCCGCGCCGGAAAGAAGGAGACGCTCAAGGTGAAGCTCGGGGCCCGCGAGGAACCCGCGCGTCGCCCCTACGGAGGCGCGATGCCGCACCGCTTCGGCCGGCCGGAGGGCGAGCCCAACCCGGAGGCGGGACCCGGCCCGGGACCCGGCCTACGCCGCGGACCGGGCGCCCGGCCCCTGCCACCGCGGGAGGGAGGTCCCACCCCCTTGCCTGCGCCCGGCTCCGGCCCAGGCTGAAGCGTCCGCGGAACGGGATTGCCCCACCCGGCCCTTCCCGCTGACGTGACCCCGCCCGCCCCCGGGCGGGGTTTTCCTTATGCCCCTCCAGCAAGCCCCCCTCAGCCGACGCGCCTTTCTGGCGCACGCCGCCGCCGCCGCACTCGGCGCCGCCCTCACCCGCCGGACGTTCGCCGCCGCCGCCACGCCAGCCGACCCGCACACCTGGGCCCTGCTGTCAGACACCCATATTGCAGCCGACCGTGCCCGGGTCGCCCGCGGCGTGAATCTCACGGAGCACCTGACGGACGTCATCCGGGACGTGTTGGCCCGGCCGCGCCGGCCCGCCGGTCTGTTCGTCGATGGCGACCTCGCGCTAAACACCGGCGAGGAGGGAGACTACGCGATCCTCAACGAGTTGCTCCTACCCGTGCGCGGCGCCGGCATCCCGATCACCCTCGCGCTCGGAAACCACGACCACCGGGCGCGTTGCTGGGCCGGACTACCCGGGGAACGACGCCACGAGGCCGCCGCAGGCGAACGGCAAGCCGCCGTGATCCGCGGGGAGCGCGCCAACTGGTTCGTCCTCGATTCCCTCGACCGCACCAACGTCACCCCCGGCGTCCTGGGGGAAGAACAGTTGGCGTGGCTCGGCCGGGCTCTCGATGCACACGCCGACCGGCCCGCCCTCGTGATGGTGCATCACAACCCGAATACCGGCGGCAATCGGAACGGCCTGACCGACACCGCAGCGTTGCTGGCGGTGCTCCGGCCGCGGCGCCACGTGCAGGCCCATTTTTACGGACACTCGCACCGTTGGCAGATCGACCGCGACGAGAGCGGTATCCATCTGGTGAACCTTCCCGCCGTCGCTTACCCATTCGCCGCGGATCAGCCGAGCGGCTGGGTGGAGGCGACCGTACTCCCAGGCGGCTTGCGCCTCGAGTTGCGGGCCCGCGATCCTCGCCAAGCCCAGACCCGCGAGCTGGCGTGGCGGACTTAAGGGGCGCAGCCGTTCAAAAGTTCAGCCGCCGGGCCCGCGCCAGCACAGGCCAGCTCTCCACGACCCGACCCCCGCGCGCCACTAGTGCGCGGTCGTGCAGCGCCACCGTCGGGCAAATGTGCCAAGGAATTCCGTGCAGCACCGTGCCCACGGGAAAGTCCGCCGCACGCACCGTCTCTACCACCAGGTGCTCCTCGCTGTGCGTGACCACGCGCGCGTCCGGCAATTCCGGGAAAACGACGCGCGGGTGCGGCATCTCGCTGGCGACCGCCTTGTGGCCGAGATCGAGGCAGAGCCGCCCGGTCCCGGGCCGGCTGATCACGCGCGTCAACAGCGCCGCCGCCGGCAGAAAATCAAGATCCGGCAGCCCGTCGCGGTAGCCGGCGTCCCAGAGCACGCACGTCCCCGGGCTCAGTTCAATCCCTGCCCGCCGCGCGTGGACGGGAAAGGTGGGCGTCCCGCCCCAGACCACTCGCGGCACGGGAAAGCCCCGCGCGATCAGCTCAGCGCGGAGGGCATCGACCCGGGCGACCGCCGGGGCGGCCGCGGCGATGCGTTCCTCGAGGGAGCGCTGCCGGAGGTGGCCGTCGTAAGCGTGCAGACCGCCGGGGCGTAGTCCCGACGCGGCCGCAATCGCCGCGTAGAGCTCCAGGGCCGCCGGACCGGGAACAATCCCGGTGCGGGCCATTCCAACGTCTAGGTCCACCAAGACCTCCAGTGAAGCGCGTCCGCCGGCCACCGCGGCCGTTAGGCCAGCGAGGGCGGAGGCATCGTCGACCACCGTAGAGAAACGGACGGCGGGAAAGGCGCGGGCAAGTTCCACTAACCGCGTGGTATTCGGGCCCGTAGGCTGGGCGGCCAAGGTGACCTCCGCAGCCCCGGCGCCGGCGGCCATCTCCGCCTCCGCAATGGTGGCGCACTTGCAGCGCGTGATCCCCAGTCGCACCTGCAGGGCGACCAGCGCCGGGAGCTTGTGCGTCTTTACGTGCGGGCGGAGGCGCGCCGGATCGCCCGCCAGCGCGATCATCCGCCGCAGGTTCTCCTCGATTCGCTCGGGGAACAGCACCAGCGCGGGTGTCGCCAGCGCGGCCTCGTCCGCCAGCCGCAGCCAAACAGCGTCCGCACTCATCGGAGCTCGAAAATAGCCTCCACCTCGACCGCGATATCCCCAGGGAGCGGGCCCAGCCCAACGGCGCTCCGCGCCCCGATGCCGTGCTCGGGACCGAAGACTTCCGCGAAGAGCTCGCTGCAGCCATTGATAACCTGCGGGTGCTCGAGGAAGGAAGGGCCCGAGTTCACCATACCGAGCACCTTGACCAGCCGCGCCACTCGGTCGAGCGAACCGAGCTCGGCCCGAAGGGTCGCCAATATGGCCAGCGCGCACTGCCGCGCCGCACCGCGACCCTGCGCGAGGTCGAGGTCGACGCCCAACCGCCCCCGGATCAGCGAACCGTTCGGGAGCACCGGGCCGTGCCCGGACACGTAGGCGAGGCCCTGCGCGACCACGAGCGGCCGGTACACGGCCACGGGGCGCGGAGCAGGAGGAAGGAGGAGCCCGAGGCGGGCGAGGTTGGCTTCCGGGGTCATGGGATAGGGTCAATAGGCCGGGGGACCGGCGGAGAAGTAAGCGTTTGTGGGGTCAAGCCACGTGCCGCGCAAGCCACCGCGGGAGCCGCTTTGCCGTTGCCTCACCCCCGCCGCCGCCGTGCATTCGAACCGTGCGTCTCTTTCCGCCGTTCTTCTTCCCGCGCCGGTTCGCCGCCTTCCTTGCAACCGCGGCCAGCCTCACCGCTGCCCCGGAAACCACCTCCTTCACCATCGGCGGCCAGACCCTGACGGTTCCTGTCGGCTTCACGGTGGAGCTCGTCGCCGGGCCCCCGGTGGTGAACCGCCCCATCTCCCTCGCCTTTGATCCCACCGGCGCCCTCTACGCGACGGACTCCTCGGGGCTGAGTGAGCGCGCGCAAAAGCAACTGGAGGAGAAGCCGCACCGGATCGTGCGCCTCGTGGACGCCGACGGCGACGGGCGCTTCGAGGGCAGCACGGTGTACGCGGACCGCGTGATGTTTCCCCAAGGCGCGCTATTCCACGAGGGTTCCCTGTACGTGGCCGCGCCGCCGCATATCTGGAAGTTCACCGACGCGGACGGCGACGGCGTCGCTGAACGCCGCGAGGTCTGGTGGGACGGCGGCACGCTGACGGGCTGCGCCAACGATGTGCACGGCCCGTACCTCGGGCCCGATGGCTGGTTTTACTGGACCAAGGGCGCCTTCGCGGAACAACGCCACACCCTCGGGAACGGCCGGCCGTTCGTGACGCGCGCCGCTCACATCTACCGGGCGCGCCCCGACGGTCGCGGTTTCGAGCCCGTAATGACCGGAGGGATGGACAACCCGGTCGGCGTGACCTTCGGCCCCGCCGGAGAGCGCTTCCTGTCCGGCACGTTCTTTCAGCTGCCCGCGGCGGGAAAGCGCGACGGTTTGATCCACGCCCTCCACGGCGGGGTTTACGGCAAGGAGAACGCCGCTTCCGCCGGCCATCCCCGGACGGGCGAACTGATGCCCATTATGACCCATATGGGCGCCGCCGCCCCCTGCGGCTCGGCCACCCTGCGGGGCAACACCCTTGGCGCGACCTTCGACGGCAACCTCCTCGTCTGCTACTTTAACCTCCGCAAGGTGGTCCGCCACGAACTGGTCCCGGATGGCGCCACCTTCCGGACCCGCGACACCGACTTCCTCACCTCGGACCAGCCCGACTTCCGCCCCACCGACGTGCTGGAGGATGCGGACGGTAGCGTGCTCGTCGTCGACACCGGCGGGTGGTACAAGATCTGTTGCCCGACCTCACAACTCGCCAAGCCGGACGTCCTCGGGGGCATTTACCGCATCCGCCGGGCAGACGCGAAACCTGCCGCCGATCCCCGCGGGCGCCAAATTCCTTGGGCGCGGCTTGATACGACCGGCCTCGCCCGCCTGCTGGCCGACGCGCGGCCTGACGTCGTGGAACAGGCGCAGGCGCGCCTCGGCCGCCTCGGTGAGGCCGGCGTGCCAGCCCTGCTCGCCGCGGCCACCACGGAACGCGAGGCCCGGGTTCGGGTTAACGCCTTGTGGACCCTCGCCCGGATCGAGGGCCAGGCGGCGCGAACGGCGACGCGGGAGTTCCTACGCGACACCGATGCCCGCGTCCTCCGCGTCGCCCTGCACAGCGTCAGCCTCTGGCGGGACGCCGCGGGGCTCGAGTCCGTTTTGCCACTGCTGCAGCACCCGGATGCAGCCGTGGTGCGAGCCGCCGCCGAAGCCCTCGGTCGGACCGGTCGCAGTGAGGCCGTAGCTCCTCTGCTCGCCGCGGCGGGGAGGCTACCCGCGGCCACCGTCGCCGCCGCCGGCTCTCCCGCGGAGTCCGCGGCCCGCACACTCGACCACACGATCATCCACGCGCTGATCGAGCTGGGCCAGGCCGGACCCTTGCTCTCCTTCCTGAAGACCGCGGCCCCACCAGCGGCGTTACGCGCGGCCCTCGTCGCCTCCGACCAACTGGCCGAGAGCCAGCTGCAGCCCGGCGACGTCCTGCCGTGGCTGCGTTCCGGACCGACGCCGCTGCCGCAGACGGCCGGTTGGATCATCGCCCAACGGCCCGCTTGGGGGGAAGCGCTCGCCGCTTTCTTCGGCGAACGCCTGCAGTCCCCCCCGACCGACGCAGGGGAGCGGACGACGTTGCAGACCCAGCTAACCTCCCTCGCCTCTTCCCCCGCGGTGCAGCAAGCCCTCGCGCGCGCCTTGAGTGATGCGCCGCCCGCCGGCCGTAGCCTCGCGGCAGAAATCCTCGTCCGCGCTTCACTGCGGGAGGCGCCCGCCAGCTGGCTCGATGCGCTCGCCCGAAGCATCCCGCAGGCGACGGACGCGGAACTGCCCACCCTCGTACAAGCGGCACGCGCGCAGCGCCTGCCGAAGGGCGGTCACGCGGGCCTGATCGCCGCACTCAACCGCGTCGGCGCTAATCCACGCCTGGCGGCCGCGTTGCGGCTGGAAGCCCTCGCCGCCACGGCCGCCCACGCCGGAGCGCTCGAGCCGGCGATCCTCGATTTCCTCCTCACGCATCTCGCCTCAAAATACCCGCTCGCAGAGCGTCAAGCCGCCGCCGATGCGCTGGCCCGCGCTCGCCTCACGCCCGCGCAACAGTTGCGGCTCGCGGACGCGATGGCCACCGCGGGAGCGATGGAGATCCCGCGCCTGCTCCCCGCCTTCGAGCGCAGCCCGGGGAACGAACTCGGCCGCCGCCTACTGGCTGGCCTCGGCGCCTCCCCCGCCCGCGCGAGCCTCCGACCGGGCCAGTTACGACCGGTGCTGGCCAAGTATCCGGCCGAGATCCGGCCGGAGGTCGACGCGCTGCTCTCTAGTCTAGAAGCCGACACTGCGCGCCAGAACGCTCGGGTCGACGCCGTCGCGGCGGGCCTAGCCCAAGGCGACATCCGCCGTGGACAGGCAGTCTTTAACAGCCCGCGCACCGCCTGCGTCCTCTGCCACAAGATCGGGTACGGCGGTGGCCTCCTCGGGCCCGATCTCACCGCGATCGGCAAAATTCGCAGTGAGCGCGAGTTGCTCGAGGCCGTGATGTATCCCAGCGCCGCCATCGTCCGCGGCTACGAGACCGTCGTCGCCACGACCCGCTCGGGCGAGAGCCACTCGGGAATCCTAAAACTGGAGTCCGCTGACGAACTGGTGCTGGCCACCGGCCCGGACAGCGAGCTGCGGCTGGCCCGCGCCCAAGTGACCGACCTGCAGCCGGGCGCCGTCTCGGCGATGCCTCCGGGGATGGACGTCGTCCTCACGCCGCAGGAGCTCGCCGACCTAGTGGCCTTCCTCAAGAGCCGGCTCTAGGTCGCCCGAGCTCCTGGCGCAGCGCCGCCTCAAGCCCCGGTTGACCGAATCGGAACCCCGTCGCCGCCAGCGCGCGGGGGACGGCGCGGGTACTGGCGAGGAGGGTCTCCTCCGCCATCCGGCCAAAGACCAGCCGCAACGCCAGGGCCGGGACCGGAAACACCACCGGTCGACGCAGCACGAAGCCGAGGACCCGCGTGAAATCCGCATTGGTCACCGGCCCGGGAGAACAGACGTTGAGCGGTCCGCGGCAGGCTGGCGTGGCGAGCACGTGGACGAACGCCGCGGCGGCATCTTCCCGCGAGATCCAGCTCATCCACTGTCGCCCGGCGGCGAGACGCCCGCCGAGACCGAGGCGGAAAACGGGCAGGAGCCGAGCCAAGGCTCCGCCCTCGGGGCTGAGCACGACCCCGAGGCGCAGTGCGGCCCAACGTACGCCCACCGCGGTAACTTCTGCTCCCGCCTGCTCCCAATCGGCGGTCAACTCCGCGAGGAAGCCGTCGCCGCGGGGAGCGTCCTCGCCCAAGATCGAGTTGCCGCGATCACCGTAGAAGCCGACGGCCGAAGCGCAGGCAAAGACCTCCGGCGGCTGCGGCATCGCCGCGATCGCGCGCGCGAGGGCGCGGGTCGGGTCGATCCGACTTGAGCGCAACAAGCGACGACGCGCTGCCGTCCAGCGACCCGCGGCGATATTTTCCCCGGCGAGGTTGATCACCGCCGACACGCCCGCGAGGGCCGCGGGCGGCACCTCGCCGCAGGCCGGATCCCACGTGAACTCACCCGGGGCGGCGACGGGGCGACGGACCAGGCGGCGCACGTCCCATCCCTCCGCGTTGAGCCGGTGGGCGAGCGCCCGCCCCAGCAGGCCTGAGGCTCCGGCGAGCAGGACACGTCGTGTGGTGTTCATCACTTGGTGGAAGATCTATTGGCTCGGCGGACCGGTGCCGCAACCTCCCCGAGGCGGAGTTCCACTTGATCCGCTCGAGGCGGTTCGCCCCCGCCGCTCCGAATGACCTCCGCTCGCTGGCGCACCGCCTCGCGCTGCGCGGGCGAAAGGCGCGCGAGGTTCTTCACCTGGAGCGCCATCCGCTGGTTCCCCCGCAGCAGCGCCTCGTGGCGCAACAGAAAGTCCCAGTACAGCGTCGTAAACGGGCAGGCGGATTCTCCCGTCGACTCGTCGGGCCGGAAGCGGCAGCCGGCGCAGGCGTTACTCATCCGCTGAATGTACTTCCCGGTGGCCACGTAGGGTTTCGAGGCCATTAGCCCGCCATCGGCATACTGCGACATCCCGATCGTGTTCGGCGCCTCGACCCACTCGACCGCGTCGACGTAGACCGCGAGATACCACTCGTGGACGGAACGCGGACGGACACCCAGCAACAACGCGTAGAGCCCGGTGACCATTAGGCGTTGGATGTGGTGCGCGTAACCTAGGCGCAGCGTCTGGCCGAGCGCATCCCGCAGGCACGCCATCTCGGTCGCGCCGGTCCAGTAAAACTTGGGTAGGGCCTCCTTCGCGCCGAGTTCGTTACGCTCGAGGTAGCCCGGCATTTCGCGCCAATAGATGCCGCGCACGTATTCACGCCAGCCGAGGATTTGCCGGATGAAGCCCTCGGTGGAGGCCAAGTCGACCCGGCCCTCGCGGTGCGCGGCCTCCGCGGCGGCGATGACGGTGCGCGGATCGAGCAACTTCAGGTTCATCGCCGCGGCGAGGCGCGAGTGATACAGCCACGGCTCTCCGAGCCAGATCGCGTCCTGGAAACGCCCGAACTGCGGCAGCCGATGCGCAACAAAATCGTCAAGCGCCAGGCGGGCGTCAGCCGGAGTCACCGGCCAGTCGAACGCCGCGAGGTCGCCCGGGTGGTCCGGAAAGCGCGCGGTGACTAGCGCCAACACCTCGCGGGTGACGGCGTCAGGCGCGAAGCGGCGGGGCGCCGGAAGATCGGGTGGCGGACCTTCGCGGCCGAAGCTACCGCGGTTGTCGTGGTCGAAGTTCCATTGCCCCCCCAGCGGCTCCCCCGCGTCGTCGAGGAGGATCCTGTGGCGGCGGCGCAGTTCCCGGTAGAAAAACTCGAGCCGCAGCTGCTTCCGTCCCTCCGCGTGGGCCGCGAATTCCGCCGTCGAGCAGAGGAAATGCCCGTCCTCGCGCACCTCCAGCGGCACCCGGGCGTCGGCGGCCACGGCTGCCAGCGCCTGGGCCACGCGGTAGTCGCCCGCCGCGGTCATCACCAATTGGCGCGGCTGCAGCCGATCGACCGCACGCCGCAATTCGCCCGCTAGGCTCTGGGTATTCGCCGGCTCGTCGAGCGCCACGTACTCTACCCGCCAGCCCTCCGCCCGGCGCGCGTCGCGAAAATGGCGCATCGCCGCGAGGAAGAGGGCAGTCCGTGGTCGGGAGCTCCAGACGTGCCGGGATTCCTCCTCCACTTCGGCCATCCAGAGCACGTCGCGCCCGCGGTCTGCGCCGGCCAGCGCGGACGCGTCCGCATTGAGCTGGTCGCCGAGGACAAGCACTAGGCGCTCGACTGGGGCCGCGGGGGCGCGCTCGCGCCGGAGGCTCATTCGCGCACCACGACCTCGCCGCCCCGCAGGGCCCGAAAAGCGTCGAGCGCCGCCTGGCGCGCCTGGGCGTGGTCGACGATCGGCCGGGGATAGTTGCCCTCGGGTCCGAGGGAGACCCCGGCACGCGCCAGTGCCTCGACCGGCGCCTCCCACGGCGCGTGGATACAGGCAGCGGGCACCCGCGCCAGCTCGGGTACCCAGCGGCGGACATACGTGCCCTCGGGATCGAACTTCTGCCCTTGGAGCACAGGGGCAAAGACGCGGAAATACGGTGCGGCATCCGCCCCGCAGCCGGCGGTCCACTGCCAGCCGAGCGTGTTGCTCGCGAGGTCGGCGTCCACCAGCGTGTCCCAGAACCAAGCGGCGCCCGCGGTCCAGTTGAGGCGCAGGTGTTTTACGAGGAAGGAGGCGGCGATCATCCGGACGCGGTTGTGCATCCAACCGGTGTGCCACAGCTGGCGCATCCCGGCGTCCACGATGGGGTAACCGGTGCGGCCCCGGCGCCACGCCTCAAGGCGGGCCTCCCCCGGATCCTCGGCCCACGGGAAACGTTCGAAGTCCTCCCGCAACGGCCGTTCTGGCGTATGCGGAAAGTGAAAGAGAAGGTGGTGGGCGAACTCGCGCCAGCCGACCTCGCTGAGGAAGACGCGGGCCCCGTTGCCCGGAGGGAACAGGCCCGCGGGCCGACCCACGTCCTCGACCGCGCGCCAAATTTGCCGGGGCGAGAGCTCCCCGGTATGAAGCCACGGCGAGAGCATTGAGGTGCCGTCCTCGTACGGGAGATTGCGCCGGTCGGCGTAGGCGGACATCGCGCCATCGATGAACTGGCGCAGGCGCCGCGCTGCACCGGTTTCCCCCGGGGTCCACGCCTCGGCCAAGCCCCCGTCCCACCGGATGCGCGGCAGCAAGCCGAGTTCCCCGACCGTGAGCGTCGTCGGCCAGACCGTCGGGGCGGGCACCGGGCGTCCTGCCGGCAGGGTCAGGGGCCCGTCCACCGGGAGCGTCAGGCAATGGCGCCAAAAAGGAGTGAAAACTTGGAAGGGCCGACCCTGCTTGTTGGCGATGGTGTGCGGCTCGTGGAGGAGCGCGGCGTTCGTGCTCCGCACCTCAAGGCCCGCGCCGGTCAGCTCCGCCTTCAGCCGGGTGTCGCGCGCAATCACGGCCGGCTCGTATCGCCGATTCCAAAACACGGCCCGCGCACCAGTGCGGGCCGCCAACGTCGCGAGGACCTGCCCGGCATCACCCCGGAAACACAGCAGCCGAGAGCCCCGGGCGCGCAGGGACTCATCGAGTGCCGCCAGCGCGTGATGGAGCCACCAGCGCGCGGCCCCTCCCGCCGGCCACGCCCCTTCGCCCGCGTCATCCTGAATATAGATGGGGAGCACCGGGCCGCCCCGCTCGAGGGCGGCGTGCAAGGCCGGGTTGTCCTGCAGACGCAGGTCTTGGCGAAACCAGAGGATCGAGGAAGGAGTGGCGCTCACGAGGTGGGACGCTCCCTGCTACGGGCGAGGTCCCCCCGGGGACGCCGGCGCCACGCAACCGAGTTCACAAGGCGTCCTGGTAGAGCCGCTCGTAGGCGGCGACGGCGGTGCGCCAGCTGAAGTCACGCCGCATTCCGCGCTCGCGGACGGCGACGATACGCGGCGAGTCGGCGAACAGGGCAAGGGCCCGATGCAAGGCGTCGAGCAGGCTGGCGGGGTTGGGTTCGCAAACGAGACCCGTGCCCGCCGCGGGATCCTGGTCCGCGTCGCTGACCGTGTCCGCCAAGCCGCCGACCCGGGTCACCACCGGCACCGTGCCGTAGATTTGGGAATACATCTGATTGAGGCCGCAGGGCTCGAACGCGGACGGCATCAGGAAAAAATCGCAGCCCGCCTCGATCAGGTGGCTCATCCCCTCATCGAGCGCCGCTGAGAGGAATACCCGGCGCGGGTGTTCGCGGGCCAGCTCTCGCAGTTCCTCCTCGAGCCGGCGGTCGCCCGTCCCGAGCACGATCAGGCGCACGTCGTGGGCGAGGAAGAATTCACGGTTGGCGAGGATCGCGTCGATGCCCTTCTGGGCAGTGAGGCGGGCCACCACTCCGAAGAGGGGCACGCGGGGACCGGCCTCGAGGCCGCACCGCCGCAGCAGTTCCGCGCGGCATTTGGCCTTACCCGCGAGGTCTCCGGCAGAGTAGCGCGCCGGCAGCAGCGAGTCGGTAGCTGGGTTCCAAACCGCAGTGTCGATGCCATTGAGCAGGCCGACGAGATCCTCGGCGCGGGTCTGCACCACGCCGTCGAGGCCGCAGCCAAACTCCGGCGTCTGGATCTCACGGGCGTAACGGGGGCTCACGGTGGTCACGCGATCCGAGAACAAGATACCGCCCTTGAGGAGGTTAACCTGAGAATAGTACTCGAACCCGTCCATCTGGTTGAGTTCTTCCGGTAGGTTGGTGCGGCCGAAAACCCGGGAAGGGAACAGCCCTTGGTAGGCGATATTGTGCACCGTGAAGACGGTCTTCAGCGCGAGCGTGAGGCCGTGGCGGCGCTCCGCCTCGCGCAGCAGCAGCGGAACCAGCGCGGCCTGCCAGTCGTGGGCGTGGACGATGTCAGCCCCGAAGTCGCCGAGCCGCAGGGTATCGACGACCGCCTTGCAGAAAAAAATGAAGCGGTCGGCATTATCCTCGAAGTCCCGCTCCCCATTGCCGTAAGCGCCGCGGCGGTCGAAGAACTCCTCGCGGCAGATGAGGTGGATCCGGAGGTTGGGCTGCGGGGAGAAGACGCGGACATCGCCCGCGAGGTAGTCCTGCCCGAGCTCGACCTTGAGCCGCAGGATGCGCTCGGCCCCAGCGGCGGCGGCGTGCTCCACGGCCGCGCGGTAGCCGGGCAGGAAAACGGAAACTTGGTGGCCCTGCCGGGCCAGCTCCCCGGCCAATGCGCCCACCGCATCCGCGAGGCCGCCGGTCTTGACGTACGGGAACAGCTCGCTCGCCACGTGGACGATTTTCATCGCTTGAGGGGTAGAAGCCCCGTTGCCTGCCGCCAATCCCAAAGCACGGCCCGAGGTCCGGCCAGGATTCCCCGCACTTATGACCCTCCGCGAACGTCTGCTCGACTTGGTCCGTTCCGCCGGTTTCGCGCCGGCCCGACCGGCCCAGCTTAGCCGCCTGCTCGGCCGACCCGCGGTCCGCCCCGCTCAGTTGGAAGGTGCGATCAACGCGCTGGTGCGCGCCGGGGAACTCCGCCGCTCGCGAGACGGCCGCCTCCTGCCCGCCGCGCCTGCCGGCGCCCCCCGGGAGTCCGCGCCCGCGTCCTCCGCGCCACGGCCCGTATTCACGCCGCGCCGCCGCGGTCCCGCCATGCCGCCCCCGGAGGCGCCGCTGCCCCTTCCCCGCCCCGGCCGCACGCCCGTACCTGCCGAGGAACGGCCCGCCCCGCCCGTGCGTGAGGAGAAACCGGCCGCGCCGCGCTTGCGGCCCGGCGAGCTCATCGCGCGCATCCAGTTCCGCACCGGGGGCTCTGGCTTCGCCGTCCCGGAGCTGCCGCCGGGTTCGGACCCGGTACCCGCGGTGCAGATTCCCCCCGGGGACTCCGGCGTCGCGTTGCCCGGAGACCGCGTGGTGGTGCGGATTCATCCCGGCCGGCAGGGCCGCCGGCCCGGCGAGCGCGTCGGCCGCGTCACCCACGTGCTCGAGCGCGACCGCGACGTAGTGGTCGGGGAACTCCGCCGACTCCGGGGCGGCTGGATGGTCGCGCCCGACGACCCCCGTTTCACCCGCGAGATCACCGTGCCGGACCCGGCCCGCGCGGGCCTCGAGTCGGCGCCCCGCGCGGGAGACAAGGTCGCCGTGCGCCGCGGCGCTTGGACGGACGCCACCCTGCCCCCGCCGGGCGTGGTCACCGCGCGCCTCGGTCGCACGCACGAGCCCGACGCCGAATTGCGCGCGATCCTGCTGACCTACGAGCTCGAACCGCGCTTCCCCGAGGACGCTCTACGCGAGGCCGCGGCCCTGCCCGTCAAGGTCCCCGCGCGCGACACCCGCGGTCGGCTGGATTATCGGGAACGGCCCGTGTTCACCATCGACCCGGACGACGCCAAGGACTTCGACGACGCCCTCTCGCTCGAGGAGCTCCCCGGCGGTGGCTGGCGGGTGGGCGTCCACATCGCGGACGTATCCCACTACGTTCAGCCGGGCAGCGCGCTCGACCGCGAGGCCCAGCGCCGGGGCAATTCGACGTACTTAGTCGGCACCGTCGTACCGATGCTGCCAGAACCCATTTCCAACGGACTCTGCTCTCTCGTCGAAGGTGAGGACCGCCTCTGCCAGGCAGTGCTCCTGGATTTCGACGCCGGCGGTCGCCTCCGCGGCAGCGAGCCGGCGCGCACAGTCATCCGGAGCCGGAAGCGCCTCACCTACCGCCAGGCGCTTGCCTTCCTGCAAGAGGACGATCTCGCGCGCATCCGTGAACTTCCGCTCCCGCCCAAACACCAGACCGGCTCGACCGGCCGGGCCCTGCGCGAGCTCACGGAGGCGGAGTTGCGCGATCTGCAGGGCTGGATCCGGAGGCTATGGGGATTCGCGCGCCGGCTGCGCGCGGACCGGATGGCCCACGGCAGCCTCGATCTGGATATGCCGGAGACCAAGATCCTGCTGGATCCCGAGGGCTACGCGGACCGGCTCGAGCGGGTAGAGCACGACGAGAGCCACCAATTGATCGAAGAGTTTATGCTCGCGGCGAACGAGGCCGTCGCCCGCCTCACCCGCCAGCTCAAGCTACCCTCGCTCTACCGGGTGCACGACGATCCCGAGCCGGCTCGGCTCAGTGAGCTGCGCGCGACCTTGGCCGACCACGGCATCCCGGCGGGCGACCTTACGGAGCGGTCTGAGCTCGGCCGCGTTCTCGCAATCCTCGCGCATCACGCGCAAGGACATACCTTACGGACCCAGCTCCTCCGCAGCCTCCGGAAGGCCGCCTATCGACACTCGCCCGACGGCCACTACGGGCTGCACAAGCGGGATTACACCCACTTCACCTCTCCCATCCGCAGGTATGCCGACCTCGTGGTGCACCGAGTGCTGGAACGCCACCTGACCACCGGCCAAGGCGGAGCCGCCCGCGCCACCCGCTACGACCTTCCCGGGGTCGAACGCCTCGCGGAGCACCTGAGCCACACCGAGATCAATAGCGCCGAAGCTGAGCGCGACAGCGTAAAGGTGAAGCTGATGGAATTCTTCTCGCGCCAACTAGAGCTCAGCCCTCCAACCCGCTTTACGGCGGTTATCACCGACGTGCGGCCCCAGGGCCTATTCATCGAGCTGACCGAGTCCCTCGCCTTCGGCTTCCTGCCGTTGGAGGCCCTGCGCGACGACCGCTACGCGCCCACCCCCTCGGGCGACGCGCTGATCGGTCGCCGCCACCGCCGCCGGCTCGGGCTCAACGACCGGCTTGAGGTTATCGTCGCGAAGGTGGACCGCTACCGCCGCCAAGTCGACTTCGCGCCGGCTGGCTGAGGCGGCCTGCACCCTCAACGCCAGTCGTAGCGGACGCGATAGGTCACCACCGTCTCGCCGTCCGGGGGCACAGCTACGTCAAAGTCGATCGTCTGCGCGTCGCGACGAGTGAACGGGGCGGAGTGCTGCGTGAGGCGCCAGTTGCCACCGCGGTAGAGCCGCTCGACGACGCGGATCGTGACGGCGCTAGTCTTCCGGTTCCGCAGGCGAATCTCGAATTCTTCCTCGGCAAACTCCTGACGGTTGTTCCCGTTGTACTGCGTGCGGATCCGCTCGCCCAAGAGGTCGAAAGCGTCGCCGGTGCGCACCCGCACGAGCTCGTTGCGCGGGGTGTGGTCGAGCTCGTTCTCCCCGGTGAACTCAAGGCGGCCGTCCGCTGCGTCCTGCCGGTAGAACCTTAGCCGGCCCTTAGGCAGCGGTACACCGAGCCGGTTCTCCTCGGAGTTCCGGAATTCCCGGAACACGGCAACCTTCGCCGAACCTTGGCTGCCGAAGCCCGGATCGCGGTTGGCCCCGCCGCTGAACTGCATCCCGGGCGCCCCGTCAAAGACGTAGAGCACGGGGGCCCGGACCGCCGTCGCGCGCAGGAACTCCACCTGCTTCGTCTCGCGATCGCGCAGCGTCACCGGGCGCGGCAGGGCGTAGAGGCGGAACTCGTCAAACGCCTTCTCCGTGACGGCGCCGTCCGCCGCCATCGCGAGCATCACCGCTTCGCGACCGCGGTTCATCCGCGACGGGCGGGGAGCGACGCGGGCCACGTCGCCCGCCATCAACTTGATCGTCGCGCCTGCGAAGGTCTGCCCGCTCTGGTTCGAGAGCGTGACCCAGCCCACGAGGTCGAGCAGGTCCCCCTGCTCCGAGGCGACTAGATTGTAGGCCGCCTGCCACCCCAGCCCGCCGGTGACGTAGCCTAGTTCGGCCTCGAGATCTGCCGCCGCCGGCGAGGCGAGCCGCCAGGAGAGCGTCGGGCGCAGGACTCCGTCACCGCCCAGCGCGGGAAACAGGGGCTCCCCTGGGAGGGAGAAGCGCACTTTTCCCTCGACCTCGATAATCGGTGCCACTGGTTCGCCCCCGGGCTGGTGCCCGCCGCGGATGACCTTGCCCCGCACCGTGTGCTCGCGCGCGTCGCGGTCCCGCACCAAGAAATCAAGCTCGCGCCCCTCGTGGAGCGTGAGGAGCAGCGCCTGCGACACGACGTCAGCGCGATAGCTCTGCTCCAGCACCCGAAAGTCGACCTTCCCGGCCGGGTCGCGCAACACCACCGAGTCCGGCTCAACCTGCGCGGTAACGCCGGCGAAAGCGGCGTCCGTCTCGCCCGCCGCAAGGCGCAGGGGCACGCGCTCACGGACCACGGCAAAGCCTTGGTGGTAAAGGGTCAGGGCGGGAGCGGCGGCCAAGCCGGGGACAAGCCCGAGGAAAATGAGGGCGGTCTTCATCCTCTGAGTCTGCGCGCGCGCCCGCGCCGGGGCGAGCGGAGAGTGCCCGGGCGGGAAACCCTTGCGCCCGCCCGGGGATTTTGCGCCCTTGGCGGCCGCTCCGCATGGCCTTCCCGTCCGATCCCGAACTTCCGGCCTTCCCGCCCATCGACTTCCGCGCCGAACTGAACGACGAACAGTTCCACGCCGTCACGGCCGAGCCGGGCCCCCTCCTCGTGCTCGCGGGGGCCGGCTCGGGGAAGACCCGCACCCTCACCTACCGGGTCGCCTACCTGCTCTCCCAAGGGGTGCGCCCCGGCGAGATCCTCCTGCTGACGTTCACCAACAAGGCCGCCAAGGAGATGTTGCACCGAGTGCACGAGCTCACCGGCGTCGAGCCCGGTCGGTTCTGGGGCGGTACCTTCCACAGCATCGGCCACCGTACTCTGCGGTTGCACGGGGAGACCATCGGCCTGCCCCGCAGCTTCACCATCCTCGACGCCGAGGAGTCGGAGGGCGTGCTGCGCGACGCGGTGGACGCGCTCGACAAGGGGTTCTTCAAGGACAAGACGCACCCCAAGCCGGGCCCCTTGCACGCCATTCTCTCGATGGCCCGCAACACGCAGCTCCCGCTCGCGGACACGGTGCGGCGGTTCTTCCCCCAGCACGAGGAGATCATCGACCGCCTGCCGGAATTCGCCCGCGCCTATGCGGAGCGGAAACGCACGGGCTGCCAACTCGACTACGACGACCTGCTCGAGCTCTGGCTCGACCTGCTCCGTCGCTCGCCGGAGACCCGCGAGTACTTTGCCCACCGCTTCCGCCACGTCCTCGTCGACGAATACCAGGACACCAACGTGCTCCAGTCGCAGATCGTGGACCTGATCGGCTCACACCACCGGGTAATGGCGGTCGGGGACGACGCCCAGTGCATCTATACGTGGCGCGGCGCGAACGTGGAGAATATCCTGACCTTCCCGGACCGACATCCTGGAACGGTGATCCACCGCATCGAGACCAACTACCGCTCCACCCCGCAGATCCTCGCCCTCGCCAACGGTGTGCTCCTCGCACAGCCCCGCGGCCGCGCGTTCGAGAAAGAACTCCGCCCTCACCGGGCCAACTCGGAAAAGCCCTACTACGTCCAGACGATGGACGGCCGCGAACAGGCTCAATTCATCGTCCAGCGGATCCGCGGCTTGGTTGACGAGGGCTGCTCCCTGCGGGACGTCGCGATCCTCTACCGGGCGCACTTCCAGGCCCTCGACATCCAGCTGGAACTGGCGCGACTGCAAATCCCCTACCAGATCACCAGCGGCGTCCGCTTCTTCGAGCAGGCCCACGTCCGGGACTTGGTCGCGCTCCTCCGCTTCGTTTTCAACCCGGCCGATACCGCGGCCTGGGGCCGCATCGCGGTGCTGCTCCCCAAGGTCGGCGACAAGAACGCCCAAAAGCTTCACGCCGCCGCCCTCGACCACGCACGGCTGATGCAGCAGGACTTCGTGGACGCCCTCGCGACCGACGACGTGGCCTCCCGCGTGCCCCGGGACGCCCGCGAGGAGTGGCCCAAGTTTACCGCTTCGCTGCGGCAGGTGCGGGACGTGATGCGCACCCTCAAGCCCCACAACGCCGTCGAGATCGCCCTCGACGGCTGGTACGGCGATTACCTCAAGGGCGCCTACGCCAACTACGAGTCTCGGCTGGACGACCTGCGCTCACTAGTCGGCTTCGCCAGCCGGCACGAGGATATGCACGAACTATTGGCTCAGGTGATGCTCCTAGGGAGCGAGACGGGCGACCGGTCCACCGATCCGACGGAGGACGCCCTGCGCCTCACCACCGTCCACCAAGCCAAGGGCCTCGAATACGCCGCGGTCTTTCTGATCGGCCTCGCCGAGGGCAGCTTCCCGCTGCGGCGTGCGATCGAAGCGGGCGACGTCGAGGAGGAGCGTCGACTTTTCTACGTGGCGGTCACCCGCGCGCGCGACGAGCTCTACCTCTGCTTCCCGAAGCTCAACACCAAGGGCGGTCCCGCGATGTTACAGAGCCCGAGCCGCTTTCTCGAAGAACTACCGCCTGACCTCTACCAGCCCCTGCGCCCGCGGCGCAGCCTCGGCTGGTAACGCGCGGAGGCCGGCGCGCGCTTCAACCGCGATCCCGACGCCGGAACCAAGTCCGACGCGCGGGCGGCGGCGGGGGCGAGGGCAGGCCGCCGCAGGACATAGCGTCCTCGGCCAGCATCCGATCCTTGGCGGACCCGTCCCCCAACAACCGGGCCGCGGTGTCGCCCATCCCGAGGCGGCGGAGGGTGGAGCGCAGGGCGGACTTCATCTCCGGCTTGTACCAGAAGAAGAAGCTGCGCTGCTCCTGCTTTTCCTCTGGGGAGCGGGCCACGCAGACCGGCTTCTGGTCGTACGGGTGCACCCCGGTCGCGTAGATCTCAGTCGCGACGGTCATTGGGGTCGGCGTAAAATCCTGCACCTGCTCCAGCTTGAAGCCCAGCTCCTTGGTCTCCACCGCCAGCTGGGCCATGTCCTCGGGGCGCGAGCCGGGATGGGAGCTGATAAAATAGGGGATGATCTGAAGATTGTCCCGGCCGAGGCGGCTCTTGGCGGAGTCGAACTTCTCCTTGAAACGCCGGAAGTACTTAAACGAGGGCTTCCGCATCACGCGCAGCACCGCGTCCGAGGTGTGCTCGGGCGCGACCTTGAGGCGACCGGACACGTGGTGCTCCACCAGCGTATCGACGTAGCGCTCGTGACTCTCCTTCTCCTGACCCTTGGCGTGCTTGTGCAGGAAGAGGTCGTAGCGGAGACCGCTGGTGACGAAGGCGTGGTTCACGCCGGGGGTCTCGCGCACCGCTTTATAGACATCGAGCAGGGCGGTGTGATCCGTGTCTAGATTCCGGCACACGTCGGGCCAGATGCAGCTGGGACGGACGCACTCGTCGCAGATCCACTGCTCGCGGCCCTTCATCTTGTACATATTGCCGGAGGGGCCGCCGAGGTCCGAAATCGTGCCCCGGAAGTCCGGCATCTGCTTGATGGCCTCCACCTCGCGCAGGATGCTCGCCTTGCTCCGGCTGGCGACGAACTTGCCCTGGTGCGCCGAGATCGTACAAAAGCTGCACCCGCCAAAGCACCCGCGGTGCATATTGATCGAGTGCTTGATCATCTCGTAGGCGGGAATCGGTCCCCGCTTGCGGTACTTCGGGTGCGGCAGCCGCGTGTACGGCAGGTCGAAGCTCGAGTCGATCTGCCGCTCGGACATCGTCGGGAACGGCGGATTGACTACCAGGAGCCGGTCGCCGGTCGGCTGCAGCAACCGCCGCGCCTTCACCCGATTCGACTCGGTCTCAATGTCCTTGAAGTTGCGCGCGTAGAGCGCGCGGTCCCGCGAGCACTCCTCGTGACTGTGGAGGGTGAAGTCTTCCCAGTGCTGGTTCTTCGGCACCGGGGCGTGGGGCGGCAGTAGCACCGCCGTCTGCGCGATGGTCCGCAAGGAGGAGAAAGGGACGCCCTGCTTGAGGAGGCGGAGGATCTCGAGGAGAGGCAGCTCTCCCATCCCATACACCAGCATATCGGCGCCACTCTCGGCGAGGATCCCCGGTTTCAGCGTATCCGACCAATAGTCGTAGTGCGTGACCCGCCGCAGGCTGGCCTCGATGCCGCCGAGCAGGACGGGGACGTCGGGGTAGAGCTGCTTGAGGAGGCGCGAGTAGACCGTGGCCGCATAGTCGGGTCGGAAGCCGTGCTCGCCGCCCGGGGTGTAGGCGTCCTGGCTACGCAGCTTCTTCGCCGCAGTGTAGCGGTTCACCATCGAGTCCATGCACCCGGAAGTGACGCCGAAGAAGAGCCGAGGCGCCCCGAACTTGCGGAAGTCGCGGAGATCATCGCGCCAGTTCGGCTGAGAAATGATGGCGATGCGCAGCCCCTCGCGCTCGATGAGCCGGCCGATGACGGCGGTGCCGAACGCGGGGTGGTCGACGTAAGCGTCGCCCGAGACCAACACCACATCGAGCTCGTCCCAGCCGCGAGCCACCGCCTCGTCGCGGGTAGTGGGCAGCCAGCGCCGGGAATCCCAGACGGGATCCTTGGCGACGGCCGGGACGGGGGCGGCGGGCTGGCCGGTGGACATCAGCGGGCGGGGCCGCCGCGCGGGTTATTCGGGCAGTTCACGGTCCTTGGTCTCGGGCCCCCACCAGATCGCGATCATCCCGACGAGGTAGATCGCCGCGAGCGTGGAGCCGGTCTTGGCGAAGCTGCCGTCGAAAGCCTTGATTAACGTGGCAGTCTGGAGGCCACCGATGGCGGCGACGATGCGCCCGAAATTGAACGCGAAACCTTGCCCAGTGGCGCGCACGGCCGTTGGGAACAGCTCCGGAAAATAGAGCGGGAAGAAGCCGTAGAACGAGGCCGTGATGCCACCGGCCAGAAACGCGGCGACGAGGAAGCCGGTGCCAAAGGCGGCGTTGCCGAGATAGAAATAGAGCGCCGACGCGATTGAGCCGGCGCAGAGCACGGCGTAGGTAATCCGCCGGCCGAAACGGCCCGCGGCCACCGCGGCGATGATCGTCGCCACGATCGCACCCAGCGAGGTCGCCAGCTGGGTCTTCTCCTTGGCAAAATGCTTCACCGTGGCCGTGTCCGGCATCAGCTCGGCCGCCCAGCGTGGCGCCCACTGGATGGAGCCCCAGGTGCCCAGCAGGGCGACGCCCGCGAGGACCGCGCCGAAGAGCATGCTGCGAACCACCTCGGACTGGGTGCCCGCCTGCAGCCCGCCCGCCGCCACCGCGCGCGCGAGGTACTGCTTCACCGGGAACAGGTAACCCCACATCGCGATCGCCAAGCCGATGATCGTGATCAGCGTGGCCCAGGTCCAATGCAGCTTCGACAGGGCCGGGGACCAGACGCCGATGATGACCAAGGCGGCCACACACGCGACCAAGACCCCGAGCAGGTCCGATTTGCTCCAGTGCGAGGTCGAGCCCTTAGCGTTTTCCTCAACCCACTTCTCGGACTCCCCGACGAACAGCCGGATAAAGAAGATCAGCAGCGCGGGGAAGGCACCGCTGATCATCAGGAAGCGCCACGCCGAGTTGGCCAGTAGACTCTGAGTCGCGGCCTCCGAGAGCCCGATCCCGCGCAGCATCACCTCGACGCCTCCAATGAAGCCCACCAAGCCCATGCTGAGCAGCGCCACCATCAGGAAGCCGACGTTTGCGGCCGCGCCAATCAGCCCCGCGATCAGCGCCCGGGACTTACCGGGCCAGACCTCATTGACGAGTGCAACCCCGAGCGACCACTCGCCGCCCATCCCGAGGGAAGCGATGAACCGGAGCGCAGCGATGTGCCAAGCCTCCGTGGCGAACCCGCAGAGGCCGGTGAAGACCGCGTAGGTGAAGATGCTGAGCGACATCGCCCGCACGCGACCGATCTTGTCGCCCAGCCAGCCGAAGAGCACCCCACCGCTGGCGGCGCCCACGAGGAACACCGCAATGATCGCGCCGAACCAGGCCGCCGTGTCACCCGCGGGGGCGTTGGGCCCGAGCAGATCCTTCAGGGCCGGCTGACCGATCAGCGGAAACAGGCCCATCTCAAACCCGTCGAACATCCACCCAAGGAAGGCGGCGATCAGGGTCATATACTTGGCGCGGTTGGAATCGACAGGGGGCTTCATACGGGGGGCGGGGCGGATGGGCGGTGGGAAGTGAAACGCGCCCGCCGAGAGCCGGACGCCGCGCTAGGCTCCGGCCCGGCGCGAAAATTGCAAGCGCCGCCGGCAGCCCACACGGGGATTGATCTCCGGGATTGCGCCGCCCCCTCCCCTTCCCCTCTCTTCGAAGACCGTATGACCGCCCCCTCCGTCGAAAACGTCGTCATCATCGGCACCGGCTGCGCCGGCCTGACGGCCGCCGTGTACACCGGCCGTGCCAACCTGTCCCCGCTCGTGCTCGAAGGCCCCCTGCCGGGTGGACAGCTCACGACCACCAGCGAGGTGGAGAACTTCCCGGGCTTTCCTCACGGCGTCGACGGGTTCCAGCTGATGCAAAACCTGCGCGAGCAGGCCACCCGCTTCGGCACCCGCTTCGAGCAGGCGCTCGTCGAGCGCGTCGATTTCACCTGCCAGCCGCGCAAGCTCTATGCCGGCGACCGCGTGATTCTAGCCCGGGCCGTGATCATCGCCACCGGCGCCTCGCCGCGAATGACCGGGATCCCCGGCGAGAAGGAACTTTACGGTGGTAAGGGCGTGACCACCTGTGCGACGTGCGACGGTGCGTTCTACCGGAAGATGGACGTCGCCGTAATCGGCGGCGGCGACAGTGCTGCCGAGGAGGCCCTCTTCCTCACCCGCTTCGCTTCCCGCGTGTACCTCGTTCACCGCCGGGACGCGCTGCGCGCCTCCAAGATTATGGCCGACCGGGTGACGCGCCACGAGAAGATCACCTGCGTGTGGGACAGCCTGCCCGTGTCGGTCGAGGGGGTCGCGGAAGGAGCGGTCAGCGGGCTCCGCGTGCGCAACGTCAAGAGCGGGGCCGAGCAGGTTCTGGCGGTGAAGGGGATCTTTGTCGCAATCGGCCACCTGCCGAACACGGGGCCCTTCGCGCCGCCGCTGGAGGTCGACGAACAGGGCTACTTCAAGCCCGCCGCGGGCTCCGCGGTCCGCACCCACATCCCTGGCGTGTACGTCGCGGGCGACTGCGCCGACCACGTCTACCGGCAAGCGATCACCGCCGCGGGCATGGGTTGCGCGGCCGCGATCGAGGCCGAGCGCTGGCTCGCCGGGCACGGCGACTGAGCCGTGGAACTGCCCCCCGCAATCGCCGCCCTGCACCGCGAACTGGGCATCCCCGCGGATTACGCCAGCCTCCGCGGCTTGGCGTTTCACAGTGAGGCGCCCGAGGAGCAACTCCTCCGCGTGGACCAGGGGGACGTAGACCCGCCGGTCCGCCTGCTGCCCGTGGCCGCCGCGGCTTGGCGGCGCATGGAGGCGAGCGCGGCATTGGATGGGATTACGTTGCTGCCGGTCTCCGGATTCCGTTCGATCGCCCGGCAGGCCGATATCATCCGGCGCAAACAGGCGGCCGGCTCGGCACTGGAGGACATCCTGCGGCTGATCGCGGCGCCCGGTTTCAGTGAACACCACTCGGGACGGGCCATCGACATCGGCTGCCCGGGTCACACGGACCTCGAGGAGAATTTCGCCGACACGCCCGCGTTCCGCTGGCTGGAACGGCACGCGCCGCAGGCCGGCTTCCGGCTCTCCTACCCGCGCGGCAACCCGTGGGGCATCGGTTACGAGCCCTGGCACTGGTACTGCGCCGGCGAAAAAGGCGGCTGAGCCCCGCCTCGCGGCTTACTTGTGATCCCAAGGGAAACGCACCGCAGCCCGCGGGTGTTTCCAAACCTCGAAGACGGAGAACATCTTGCCCGGATTGAGGATCCCCGCTGGATCGAGCGCACGCTTCACCGCCTGCATCGCCCGGATCTGCGCCGGCGAATGCTGGATCCGCAGGAAGGGCGTCTTGGCCAACCCGATCCCGTGCTCGCCGGAGATCGCCCCCCCGAGGGCGACGACCTCCGTCATCAGCCGCCGGACCGCGCGTTCGGCGGCCCGCCGTTCCCGCGCCACGGCCTGATGATACATAATGTTCACGTGCAGGTTGCCGTCCGCGAGGTGGCCGAAGGTCGGGATCGCGAGGCCCGACTCCCGCCGGAGCCGCACCAAAAAGCGCGCGAGCGCGAGGTAGCTCCGCATCGGCACGACGACGTCCTCGTTCAGCTTCGCATCGCCCAGCTCGAACATCGCGCCGGAGCATTTGCGGCGGACCGCCCAAAGTTCCTCCGCCTCCGCGCGGGAACGAGCCGCCCGATGGGCCTGCGCGTGCGCCTCCGCCCACGCCCGGACCAAGGGCCGCTGCTCCCGCAGTTCGCCGCGCGAGCCGGCGAACTCCAGTAGAATCACGGCGCGGCCGGGCTGCCCGGGAAACACCGGTCGACCGGTGGCGCGCTCCGCGCAGCGCACGCTGTCCCGGTCGAGGAACTCGCAGATCGTCGGCTGCAACCGGGCGCGAAACAGGGCCAGCGCCGCCCGCAGCGCCGCCGCCTCGTCGCGGAAGGAAGTCAGCAAAGTCCAGCGCTCCGCCGGCCGTGGGAGGAGCTTCAGCACCGCGCCGGTCACGACCCCGAGCATCCCCTCCGCGCCGATCCAGAGGTCGCGCAGGTTAAAGCCGGCCGAGAACTTCTTGGTCGGGGTGCCCCATTCCACCGCCTCGCCGGTGGGCAGGTAGCCGCGCAGAGAGATCACGAAGTCGCGGGTGACACCGTGCTTGCCCCCGTGCATCCCGCCCGCGTTGCAGGCGATGTTGCCGCCGATGGTGCAGTACTCCCGCGAGGAGGGGTCGGGCGGATAAAACCAACCGACGTCATCCGCGGCCCGCTGCAGCGCGGCCACGTTGGCGCCGGCCTGCACGTGCGCCATCCCCGCCTCCGCGTCGATGCGGATGGCGTCAAGGCCCAGCAGATCGAGGACCCAGCCCCCGTGAATGGGCACGGCCGAGCCCGTGAGGGTCGTACCGCGGCCCCGGGTCGTCACCGGAACCCGGTACCGGTTCGCGAGAGCAAGGACCACACCGACGTCGGCCTCGCGGCGCACGCGGATGCGCGCCTCCGGACGAAAGGAGAGTTTCGATCCGTCCATGCCGGCCTCGGCCAACTCGGCCTCGTCGATCCGGACCACGCGCGCCCCAAGGCGGCGCCGCAGCGCGGCGGTGGCGGCGGGAAAGCGCTTCATCGCGACCCGCTCAGGCGCTGAACCGACCCCGGTAGGCCCACAGGCCGAGGGCAGGGTTGGAGATGTAGAAGATGCGCTCGCCGTCGGGCAGCGTGTTCCAGCCGTCGCGGAGCCGCGCGGGGTCGTAGCGCCGGGTGGTCTCAGCGAGGTCCGCCCATTTGAACCCAACGCCCTCGATCTCGGCGCGGGACAGGTGGCCCGGGCAGTAGGTAATCCCGAAGCGGCCCTCGCTGGAGCCGTGGATGAGGTGGGCGGCAGCACTCAAATTCTGCTGCAGTTCCGGGTTGGCCCGAGTGGCCGCGAGGGTGGTCGGCGTACCCCGGTACCCGTACTTCCGAATCAGCCGGTCGATCTCGTGGTCCTCGCCGAACTCCCGCAGACCGGGGGCGAGGATGACGAGTTCACCGCCGTCCGCCATGGCCATCCGCGTCCGGTAGACGGCCTTGTTGCCGAGCCAAGTGCTCTTGAATTCGGCCGGATCGAGATGAACCACCACCTTCTCGAGCGGGGCTTCCAGCATCTCGAAGTTCACCTCCAGGGACAGCGCCGCCGCGCGGTTAAAGACCTCCGCGTCATCTCCGATAAACAGCCCACGAACCTCCAGCGCCCCGCCCGCCCCCCGGGCCACCACGGTGTGGATGTAGACGATCGGCAGATGCGCCGTGAAGTGTTGGCCAGCGTAATTGAGGATTCGCCGGACCGGCGTGTCCGCCCGGCCCATCATCCGCTCCATCCCGTAGGCGGCGCCGACAAAGTGGCTCTTGTTGATCCCCTCCACCCCGCCCGTGCCCACAAAGATATTCTTGTTGTAGTTGGCCATGCCGATGACCTCGTGCGGCACCACCTGGCCGATCGATAGGATGAGGTCATGCCCGCCCTCGGCGATGAGGTTGGCGACCTGCGCCGGCCACGGAAAATCCACCGCGCCCTCGGAGACCGTCCGGACGAACTCCGCCGGCACCGTGCCCACCGTGGTGATGCCGGTGCGCCAGTTGTGCACCCGGAAGCGGTCGGCCGGCACGGTCGGGAACATCTCGTGCAACTGCTCCGGCGTCATCGGCGAATGCGTGCCCAGCGCGGGCAGCACATCCGTGAGGCGGTCGCCGTAGTATTCGTGGACGAGGCAGGTCAGCGGCCCGGCCTGGGAGTGGAACCGGGTGAAGTCGGGCGGGACGGCCAGCACGCGGCGGCGCGGCCCCAGGCGGTCGAGCGCGGCACGCACGCCGGCGCGGAGGTCTTCAGCGGTGAGTCGGTCGGTCGCGGAGCCACGGGCAAAGTAGAGCATAAAAAAGGGCGGCCGTGAACGGGCCGCCCGGGGAGGTTGCGTGCCGGCTGGCGGCGGTCAACTCAGCGTTGGATGCGCGCAGAGCCGCCCTTGGCGAAGGCCTGCACCTGCTCGACCGTCGCCATCGTGGTGTCGCCCGGGAAGGTGGTCAGCAGCGCACCGTGGGACCAGCCTAGGTTCACCGCCTCCTGCTCCGAGGCCCCAGACAAAAGCCCGTAGATGAAGCCCGCGGCATAGCCGTCGCCGCCGCCCACGCGGTCAACCACGTCGAGCTCGCAGGTCGGGGACTGGTAGGTCTTGCCGTTCATCCAGGCGACCGCGCCCCAGGTGTGGCGGTTCGTCGAGTGCACTTCCCGCAGCGTGGTGGCGACCGCCTTCACGTTGGGGAACTTGCGCACGGCCTTTTCGATGAGCGCGAAGAACGCGGAGGGATCGAGCTTGGACTTCGACTCCACGTCCTGCCCCTCAATGCCAAGGCCCTTCTGCAGGTCCTCCTCGTTGCCGACCAGCACGTCTACGTTCCGGACGATGCGGCCCAGCACATCGAGAGCCTTGGACTGGCCGCCCCAGATGTCCCAGAGCTTCGCGCGGTAGTTGAGATCAAAGGAGGTCACGGCCCCGGCCGCCTTGGCGGCCTGCATCGCCTCGACGATCAGCTCGCCGGTGGACTCAGAGAGAGCCGCAAAGATGCCACCGCTGTGGAACCAGCGCACGCCGGACCCGAAGATCTCGTCCCAGTTGAAATCGCCCGGCTTGAGCTGCGCCGCCGCCTCGTTGCTGCGGTTGTAGAACACGACCGGAGCGCGCACGCCCTGACCACGATCGCTGTACACCGTCGCCATGTTCGGTCCGCGGACGCCATCGTGCTTGAAACGCTTGTAGAACGGCCGCACCCCCATCGCCCGCACCCGCTCCGCGATCAGATCCCCGATGGGGTAATCGACCATCGCCGAGGCGATGCCAGTATTCAGTCGGAAACAATCGGCTAGGTTGGCCGCGACGTTGAACTCACCGCCACTCACGTGGATGTCGCAGTGGTTCGCCTTCCGGAACGGGATAATGCCCGGATCAAGGCGGTGAATCAGGGCGCCGAGAGACAAAAAGTCGATGGCGCCGGCGGGACGAAGGTTGAGACCGTGGTTCATGGTGCTGCGTAGAGGAAGTGAGCTAGGGGCCCGCCGGATGACTCCTGCGCGCCCGAGACTGGACTGGCTGGCGAGGCTCGCCGCCGCGAACCCGTTTGGTCAAGAGCAGACCCGAGCGTTCAGGCGGCCAACGGCCGCTCCTCCCGCCGCCACGTCGCCGGGGGCCAGCCATCCGGCTCCGGCAACGGCAGCTCAGGTTCCTCCTCGGGATCGGCCGGAGCTTCCTCCGCCTCAACGCGGAGCAGCTGCCGGCGGCGGGCCACTTGACGCTGGGAATCCCAGAGGCCGAAACCTGTGCGGCGGGAGGGTTGGGTGTTCATCGTCCCACTTTACCACCCGGGTGGGACATCCGCCGACCCAGCCTTGCCCGAACTTGCGCCCCAGTCTCCGGTGGAGCAACCTTCAGGGATGCCCGTCGCCGGTGCCCCCCCCTCCCCGCCCCCGGGCGCTGTCCCCGCCACCACGCCCCCCCGCGACCGGCGCGAGGCCGTGGTCGCCGCCGTAGCCACCGCGGTCGGCCTGATGGCAGGAACCCTGCCGGCGCGCGATTTCGCCGCGCCGGTGCTGCGGCTACTGGGTGAGGCGAGCGGCGTCAGCCGGGCTTACCTCTTCGATTTCCAGCGAAAGGCCGACGGCCGCCACTTGGTCACGCAACGGTACGAATGGACTGCGCCCCACATCTCCCCGCAGATCGACAACCCCGACCTGCAGGGGCTGGATATGATCGATGCCGGCTTTGGCCGCTGGCAGGAGATGCTCCTGCGGGGTGAGCCGATCGTGGGCGAAATCGCGGAGTTCCCCGTTTCGGAACGACCGATCCTTGAGGCGCAGCAGATCCTTTCCCTGCTGGTGCAGCCCGTCTTCGCCGGCACCCGCATCCACGGTATGATCGGCTTCGACGCGTGCTCCCCTCGCGAGCCTTGGGACGGCTTCGAGATCTCCGTGCTTCGCATCGCCGCGCAGGCTTGGGGCGCCGCCTTGCTGCGCGAAGAACACGACGCCCAGTTACGCCACATGCAGCGGATGGAGGCCATGGGGCGGATGGCCGGCGGTGTGGCCCACGACTTCAACAATGTCCTCAGCGTGGTCGGGGGCGCGGTCGAGGCACTCCAGGGAGACGCCGCGGGACCCGCAACGGCGGGGAACGACCGCTACGGCCGGATCCTCCGCCACGCCCTGGATCAGGGACGCGGGCTGACCCGCCGGCTGCTCGACTTCAGCCGCCCCGGCGGCGGGCAGGCGCAGGAGCTGGACCTAGGCGAGATGGTCGCGAGCGCGCTGCCCCTCCTGCGTCAGGCGGCGGGCAGCCACGTCCGCCTGGAACTCCGCCGCACCGCGGCGCCCCGCGTCCGGATCGATCCCGTGCAATGCGAGCAGGTACTACTCAACCTCGTAATCAACGCGCGCGACGCGATGCCCAATGGCGGCCGGGTGCGACTGGAGGTCGGTCCAGACCCCGCCACGGCGGGGGCGGACCCCAAGGGCGCCGGCGCGCGGACGTCGTTGCGCGTCACGGACAACGGACCGGGCATCCCGCCGGCCCTGCGCGAGCAGATCTTCGAACCCTTCTTCACGACCAAAGCCGAGCGCGGCGGGACCGGCCTCGGGCTTTCCACCGCGTACGCGATTATCACCGCTCACGGCGGCACCATTCGGCTGGGGCCCGCGGGCGGGGTGGGAGCCGAGTTTCTCATCTCCCTGCCCTCCGCCGGACCAGCCCGCGCCCGCCGAGTACGCGCCGCAGGTTGACCGCCGCCCGCCCCGCTCCCTAGCCTCCCGGATTCACCGATATGAGCCTTCCCCTCAAGCCGGCCGGTTCCACGGCCTTCGACCAAATCTCCCTCGGCGAAGTGATGCTGCGCCTCGATCCCGGCGAGGGGCGCATCCGCACCGCCCGCGAGTTCAAGGTCTGGGAGGGCGGCGGCGAGTACAACACCTCGCGCGGCCTCCGGAAGTGCTTCGGCCTCCGCACCGCGGTTTGCACCGCCTTCGTGGACAACGAGGTGGGGCACCTCGTCGAGGACTGCATTCTACAAGGGGGCGTGGCGACCGATTTCATCCGCTGGCGCGAGGACGACGGCATCGGCCGGACCGTGCGCAACGGTCTGAACTTCACCGAGCGCGGCTTCGGCATCCGCGGGGCCGTGGGCAACTCCGACCGCGGCAACACCGCGGCGTCGCAGCTCAAGCCGGGGGACTTCGACTGGGACCGTATCTTCGGGCAGCTCGGCACCCGCTGGTTCCACACCGGGGGCATCTTCGCCGCGCTGTCCGCTTCGACAGCCGCCCTCGCCATCGAGGCGGTCCAGGCCGCCAAGCGCCACGGGGTGATCGTCAGCTACGATCTCAACTACCGCCCGTCCCTGTGGAAGACCATCGGCGGCCTAAAAAAGGCCCAAGAGGTCAACCGCGAGATCGCGAGGCACGTGGACGTGATGATCGGCAACGAGGAGGACTTTACCGCCTCGCTGGGCTTCGAGGTCCGCGGAGCAGACCACGGGCTCTCCCGGATCGAGACCGAGGCCTTCCAAGAGATGATCGTGACCGCGGTGCGCGAGTTCCCCAACTTCAAGGTCGCCGCAACCACCCTCCGGCGCGTGATCACCGCGACGCGCAACGACTGGTCCGCGCTTCTTTGGCACGACGGGAAGTTCCACGCGAGCCGGTCCTATCCGGAGCTCGAGATCCTCGACCGGGTCGGCGGCGGCGACAGCTTCGCCTCGGGCCTGCAGTTTGGTTTCCTCGAGTTCAATGACGCGCAAAAGGCGGTCGACTACGGAGCGGCCCACGGCGCCCTCGCCTCCACGACGCCCGGGGACACCTCGATGGCCACGCGGCGTGAGGTAGAGAAGCAGATCGGCGGCGGCGGCGCCCGGGTGGTGCGCTGAACCGCGCCGCCCCGATGAGCCGGGAGACCTGCTACCGCTGCTTCTGGCCCCGGCCCCTCTGCTGGTGCCCTTCGCTGGTGCCAATGGCCACCCGCACCCGATTCGTGTTCCTGATGCACCCGAAGGAATACAAGCGGGAGAAGGCGGCGACCGGCCGCTTAACCCACCTGTGCCTCCCGCACAGCCGAATCCTAACCGGAGTAGGTTTCGAGGAGGATCCGGAGCTGCGCGCGCTGCTCAACGATCCGGCGTTGCACCCGGTGCTCCTGTTTCCCGGCGCGAACGCGCTCAACCTGTCGACCGCGGCCGCAACCGGCACGCCAGCGCTCGCTGAACTGCGCACCAGCCTCACCACGCGCACCCTCGTGGTGTTCATTCTCGACGCCACCTGGGCTCTGGGCCGGAAAATGCTCCGCCTGAGCCCCGTGCTGCAGGCACTGCCCCGACTGATGTTCACGCCCGCCGCGCCCAGCCGCTACGTGATCAAACAACAGCCGCATCCGGCCTGCCTCTCGACCTTGGAGGCGACGCACGAACTGCTCACGGCGCTCTCCGCGGCCGGCCTCGATGATTACCCGCTGCCGACCCAATTGCCCGCGGTGTTCGATCGTTTGCAGGCCTTCCAGCTCCAGTGCGCCGCCGACCCCGGACGCGTCGGCTACCGCCACCGTCCGTACAAGACGCCGGCCGAACGTCGCCCCAACACGGGCGCGAGCGGCCGACGCCGGCGGAAACTCTTCGATCTACCCTCCGGCGAAACCTCCGGAAGTCTGCGCGCGGCGGAGTCTAGCCCACCTTGACGGCGTGCAGCGCGAGCTCGCGGCACTGCTTGAGGTCGGTCTTGCCGGTCCCGAGCATCGGGATCCGCTCCACGCGGTGAACGATCTTGGGCACCCAGAGATTCGGTAGCCCCCGCTCGGCCAGCCGCGCGCGCAGCTGCTCCGGCGTCACCGCTTGGGTGGTCAGCAAGACGAGCGCCTCGCCCTTCGCCTGGTCCGGGATGCCGGTGACGTACACCACCGGTTGCTCTGACTGATCCCAGCCGAAGGCTTCCACGATGCGCATCTCCACCGTACCGTGGGGCACCATTTCGCCGGCAATCTTAGAGAAGCGCGACAGCCGACCCTCGATGTAAAGAAAGCCATCCTCGTCAAAACGTCCGAGGTCACCGGTGACGAACCAACCGCGGCAAAACGCCTGCCGGGTCTTGCCGGGATCGTCGAGGTAGCCCTCGAAAACGTTGGCGCCACGCAAAAGGATCAAGCCCGTCGAAGTCTCGGGGCGCTCCTCCATCGTCTCGGGATCAACGATGCGAGCGGTAAGACCGGGCAGGAGGCGGCCCACCGAGCCCGCGCGTTTCCCCGCCTGCGGCTCGTTGGTGGAAAAAACGATCGGGGGGTCCGGCTGGGTTATGTTCGTGGCCGGGGAGGTCTCGGTGAGACCGTAACCCTGCTGGATATCGATGTGGTACTGCCGCAGGAAATCGGCCTGGAGGTCATCCGGCAGCCGCTCGGCCCCGGTGACGACAAGGTCGAGGGAGCGCAATTCTGCCGGCTGCGCTTTCTTCAGAATCGGGCGGATAAAGGTGGGCGCCCCGACCATCACCTGCACCTGCTCGGCCGCGATCGCGTCGATGATCCGCCGGGTGTCGAGCGGGCTTGGCACCGTGATCACGCGGCTGCCGCGGAGGATCGGGTACCAGAGGGTGACGGTGAAGCCGAAGCTGTGGAAGATCGGGAGGCAGCCGAGCACCGAGGACCTCGCGGGGAGAATCGAGAGCGAAGAGATCTGGTCGCAGTTAGCGAGGAGGTTGCGGTGCGTGAGCACAACGCCCTTGGGCTCGCCCGAACTGCCGCTGGTGAAGAGCAGGCCGGCCTCCTCGCGGTCGCCGATCCGCGGCAGGCCGAGCAGGTTGGCGCAGACCTGGTTTGGTAACAGCCACGCGGCGAGCAGCCACGGCAGCATCGCGCGACGCCCGCCTGCAGCCTCGATCTCGGCCCGGAGGTCGAGCGTTCCCGCCGGCCACGGGAACGCGGGCACTTTCTCCTGCATCGCCTTCGCGGACAGCACCGTCTCGATCCCGGCGATACGCAGGCTCGCGAGGACCGCGTCGCGCCCCGCGGTGAAGTTGAGGTTCACCGGTACCTTGCCGGCCATTACCACCGCGAGGTTGGCGATGAAGCCGCCGGCACCGGGCGGCAGGACGATGCCGACCCGCCGGCCGGGGACCCGCGCCCGGAGGCGCCGCGAGAGGAGGGCGGCAGCGGCGAAGATCTGGGCGCTGGAGAGGGCTCGGCGGTCGGCTGTGCGGTCAATGACCAGAATCCGTCCCGGCTGCTTCGTGAGGGCACGGACCGACTCGCGGCCCAAGTGCCGCCGGAGCGTCGGCCGCTCTTGAAACGCACGTTCGCCCAGATCGAGAAGTTCGCGCCGCGCCCACTCCACCCCAGCCTGAGCCGCAGGCTGCGGACGACCGAATGCCACGTGGACGGGCGTCGGTAGGAGGCGGGGCGATTTCCACAGGCACTTATTGCCGGCGAAGGAGAAGATCGATCCCCAGAGGCCGTCGACCGCTGCCGCGACCACAGATACGCCCGCCCGCGCGGCAATGACCTCGAAACCACGATGCAACCGCATTAACTGCCCAGTCCGGGAGATGTGCCCCTCCGGACAAATGCAGACCACCTCACCCCGCCGGAGCGCCTCGACGGCACCCTGCATTCCCGAGCGCGGCTGGGCGGCGGAGATGCCGATGCTGCCGGAGCGCTCGAAGCACCAGTTCAGGAACCCGTTGCGCCGCAGCCAGTGGTGCGCGACGAACCGGATCGGCCGCGGGCAGGCGAGCTGCAGCACCACCACGTCGACATAGGAGAGGTGGTTGGCGATCAGCAGGACCCCTCCTCGGGCGGGGAAGTTTTCCAACCCGGAGGTCCGGACCCGGTAAAGCAGCCGCGCCACGAGGTGCGCGAACAATTCAAGGTACAGCGGCAGGAAGGATCGACGGCGGAACATCGGCGGGCGACGAAGCGGATGGGGCTGCGGGGCTTGTTGGGGAAAGCTTCGCGACTGGGAAGCCTTTTCTCACGCCGGGCTCGAACCGGCCGCGGACACTAAGTTCGGCGGGCGGTCGCGCGCCGCGCGGAGATCAGCCGCCAGCGCCGCGAACCCGGGAAACTCGTGTTCCAGCCGGCGGGAATCCGCCCGGTGCCGTTCCACTTCCCGCAGGGCACAGTCGATCTCGTGCGCGAGACTCGGCCGCTCCGTCGCGTAGACCCGCAGCTTTAGCTCGGCCCGGCTGTAGGGGCGAGCACCCCGTGCGTTGCCCTCGACCCACGCCGCCTCGGTGACCGCCGGATCCCGGCCGCACAGGTACCACGCCTCGATTGCCGGCACCGCCACTCCCACGGCCCGCAGCAGGCGTTCTCGGCCCCGCGCCGGCGGCAGCTTCTTAGTCGTCTGCCGGTGTACTGCCCTCAGCTGGCACATTCGGCAATGCGGATGGAAGTAACCCGGGCGCTCATGCGCCGCCCCATGCACCACCGAATCGTCCGCGTCCACCGTCACGACGAGCGCGTCCGCATCGGTGTTAAAATGAAGGTGGCGGATCACCGCCGGCAGCAGTTGGGCGACGTTGGGCCAGCCGCGCGCCCGGAATCCGGGAGCGATGAAGCGAGGGCGCACCCGCAGCACCCCCGTGACCAGTTCCCGTAACGCCGCCTCGTCCGCCGGGGACTCGCTCAACAGGGCGACGTTCATCGCTCCTCCGGCACCCCGCCGAGGATTCCGCTGTACCACATCTCGCCGAGCGATCCCTCTCGCAGCAACTCGGGGAGGTCGGGGCGGTCCGCCAGTCGTTCTAAAATGGCCGCGCGGCCGGTCTTCTGCGAGATGATCACCTCCTCCGGATGATCCCGGAACAGATCGATGAAATATGGGGAGTGGGTCGTCGCGATCACCTGCACCCCCGCGCGGCCCGCATCCGCCGGCGGATAGCTGAGCCGATAGAGCACATCGCGCACCTCGCGGAACATCCGGGGATGCACGCCGCGGTCCACCTCCTCTAGACACAGGATGCGCGGCGGGGTCGGGTCAAAGGCAAGCGCGAGCAGCGCGACGACATAAAGCGTACCTTGGGACAACTCCTCCGCGCCGAGCAATTCGCCACCCTCCGCCAATCGCAGGCCGAAGGTGAGCCCACCGCTCGGGCCCGGACCGGCTTCCAGCGCAGAAAACTCCGGCAACAGGCGGAGGAGTTCCGCTTGGAGGGCCGCATACACTGCCGGCGTGCGCTCTCTAAGCTGCACTAGCACGGCCGCAAGGTTGGCTCCGTCCGCCGTCAGTTCCGCTCCGTCGCCCGGGGGACAAGGGCGCGTCATCGCTTCGTGCTCGAGCGCATAGCCCCGGACGGTCGCCAGCCCGGCGCGGAGCGCGGGCCACGCAGGCGTCCCCGCCGGCTCCACCCGCAGAAAATCGCATTGGCCCTCCCCCGCGCAGCCTAGGATCGCGCTGATCCCCGCGTGCGGGGCCGCAAACCCGAAGCGGATCTCCGGCCCCTCGCCCCGCTGCACCGATTCGGCCCCAGCTAACGGCAACACCGCCAAACGCCGTAGGGTCAGAATCGACTCGATGAGACTCGTCTTTCCGCTGCCGTTGGGACCGATGATCAGGTTGAAGGGCTGTAACTCGATGCGCGTCTGCCGCAGGGCCTTGAAGCGATGAAAGGCGATGGACGCGATCACACGCGGCAGTTTGGGCAACGTTACCCGCTTGGCAACGTCCCGGTCATTTTGCCCGACGGATCCGGTTAAACCAGTCGGCCGCGCGCTCGGAAACCGGATTGCGCTCTAGGGCCAAAGCGGCGAGGCGCACGCTGAGATCGCTGGCGTCCGGCCGCGCCAGGGTACCGCGCACCCGCAGGGGTAGCCCCGCCGCGGCATAGCCCCATTCGTCGGGCACTTCGTCGAGCGCCCCCAAGCCTCGCAGCAAATCAGCCGGCCGCCCCCGCGCTCGTAACTGCAGCTCGAGCGCAAGGGATCCCTCGAGGAAGTCGCTCCCCGGGCGCCGCAGGAGATTGCCACCGCCCGTCAGCCGCAGTTCCGGAGTGAGCACCACGAGGTGACGCAGGCTGAGGTGCCCCGCGGCGTCCCGTGCGGCGACCACGCTGAGTTGGTCGAACGCGAGCGGATGGAGGGCGGCCGAAAGCTCCGCCACCGCCCGGCCGCGAGACAACGGCGGATCGCGGCGTACCCCCAGGGACTCCAGCGCACCGCCCGCCGCCGCGAGGATCTCGGCCACCCGGCCGGACCCCGCCGGCACGGGAGGCAGGTTGACCGGAAACACCCGCAGCGTGCCGCCGCGCGAGACCAGATGCACCTCCCCCTCCAGCGCCGCCCACAAAGCCGCCAGATCCCGAGCGCGAGAACGCAGGGAACCCGCGAAGTCTAGTTTGCCGGAAAACCAGCCGGGCCCGCCCTCCGTTTCTCCAGGGTTCCAATCGCGCAACACCAACGCCGATTGGAGACTGTAGGATCCACCTTCACTGGGTAGGTGGCGAAGGGTTCCGCTTGCCCGCAGGCTCGCGCCGCCGGCAAGGACCGACTCCAGCTCATCTGCCTGCAGGAGCGACTCCTCGAACCGGAACCGCGCCCGCGTATTCCGCCAGAATGCGCCCTCGCCGGCCACCAGCTCGTCAATCCGGGCCATCAGGCTGCCCGACCAGCCGGCCCACGGCACCGCATTCCCCGTAACGGAATCCTCGCCGGCGAACAGCGCCCCGACTCGACCCAGCGCCGAGAGGTCGAGCCGGGGACCCGTGACTGCGAGCTCGATACGTCCGCCCCCGCGATCGGCAGGTTCCATCGCGCCCGCGAGCAGCACCCGGGAGAGGCTCGGACCGGATCCGGTCTCAAGTGGCACGTGGAATTTCAACCGCCCCGAGGATTCCCGGTCGATCCGCGCGTCGAGCCGCAGATCGGGCAGCTCGGTCGTCGCCCGCAGGCCGGAGGCCCGCACGTGCGCATGGAGCGAGGTCACCGCCCCGCCCGTCGCACCCGCATCCAACTCAAGGATCCCATCCGAAAGGCCGAACCCACGGCCCGCGGTGAAACTGGCGGCCGCTGGCGCAAGTTCTACGCGCCCCCTTCCCGCCATCTTCCAGGTTTCCCGCTGACCCGTGAGGCGGCCCCCCTTGGCTTCGAGGACGGCAAATTCGCCCTGCTTCCCACTAAGCCGCAACTCATCCACCTCCGCGCTCCAGCCCTCGGAAGCGACTCGGAGCCCCCCTTTCAGCGTCAGGGCCAGAGCCTCGGCCCATCGCTTATCCCCCGCCCCGACAAACAGTCCGGTGACCTGCAGATTTCCGTCTGTCCGGAGCGCGAGACCGCCGGCGCTCACCCGGCCGATCAGACTTCCCCGTACCAGCCCGCCGTCCACGCTGAGCTCCTCCCAGCGCAGCGGCGGCAGGTTGAAGTCCAAGACTTCCAAAGCGAGCAGGTCCGCTTCCGGCTCCCTCGCTTGAAAGGCCCAGTCACGCCAGTCCACCGCCCAGGGCTGGCGGGCGATGAGCCGCAGGACGGGCGCTGCCCCGCCCGCTCGCAGGCGCACGGCCAGCCTCTCGAACGCCCACACCCGCGTACCGGCGCGGAACTCAAACTCCGCGTCCCCGCCGGTAAGACCGAGAGGCGCGATCGCAGGATGAGCCCGCGCCGCGGCACCCAGCTCCACCTCGGCCTTCCCCTGCACCGCGACTACCCCCGGGCCGGGCGACCAGCGCACTTCCCCCTCGCCCACGATCCGTTCGCCGGCCCAGCGTGACTCGGGGATAAGCCCCGCCACCTCCTCCCCACGAAAGTCCGCCGACCACCGGAATCGCCACTCCTCCCCGACCTCGGGTAACCGCCCGTTGAGCCGCGCGACCTCCCGGTCCGCCGCACGGACTCGGAGCATCCACGCGCCACCGCCCGCGGTCTGCCCGTCCGTCAGTTCCCCAGCCACGGTCAACTCTGGCGGCCAGCCCTGCCCGCGAACGCGGGCCTCCAACTCGGCGCGCAGCGGCGCGGCCGCCCCGGCCGGAAGTGCCATCCTTAACCGGCCCTCAACGACCGGGAGGAAGGTCCCCTCCGGAAGCAGCGTGAACTCCACCCGCAACGCTCGATCCCCGCCGGGGGCCTGTCCCGACCCGGTCGCCCGGAATCCGACCCTCCCGGTCTCCCCGGGCAACCGCACTTCCCCCTCCGCTTCTAACCGGGCGGAAACGAGCGTCGCCGCCAGCGATGCCCGCAACTGCTCCCGCCACGTTTCCGCAATTCTGGTCGCAGCCAGTGGTTCGATCACACAACCGCGCAACTGGACCTCTCGAAACAGGGGCCTCCCGGCGCCCCACAAGCTGCCCAGCCACACGTGAAGCTCGGCGTCGGCGACGGTTAGCTGCACTCCCGGCGATCGCAGCCGAAGGTCCCGCACCCGCAGGGCACCGTCCCAATCGAACCGTGCTGACTCGAGCTCGACCGCCGGGTCGACGGATCGCCGCAGCAGGAGTTGCCCGATCCCGGACTGGACCGCTGGCGTGAGCCCGGCTCCGACCGCCGCCAGCGCAAGCGCCGCGAAGAGGAGGAGGAAGACACGCGCGTTGCTCATCAAGCGGGAGGCGGGACAACCAACAGAGGGCGGAGGTTCCCCACCACCCAACCTGTCCGAAGGACGGCGCGGCGTCCAGCCCGGCTCAAGGCCGCGCGATTAGCTCATCCGCCTGCCCGATCGCCTTCCGGAGCGCTGCCACCGCGACGTTGTATTGGTAGAAGGCCTGGATCTGGTTCGTCCGGGCAGTCGTCAGCTCAACCTGAGCAGACAGCACGTCCAGTTGCGTGCCGGAACCCGCCTCGTATCGGGCGTTGGCGAGGCGGACTGCCTCGGTAGCCTGCTCGACCACGCGCGCCGAGGCGTCCGCTAACTCGGAAGCCTGCTGCCAACCCGAATGGGCGCGGCTGACTTCCACGTCGACCGAAAGCTCCGCCTCGGCGAGCAGCAGCCGGGTCTGGTTCAACGCCGAGCGGGCTTGAGCTTCCCGTCCCCGCGTGGCGCGGCCGTCAAAGATGTCCCATTGCGATTGCACCCCGAGGAGCCAGCCGTGATTGGAATCGCCGAACTGGGAAGTTGGCCCCTTGCGCAGGCTCCACCCCCCGAAGGCGGCAACGTTGGGATAGAGGCCTGCCCGGGCGGTGGTGATGCCCTCCTCGCGCGCGCTGGCCAGCTTGGCGAGCCGTTGTAGGTCGGGGCGCTGCGCGCGGGCGGCGTCGAGAGCGGCGGCCCGGTCGAAACTCTGCGGCGTAAACGTGAGGGTGCCCGAGACCTCAAGCTCCGGCCGAGGGGTACCCGGCGCGGCCACTAGGCCGAGGGCGAGGCGCAGGTTCTCGCCCGCGAGACGGAGCCCATTGCGTGCGGTGATCAGGGGGACCTGGGCGTTGGCGACGGCCACCTCCGCCCGGAGCTTCTCGAAACTCGACACCGTCCCGGCCTGGTAGCGATCGGACACCGTGCGCAGCTGCTCGCGCAAGAGCTCCAAGTTAGACTCCTGCACCTTGATCTGCTCCCGCGACAGGAGGACCTCGAGAAACGCAGCGCGCACCTGCAGCAGCGCCGTGTTGATCACGGCTTGGAGCTCAAGCGTAGCCGCGTCGCGGGTGAGCTTGGACGCCTGCACCGCGGCGGGAACGGCGCCCGCGGAATACACCACCTGCGTGGCCGTGAGACTCAGTTGCCAGGCCTGCTCGGACGCAGGAAAGCTCTGGGAGACATCGGTGTCGTTGCGCTGATAGAGCGCCGACGCCCCCACCGTGGGCAGGCGACGCGCCCCGACCTCAAGCACCACGCCGTCCTGTTGGCGGATCCGCTCCCGCGCCTGTTGGATCGCGAGATTGTGATCGAGCGCGAAACGCAACGCGCCTGCTAGGTCGAGCGGGCCCGGCGGCAGGGACGGCGCCGCCCAGACCGACGCGGCGACGAGGGCCGGCACGGCGCGGCGCAGTGCCCAGAACAGCGGGAGGCGGAACGAGGTCATGCGGAGGGAACGGAGGTGGCCGGCCGAGGGGCGAGCTCGCGGGCGATCAAAGCGTAGAAGGCGGGAACCACGAAGAGGGTGAAAACGGTGCCGACCGCCATCCCAACCACCAGCACCCAGCCGATGCTGTTACGCGAGGCTGCGCCGGGGCCGGTGACGAAGATCAGCATCAGGTGGCCGAACACCGTAGCGGCGGACGTCATCAGCACGGGCCGGAGCCGCGTGGCGGAGGCTCGGCGAATCGCCTCCAGCTTGCTGACGCCTTCGTGCTGGAGGCTATTGGCGAATTCGACGATGAGGATTCCGTTCTTCGCGATCAGACCCACGAGGGTGATCAGGCCGATCTGTACGTAGATATTGAGGGTGCTCACGCCGAGGAAGACCGGCAGCATCGCGGCGACGATCGCTAGGGGCACCGAGCCCAGCAGAATAATGAAGGGGTCGCGGAAGCTGTTGAACTGCGCCGCGAGCACCAAGAAGATGAGCAGCACCGCGAGCAGCGCCGCCTTGCCCAGCGCCTTGCCCTCGGTCCGCAGCTGGCGCGACTGCCCGCCGTAGTCGATCGTGTAGCCAGCCGGTAGAATCTCGGCCGCCTTCGCCTCCAGCTTCCGCAGCGCCGCATCGATACTCGGTCCCACCCCCGTGATCTTGACCGAGTTGAGCTGCTGGAAGCGGTTGAGGGTGCGGGGCTGCACCGTCTCGCGGATAGAGGCAATCGTGCCCAACGAGATCAACTGCCCCTGCGGCCCGCGGATGTGGTAATTCAGCAACTGCTCCGCGTTCAGCCGCTCGCCGCGCTCGACTTGGGGGATGACCCGATAGCTACGGCCATCGTTAACGAAGCGGTTGACGTAGCCGCCGCCTAACATCGAGCCGAGGTCGCGCGCGACATCAACTAGGCTGAGGCCCATCGCCGCGACCTTCTCCCGGTCGATCTCGATCTCGGCCTGTGGCAGATCGAACTTGAGGTCCTTGTCGGCAAAATAGAAGACCGGCGGCCCGCCCGCGGCGGGGTCTTGGGTATTGGCGTGGATCACCAATTGCTGGGCGACATCCAGCATCTCACGGTGGCTGGCGGTTGAACGTAGCACGAACTCGATCGGGAGCTGCCCGCCAGCCGGAAGCGGATCCGGGGTGTTGACGATCACGTTCACCCCGGCCACCGCCGCCGCGGGCGCCTGGAGGGAGTCGCCGATCTCCACCGAGGTCCGGCGGCGCTCCGACCACGGTTTCAGGATCATCCCGGAGATGCCGAAATTGGCGGAGGTCACCTGGAACGAAGCATCGTACTCAGGCACGGACTGGTAAATCTTCTGCACCTCGCGGGCATAAATTGAGTTCTGCTCGATCGTGGCCGTGGGCGACGGGGCGAGAATGCTGAAGACGACACCTTGGTCTTCCTTCGGCGCGAGCTCGCTCTGCGCGAATTGGAAGAAGGGCAGGAGCAAAACCGTGAGCAGCAGTGACCCGGCCAGCACGAACTGCACCGTGCGGTACCGCCGCCCTAGCGCTAGGTCGAAGGCGAAGACTAAAATGGCCCCGAGCACACTGGCCCCCAGCAGGCCGAGTGCCGCGGGCACCGCGGCCGCCTTCACCCCATCGGCTCCGAAGAGGAGCCACACCACGCCCACGGCTAGGGGCCACAGCGGCAGCCAGGCGATCAGGGACCAGCCCGCGAGAACCCAAGCCGGACGCCGATCGGCGCGTAGGGAGAGCATCGCGCCGACGACACCCTCGTAGGAATCCCTAAGCCGGTCGAACAGGCGGTTGGACAGGCCGACCAGCCCCCGCTCCTCGTGCGCGCCGCCGCGCAGCAGCTGGGCGCTCATCATCGGAGAAAGCGTGAGGGCCACGAAGCCGGAGATGGCAACCGCGCCGGCGAGGGTTAGGGCGAACTCGCGGAAGAGCGCCCCCGTCAGCCCTCCTTGGAACGCGATTGGGGCATAGACCGCCGCCAGCGTGATCGTCATCGAGATCACGGGACCGACGAGTTCGCGGGCCCCCAGCAGCGCGGCGTCGAAGGGCGTCTGACCGGCGCGGATATGGCGCTCCACGTTCTCGACCACTACAATGGCATCGTCGACCACGATACCGACCGCGAGGACCACCGCGAGCAGGGTGAGCAGGTTGATGGTGAAGCCAAAGGCCAGCATCATCGTTAGGGCGCCGAGCAGGGAGAGCGGCATCGCCACTAGCGGGATAATCACCGAGCGGAGCGAGCCGAGGAAGAGGAAGATGACCAAGGCGACGATCACGAGCGTTTCGGCTAGGGTACGGAGGATCTCGCGGAGGGAGTCGTCGATATACTTCGTGGCATCGTAGCCCACGCGCATCCGGAGTCCGCCCGGCAGGTCGCGCTCGATCGTCGGCAGTAGCGCCCTCACCCGCTTGACCACCTCCACCGTGCTCTCAGTGGGGAGCACCCAAATCCCCATAAACGTGGCGCTCTCGCCGGCGAAGCGGACTTCATCGTCGTAGGTCTCGGCGCCAAGAACCACTTCGGCCACATCGGACAGCCGCACGATAGTATCGCCCCGACGCGCCACCACGAGCTCGCGGAACTCAGCCGCGCTGCGGAGATCCGTGTTCGCGACTAGGCTCATCGTGAGCATCGTGCCCTTGGTGGAGCCCACCGCTGCCAGCGCGTTGTTGGTGGCGAGCGCCTGCCGCACCTCCGCCGGGCTGATCCCGTGGGCTGCGAGGGCGTCGGGCTTCAGCCAGACCCGCATCGCGAACACCCGTCCGCCCAAGATGTCTGCCCGCTGCACCCCCTTGACCGAGGAAAGGGCCGGCTGGACCATCCGGTTGAGGTAGTCGGTGACCTGATTGGGCGCGAGCTGGTCCCCGTAAAAGCTGATGTACATCGACGCGAACTGGTTGTCGCTGGTCTCGACGCTGATCGTCGGTGACTCGGCCTCCGGGGGCAGCTCGCTGCGCACCTGGTCGATCTTCGAGCTGATCTGCGCCAGCGCGGCGTTCGTGTCGTAGTTCAGCCGCAGGTAGACGCTGATTAAGCTGAAGCCCGCCCGGCTCTCCGACTCGATGTAGTCGATGCCGTCGGCGCTGGCGACGACCCGCTCAAGTTGGGTCGTGATGTAGCCGCGCACCGTCTCGGCGCTGGCGCCGAAGTAGACCGTGCTGATCTTGACCACCGCACTGTCGCTCCGCGGGTACTGCCGCGTATTCAGCTGGTAAAAGGAGACGACCCCGAGCACGAGCAGGGTGATGTTGACCACGAGGGCCACCACCGGCTTGCGGACGAACAGATCGGTGAAGCTGCGCTCTTGCATCGGCGGGCGGGCGCGGGCCTCAGGAGTTGGTCGGACGCGGGTTGGCGCTGGCCGCCGGTTGGCCCGCGTTGTTGACCTGCACCGGGGCGCCGTTGCGGAGCTTGAACACGCCCGCGGTCACCACCTGCTCGCCCGGCTTCACGCCGCCTTTGACCGCCACTAGGTCGCCGCGGTGGGAGGAGACCTCAACAAACTGCTGCCTCACCCCGAGGTACTCCTGCCCATCCGCGCCCTTCATCTTCTCCACGATGAAAATGGAGTTTCCAAAGGGGGCATAAGCCACTGCGGTGGCCGGGACCACGATTACCGGGATCGCCTCGGGCAACTCAACCTCGACCCGCACGAACATCCCCGCCCGCAGTTTCTCCCCCGGATTGGCCACCGTGGCCTGCACCGTTATATTGCGCGTGGCCGCGTCCACCGTGGAGTTGATCGCCGTGACCTCGCCCGCATAGGCAGCTTCCGGGAAGGCGTCGACCCGCAGGGCCACCTTGCGGCCGAGGGCGAGGTCGGGCAGATGCCGCTGCGGAATACTGAAATTAACGTACATCGGGTCTAGCTGCTGCAGCGGGAGTAGGGGCGCCCCGCGGCCCACGTACTGCCCGGGATTGACAAGGCGGAGCCCAGCCCGCCCCGCGAAGGGCGCCCGGACCTGCTTCTTCGCGATCACCGCGTCGAGAGCCGCCACGTCCGCCTCCGCCTGCTTGCGGGCGGCCACCGCCGTGTCGTACTCGACCTTCGCGATCGCCTTGCGCTGCCAGAGCTCCTCCTGCCGCGTGATGTTCACGCGGGCGAGTTCCGCCCGAGCCCGCGCCGACTCCCGCTGCGCGACCTCGACCGAGCTGTCCAGCTCAACCAGGAGATCGCCGGCCCTCACGGCCGCCCCGTTCTCGGCGGCGACCCGCACCACGATCCCGTCGGCGTCTGCGGCGATGGTCATTCCTGCGACCGGGGCCAGCGTGCCGATCGCGTGCAGGGTCGAGCGCCATTCCTCACTCCGGGCCGCCGTCGCCGCGACGCCGGCGGGGGGCATCGTGCGCGGAGCCGCAGCCAGCTTCTTGATCTGGTTCGCCTTGGCCGCGCCCAGCACCAGTGTGACCGTCACGAATGCCGTGAGCAGGAGGAGAAACTTCTTCAGCATGGGAAAGAGAATGACCGAGGCTGACCGCGGTTGGCCCGGACGCAACCTGCAATCTCGGGCCCGCCGGGCTCAGCCTGCGCGCGCGGCGGCCACGATAGCATCGACGGTCAGACCGAGCTCGCGGAAGGCCACCGGCGCCGGCGCGCTCAGGCCGAACCGATCGATACCCACCACACGACCGTCGAGCCCGACGTAGCGATACCAGCCGCCCGTGACGCCGGCCTCGACTGCAACCCGCCGGCGGCAGGCCGAGGGGAGCACCGACTCGCGATAATCTGCTGCCTGGCGGTCAAAGCGCTGCGTGCACGGCATTGAAACCACCCGGGTGCCCGGCCCCAAGATCCGCGCGGCCTCGAGGGCCAATTGCACCTCGCTGCCAGTGGCCAGCAGGATGCATTCGAGCGGCGCCTGCTCGCGGACGGCTACGTAGGCGCCCCGCAGCGCGCCCTGCCGGCGAATCTCGGCGGGGATCGCCGCGAGCGTAGGGAGGACCTGGCGTGTCAGCGCCAGCACCGTGGGACCGTCAACCCGAGAGAGCGCGGCGGCATAAGCCCCGGCGGTCTCCTCCGGATCCGCGGGCCGGATGAGGTCGAGGCCCGGAATCACCCGGAGCCCGGCGATGGTTTCCACCGGTTGGTGGGTCGGGCCGTCCTCCCCCACCCCAATGGAATCGTGCGTGTAAATGTAGACCACCGGCAACCGTGCGAGGGCCGCCAACCGCATCGCGGGCCGGGCGTAGTCCGCAAAAACGAGGAACGTGGCGATGCTCGGGCGGAACAGGCCGTCGTAGGCGATGCCGTTGGCGATCGCAGCCATCGCATGCTCCCGGATGCCGAAGCGCACGTTGCGCCCGGCGCGACTGCCCGGCTCGCAGTCGGTGGAGGCCGCGATGTAATTCAGCGTGGAGCCATAGAGGTCAGCACTCCCGCCGATCAGCAGGGGCAGACGCGCGGCCAAAGGCTGCAGGACGTCGCGGCCGGCCGCCCGCGTGGCCAGTTTGGCGTCGGCGGCAAAGGCGGGTACCGCAGCCAGGAGCTCCTCGGCCGAGGGGCACTTCTCGGGGGCCGCGCCGTCCAGCAACGCGGCCCGTTCCGGGTTGGCCTCGCGCCAAGCCTTGAACTGCCGGTACCACTTGTTGCAGGCGCGGATCAGGCGCTCCCGATGGCCTTGGAAATAGGCGCGGACGTCCTCGCTAACGTGAAAGTGCTCCTCCGCCGGCAGGCCGAGGCCAGCCCGCGCCGCGGCCGCGAACTTCGCGCCGCCCTCACCGTGGCCCTTCGCCGTACCAGCGACCTCCGGGATGCCGCGGCCAATTTCGGTCCGGGCGATGATCAGCTGGGGGCGGCCGGAACGCGCCTTGCGGGCCCGGTTGAAAGCGCGGAGGAAGTCGGGCATCGCGTGTCCATCGACTGCCTGCACGTCCCAGCCCAAAGACTTGAAACGCAGCGCCGTATCTTCGCTCTGGGTCTTGTCCGCCATCGCGTCGAGCGTGACCGCGTTGGCATCGTAAATGAGGATGAGGTTGTCGAGTCGCTGGTGCCCCGCGAAGGCCACCGCCTCCATCGCAACGCCCTCTTGCATACAGCCATCACCCGCGAGGCAGACCACGCGATAATCGAGGATCGGGTGCTCCGGAGTGTTCAGACGAGCGGCGGCCATTTGCCCAGCGAGGGCCATCCCGACCGCGTTACCGATGCCTTGGCCGAGCGGACCCGTGGTGCACTCGACCCCGGGCGTCTCGCGGAATTCCGGATGCCCAGGGGTGGTGCTGTGCAGCACACGGAACTGCCGCACCTGCTCGAGGGGCACGTCATACCCGCTCAGGTGCAGCCACGCATAGAGGAACATCGAACCGTGGCCGGCCGAGAGGACGAAACGGTCCCGATTGATCCAGCGGGGGCGCTCTGGGTTGTGCACGAGCGCATGCCCAAAAAGGACCGCCCCGATCTCCGCCGCCCCCAACGGCAGACCCAAATGCCCGGAGGAACAGGCGTGCACCGCGTCGATCGCGAGCCCGCGGGCCTGGTTAGCGGCTTTGCCGAGGAGGAGGGTCTGAAGCGTCATAAGGGAAAACCCGCAAGGCCTACAGTCAGCGCCCCGCCCGGGGAAGCCTGAAGTTGGGCCGCGGGGGCGCAAAAAAACCGTCGCTGGAGGGCGACGGTTTCGTCAGCGGCCGAGCGTTACGCCCGGAGGCGGTAAACTCAGGCCCCCGCCTTAGGCGTGGCGGCAGCGGCCGCCTTGGCCGCCTTCTCCGCCTCGTGCTTGGCGTGGATCTCAGCGGCACGATCCTTCTCCTTGATCGCGACGGCGGCTTTGCCGGTGCGACCACGCAGGTAGTAAAGCCGCGCGCGCATCGCCTCGGACTCGCGCTCCACCTCGATCTTCTCGATGTTCGGTGAATTCACCGGGAACACCCGCTCGACGCCCTCGCCGTAGCTGAGGCGGCGCACCGTGAACGTCTCGTGGATACCGTGGCCCTTACGCGCGATCACAATGCCAGCGTAGATCTGGACCCGCTCCTTGTCGCCTTCACGGACCTTGGTGTGGACGCGCACGCCGTCGCCAACTTTGAAGGGCGTGACGTCTTTCTTCACCTGATGGGCGGTGATTTCCTGGATGATCGGGTTCATAACGGTTGGTTATTTGAGCAAATCGGGTCGGACTTGGCGGGTTTTTTCCACCTGACGCGCGTGCCGCCAGCGTTCGATCTCGGCATGGTTTCCGGAGAGGAGGACTTCGGGAACGGACATGCCCCGGAACTCGGCGGGACGCGTGTATTGAGGAAAGTCGAGCAAGCTGCTGGTGAAGGATTCGTGCGTCAATGACTTTTCCTGCCCCAGCACGCCCGGGATGAAACGCGCGAGGGCGTCGATGACGACCGCGGCGGCAAGGGTGCCGTTGGTGAGCACGTAGTCCCCAATAGATATCTCCTGATCGATTACCCGGTCGCGAATCCGCTGGTCGATACCTTCGTAGTGACCACTGAGGAAAATCAGGTGCGTCTCACGCGCGAGCTCCTGCGCGAGCGCGGCCGAGAACGGCCGGCCGTCTGGAGACAGGTAAATCCGACGGCAGCCCGGGGTCTGCAGTTGCTCCATCGCGGCGAAGACCGGCTCGGGTTTCAGCACCATCCCGGCGCCGCCCCCGAAGGGCCGATCATCCGCCGTCCGGTGCCGATCCGTGGTCCAGTTCCTCAAATCGTGCACCCGGACCGCCAGACTGCCCGCCGCGATGCCCTTACCGAGGATGCTCTCGGCGAGAAACCCGTCCAGCATCCGCGGGAACAGGGTGATGACATCGACCGAGAGCGGCATGCGCGGGGGCTGGAAACGAAACCGCCCGGGCACGAGGCCCGGGCGGAAAAACCAAATGCGTTCGAGAAATCAGCTCGCGGCAGCCGCGGTGGCACGGCGGACCTTCTTGATCATCGCGTGCATCGTATCGGTCGGCGTGGCGCCCTTGCTCAGCCAGTAGTCGACGCGCTCGAGGTTAAGGTTGACCGGAGAGCCCTTGGACTTCGGCGTATAGGTGCCAAGGTTCTCGACCGCGGCGCCATCACGGCGGGAACGCGCTTCGGCGACGACCACACGATACAGCGGCTGGTGGACGGAGCCGACCTTGGTAAGACGGATTTTAAGGGCCATGTCTGGGAGATTGCGGAACGGTTCTAACTTGGAAAAGCTGGCCAGATCACCGGTCCACAATCGGCTTGTCAAGCCCCGCTTCCGCGCCCTCCCTCGCCCCCCTATGCTCAAAGCTGGCATCGTCGGTCTGCCTAACGTCGGTAAATCCACCCTCTTTAACGCGCTAACGCGCTCCCGGAAGGCCGAAGCCGCCAATTACCCGTTCTGCACGATCAGTCCGAACGTCGGCGTCGTGGTCGTGCCCGACGAGCGCGCCTACGCCCTACAGAAGATCGCGCGCACCAACGTCGTCGTCCCCGCCGCGATCGAGTTCGTCGATATCGCCGGGCTGGTCGCTGGCGCCAGCAAGGGCGAGGGCCTCGGCAACCAGTTCCTCGCCAACATCCGCGAGGTCGACGCGATCGTACAGGTTGTGCGCTGCTTTGAGGACCCGGACATCGTCCACACGATGGGCGGGATTCAGCCCATCCGAGACATCGAGGTCATCACCACGGAGCTCGTGCTCGCGGACCTCGACGCGGTCACGAAGCGGATCGAGAAGACGCTGAAAAAGGCCAAGTCCGGGGATAAGGAAGCCCAGGCCGAGCTGGCCTTGCTGCAGCGACTCGAGCCGCACCTCAACGCCGGCCGGACCGCGAACCTGCTGCCGGCGACCGAGGAAGAGAAGGTCCAGATGAAGCTCTTCCAGCTGCTGACCGCCAAGCCCGTGCTCTTCGCGTGCAACGTCGCCGAAGGCGACCTCGCGGACGCCGAGCGCAACCCGTTCGTCCAACAGGTCGCGGAATTTGTACGCACCCACCACGACGCCGCCTACGTGCCGATCAGCGCGAAGATCGAGTCCGAGCTCATCGATCTCGAGCCGGAGGAGGCGCGGGCCTTCCTGCGCGATCTCGGGGTGGCGGACTCGGGCGTCTCCGCGCTGATCCGCGGGACCTACCAACTGCTCGGGCTCCAGACCTATTTCACCGCGGGGGAAAAGGAAGTCCGCGCTTGGACAATCAAGAAGGGCTGGAAAGCCCCGCAGGCCGCGGGCGTGATCCACACAGACTTTGAGCAGGGCTTCATCAAGGCCGAGGTCGTCTCGTACCAAGACTTGGTGACGCTCGGCAGCGTCGCCGCGGCGCGCGAGGCGGGAAAGTACCGCCTGGAGGGGAAGGAATACGTCTTCCAAGACGGCGACGTCGCACTCTTCCGGTTCAACAACTGACCAGGCCTGAGCCGCGACGACGCCCCCGCCTGAACTCGTCAAGGCCCCCAGCAAGAGCCTCCTCAAGGCCCTTGGCCTGAGCCCCGTCGAGGCACCTGGCCTGAGCCCCGTCGAAGGCCTGCGCTCAAATATGAATCGCCTCGCCGCTAGTCGCGGCGGCGGCCTCCGCGAGCGCCTCGCTG
>CAIOTK010000346.1 GCA_903861185.1 uncultured Opitutia bacterium | reverse complement strand
GTAATCGACATCAAGGTGAACCACATCGAGACGCCGGACGAGGTGGCCCGCCGCCTCGAGGCCGTGGAGAAGAAGGTCGGCCCCGGCCGGGTGCGCTGGGCCCATCCCGACTGCGGGTTCTGGATGCTCAAGCGCTCGATCGCCGACCGCAAGATCGAGGCCCTCGTGCAGGGCCGCGACAAGTACCTCGGCCGCTAAACGCGGCCCGTTTCGCTCCGCGTCCGCGCCCCGCGCGGGCGCGGACCTCAGCGGGCGGGAGCCGCCGGCGGCGTCGTTTGGGCGCCGTAGCTGCCGGTCTCGGCAGCGCGCACGAAGGCCTCGGTGACGCCCTTGAGTTCTTCCCAGCGGCGCCGGATATGCTTGGCTTCCTCGCGGGTGATCGTGCTGTCGGCCGAAGCCGAAGCGATCGTGGCGAGCATATCAGCGAACTCCTGCACGATCCCGTTGGTGGCGGGGATCAGCCGGGCGCTGCCCGCGAGATCCTGCGGGTTACGGATGTAGAAACCGTCGCCCTGCTCGCACACCCATTGGGCGATGCGCGGGTCGCCCGTGATGCGCTGCAACTGGCCGACCCGCTCGAGCGGGCTGCCGGAGGCGGCGCCGGGATCGACGGGCTCGGCCCACTTGTAGACGAGGGAAAGGGACAGATTCATATCGGCGGCGATCCGCTTGGCGCTGGTCTGCTTTAGGACCTCCTTCATCACCTCGTGTGCTTGCATCGCGACCGAGCGTGCGGGGAACGCGTGGAAACGCAACCCCGGGGCGCACAACGATTTTTGGCGTGCTTCCGCGGCCCCGCCTCTGGTTTGCTGCCCCCTTTACGAACCTCCCCGCATGAACATCCACGAGTACCAGGCCAAGGCCCTCTTCGAGAAATACGGCGTGCCCGTCCCCCGCGGCGCCGCCGCCCGGAGCCAGGCGGAATTCGCCACGGCGCTGGCCCAACTCCCCGAAGGACCCACAATGGTGAAGTCCCAGATTCACGCCGGCGGGCGCGGTAAGGGCACGTTCACCAACGGCTTCAAGGGCGGCGTGAAGTTCTGCGCGGATAAGGCCGCCGCCCTCGCGATGGCCGGCAATATGCTCGGCCAGACGCTCGTCACCGCCCAGACCGGCCCCGCCGGCCGCCGCGTGCAGACGGTGTACTTCACCGTCGCGAGCGACATTAAGAAGGAGTACTACCTCGCGATCCTCCTCGACCGCGCCAGCTCCCGCCCGGTGATCGTCGCCTCGACCGAGGGCGGCGTGGAAATCGAAAAGGTCGCCCACGAGACCCCGGAGAAGATCACCAAGGTGCGCGTCGATCCCGCCTACGGACTCGCCGATTTTCAGGTGCGCGACCTCATCGCCGCCCTCGGCCTCACCGGCGCGGAAGCCAAGAACGCCGCTAAGCTGATCCGCAACCTCTACACGTGCTTCTGGGAAACCGACGCCGCGATGGTCGAGGTCAACCCCCTCATCACGACTCCGGCCGGCGAGGTGCTCGCCCTCGACGCCAAGGTGTCCTTCGACGACAACGCTCTCTTCCGCCACCCGGAGATCACGGCGCTGCGCGACCTCAACGAGGAAGACCCGAAGGAGATCGAAGCCTCGAAGTACTCCCTCAGCTACATCGCCCTCGACGGCAACATCGCCTGCCTCGTCAACGGGGCCGGTCTCGCGATGTCCACGATGGACATCATCAAGCACTTCGGCGGCACGCCGGCCAACTTCCTCGACGTGGGCGGCGGCGCCTCGAAGGACCAAGTAGTCGCGGCCTTCAAAATCATCCTCGGCGATCCGAACGTGAAGGGGATTCTGGTGAACATCTTCGGCGGGATCATGGACTGCAACGTGATCGCCCAAGGCATCGTCGAGGCGGTTCGCGAGGTCGGCCTCAAGTTGCCCTTGGTTGTCCGCCTCGAGGGCAACAATGTCGAGGCCGGCAAGGCCACCCTCGCCGCTTCCGGGCTCACCCTCGTGTCGGGCGACACGATGGCCGATGCCGCGCAGAAGATCGTCCGGCTCGTCGCCTGAACCCCGTCCGCACCTCCCTCCCATGGCCATTCTCATCACCCCCACCACGAAGATCCTGATCCAGGGCATCACCGGCGAGTTCGGGGCCCGCCACACGCGGCTCTCGCTCGATTACGGCACCCAGGTCGTCGCGGGCGTCACGCCCGGCAAGGGCGGCCAGCACTTCGAGCATCAGGGGCACCGCGTCCCGATCTTCAATTCGGTCGCCGAGGCCGCCCGCGCTACCGGCGCCACGGTCTCCGCGATCTTCGTCCCGCCCCCGTTCGCGGGCGACGCGATCCTCGAGGCGGTGGACGCCGACCTCGACCTCGCGGTTGCGATCACCGAGGGGATTCCGATCCGCGATATGATCCGCGTGAAGCGCGCGATGCAGGGCCGCCGCACCCGTTTGGTCGGCCCCAATTGCCCCGGTCTGGTCACGCCCGGCACGGGTCCCGGCTCCAAGGGCGGCTGCCGCATCGGCATCGCCCCGGGCTATATCCACCGCCCGGGCCACGTGGGCGTGGTTTCCCGCTCCGGCACCCTCACTTACGAGGCGGTGTTCCAGCTGACCTCCAAGGGCATCGGCCAGTCGACCTGCGTCGGCATCGGCGGTGATCCGGTCAACGGCACCTCGCATCTGGACGTGATCAAGCTGTTCAATGCGGATCCGGAGACGCACGGGATCATTATGATCGGCGAGATCGGCGGCAGCGCCGAGGTCGAGGCCGCCCGCTGGGTCCGTGAGCACTGCCGCAAGCCGGTCGCCGGGTTCATCGCCGGCGCCACCGCCCCCGCGGGCCGCCGGATGGGCCACGCCGGTGCGGTCATCGGCAGCCACGAGGACACCGCCGCGGCCAAGATCGCCATCTTCCGCGAGTGCGGAATCGAGGTCGCCGCGACCCCGAGCGATATGGCCGACGCGCTGCTCCGCTCCGCTGCCGCCCGCGGCATCAAGCTGTCCTGAGGAACTCCCTGCCGCCCCGGTGCCGATCCCGCGCGCGGGACCGGGCCGCAGGCGGGGTGATTTGCCCCCTTGCCGGCGGGGCGCAACGCTGGCACACCGGCGGGGATGAACCTTACCCCGCTCTTCCTCGTCCTCCTCGCCACGCCGCTCCTCGCGGCGGACCCGAAGGCCAAGGCGCCTGACGTCGCCAAGCTCGATCCCGCAATGGGCGCGGGCAAGGCCGCCGCGGCAGAGCTGGTCTGGCACGATGTGACCCAATGGGGCGTCGAGGGCCGAGCGTGGGCCGACGCTCCGCGGACCCGCTGGTTCGACCGCTTTCCCGCCGCCGCCCAGCAGACCGTCACCCCTGCCGTCTGGAACCTCAGCCGCGACAGCGCGGGGATGATGGTTCGATTCCGCACCAACGCGTCCGCGATCCACGTCCATTACCGGCTGATGAAGGACCGGCTCGGGATGCCCCATATGCCGGCCACGGGCGTGAGCGGGGTGGATCTCTACGCGCGGGATGAGCAGGGCCGTTGGCGCTGGGTGCAGGTCACCCGCCCGGACAAGCAGGAACTGAAGGTCGAGATCATCCGGGATCTCGCGCCCGGGGAGCGTGAGTACGCGGCCTACCTGCCCCTGTACAATGGCGTCGAGTTCCTCCGGCTCGGCGTGCCCCCGGGCGCCACGTTCCAGGGCCTCGCGCCGCGCGCCCGGCCGGTGGTCTTCTACGGGACCTCCATCACCCACGGAGCCTCCGCGTCGCGGCCCGGGATGGTGCATCCCGCAATCCTCGGCCGCCGCCTCGATCTGCCGGTGGTGAACCTCGGCTTCTCCGGCAACGGGCGCATGGACGCCGCCGTGGGCGACTACCTGACGCAGGTGGATGCGGCCGCGTACGTGATCGATTGCCTACCGAATATGAACGCCGCGGCCGTGCGCGAGAAGTGCGTCCCGCTGGTCCGCCAACTCCGGAAAGCCCGCCCCGACACGCCCATCATTCTGGTCGAAGATCGCCGCTTTACGAATAGCTGGATCACTCCCGCCAAAGCCAAGTTTCACGACGAGAACCACGCGGCCCTGCGCGAGGCCTTCGCCACCCTCCAACGCGAGGGCATCCGTGGGCTCCATTACATCGCGGGCGACCCACTGCTGGGGGCGGACACCGAGGGCGCCACCGACGCCTCCCATCCCAACGACCTCGGCTTTATGCGCCAAGCGGACGTGATGGAGCCGGTGCTGCGCGCGGCGCTGGGCCGCTGAGCCGCCGGTACCCCGATTCTCGACATCCGCCCGCGCTCCGCCATCCTCCGCCCTATGCCACGCTCGCTCCGCCGCCATCCGCGCCTCCTCCGCCGCCGGGCCTTCACCCTGCTGGAAATCCTTGTGGTGCTCGCGATCATCGGCCTCCTCGCCGGCCTCGCCATCACCAACGTCGACAAGATCTTCGGGGGCGCGCAGGCGAGCACGGTGAACATCTTCGTGCGCGAGAGCATGAAGACCCCCCTCACCTCCTATCGCATCCATATGGGCGACTATCCTTCCACCAGCGAGGGGCTGCAGGCGCTCCTCACCCGCCCCGCCACTAAGGGCGACCGCTGGTTCGGTCCCTACTTGGACGGCGGCAAGGTGCCGACCGATCCTTGGGGCGAGACCTACCAATACGCTTACCCGGGCACGCGCAACAAGGGCGGCTATGACCTCTGGTCCAAGGGACCCGACAAGCAGAGCGGGACCGCCGATGACCTCGGCAACTGGGACGCGGGGGCCGGGGCCGAGAAATAGGCCCGCGGATGCGGCGGTCTCCTCACCGTCCTCCTCGCCGCTTCCGGCGCGGGTTCACGCTGCTTGAGATCCTGCTGACCCTTGCCCTGATCGGGCTGCTGGCGGCATTTCTCGTGGGCGGTTCCGCGCGGCTGCTCTCCACCCGGGGCGCGACCCCGGCCGAGGTGTTCTGGCGATCCGTGGCCGAAGCCCGCCGGACCGCCCTCCAGTCCGGCCGCGAGGTGCGCCTGCGCTTCGACGGCGAGACCCGAGCTTTCCTGCTGCTCGACAGCGAGGCGCCGCCCCCGGGCCCCCTCGGCGAGCCACCTGCGCCGGAGCGGCCGCTGCGCCGTTTTCCCGTGTCCGCCGAACTGGCGGGAGATCTGGAGGTGGATTTCCTCGGCGCGGCCACCCAAGGGGGGAACGCGATTCTCGTGGGCGGGGTGCTGCTCGAGGCCCGTTCCCTGCCCCACGCGACTTTTTACCCGGACGGCACCTGTGCCCCCTTCCGCGCCCAGCTCGCCCGCGCCGGCGGCCGTTCTGTCCTGCGGATCGATCCCTGGACCTGCGCGCCGGTTCTCACGCCCGACGATGACCGCACCGCACCCTAGGGCCGCCCGCGGCTTCACCGTGGTCGAGGTGCTGGCCGCACTCTCGATCTTCGCCTTCGCGGCCGTGATGATGGCCTCGGCCTACCTCAACGTGCTCAACAGCTACGAGGCGGCCGCCCGCGGCGCGGTGGTGGACGAGGATTTTACCTTCGCCCGCCAGCAGGCGCTGCGCGAACCCGACCCGCGGCGCTTAGAGGAAGGCGGTGAGTTCGAGACCGCTGGGGGCCGCCGGGCCAAATGGAGCGCCGAAATCGCGCCCACCACGATCGCGGACGTGTACCAGGTCACCTTCAGCTGCGAGCTCACCTCGACCGATGCCTCCGGTCCCGAGCGCCGGAGCCAGTCGTTCCTCTTGCTGCGCCCGACTTGGGTGACCGACGCCGGCGTGCGCGGCCGGCTGAAGGAGGAGACGAAGACCCGCATCCTCGAGCTGAAGACCAAGCGGGAGCAGGAGGCCGGTTCCCGATGAGGCCGCTCCCCCTGCGCGGCCCGCGCCGCGCCTTTACCCTCCTAGAGATGCTGCTGGCCCTCGCGCTGGTGGCCCTGCTGCTGGTCGCGATGAGCTCCTTCCTGTTCTCGCTGGGGGAACTCTGGGGCCGGCGCGCGGATGTCCGCCTGCTGGACCAGCACGTGCGGGCGGTCACCCGCTTCCTCGCCCAAGACCTGCGCACGGCCGCCCTGCCGCCCTTCGGCCGGGCCGACGCCGCGCCCTTCACCCTACCCGAGGTACGCCCCCGCGCCGGCCTCATCGAGCGCCTGTTCACCTTTGAGCTCCCCGCCGGCAGCCGCCTCTGCGACTGGCCCGGCGAACGCCTCCCAGAGGTCGTCTGCTCGCTGCAAGTCCGCAACGGCCAGGGCCTCCTGCTTCTGTGGCAGTCCCGGCTGGAGCGCGGCTTCGGCGAGGAGGCCCCCCGGGAGACCCTCGTGTCTCCACTCGTGACGGGAATCGCCTTCGATTACTACGATCCCGAGGCCCGGCGCTGGACGACTGAGAACCTGCTCAAACTGGATCCGCAGGGCCAGCCGCTGGTACCGGGGCGCCTCCGCCTGACCTTTACCCACGGCCAGCTCAAGCGGGAGAGCCTGATCGCCGTACCCGCGGCCGGCGCCGGCCTGCCCGCCTTCTGAACGATGCCGGCGCCCCTCCCTATCTCCGCCCGCCGTCGCGCGCCCCGCGGCTCCGTCATCGTGGTGGTGCTGACCACCCTGATGTTCGCGGCGCTCGCGCTGGTAGCCTTTATGGACCGGGCGGCGGTGGACCTGCTGGTCGATCACCGGGAGTCCGTGAAGCGCCGCCTCCGGGTGGAGGCGTTCTCGGCGTTGGAGATGACGTTGGGGGTACTGGCCGAGTTCAAGGAGGCGGGCAACGGCCTGCGCAGCCCCGCCGAGGGCTGGGATGACCCGCTGGGGTTCGCGGGTTACGAGCCGGAGGAGGGGCGGACCGTGACCGTCACCTTCAGCGACGAGAGCGGCAAGCTACCCCTACCCCGCACGGCGCCGCAGACGCTCCTGCAGTTGCTGTTGTATTGGGAGGTGCCGAAGGCGCGCGCGGAGGAGGTGGTCGACGCCCTGCTCGGCTGGATGAAGCCCGGCCACGTCTACAGCACCCCCTGGCAGCCCGACTACGAATCGAAGCCGGTGCCTTACCGCCCGCCCGGGCGGCCGCTGCGGTCGTTCCACGAGCTGGCCTCGATCGAGAAGGCGCGGGAATTCTTCTACGACGAGGCGGGCCGCCCCAACGCCTACTGGCGGCGCTTCGCGGAGAATGTTTCCCTCTTCGATTTTCCACAGCCCAACCTGAACGGCGCGCGGCCCGACGTGCTCGCCGCCCTCGGGCAGTACGGGCCGGAGCAGGCCAAGGGAATGTCGGACTTCCTGCGCGGCGAAGGCCGGTTCGAGCGCGGCGGCCCCGGCGTGTTCCGGGACGCCAAGGAAATCGGCCGCGTGGCCGGGCCCTCGGGCAACCCGGCCGGCTTCAGCCTGAACATTTCCGCGCTGCGCGTCCTCGTGACCGTGCGCGAAGGGCGCAACGAGTACCGGCTGGCGGTCGTGGTCGCCGCCCCCGGCGGGGCCTCCGCGGTGCCGCCGGGGCCGCCCCCCGGCCCCGTCAAGGCGGAGACCCGTCCCGGACCCAACCCGCCCCCACCACCCGCCCCGCCCGGGCCCGCCCCGGCCGCGGGCGCCGGCGCCACGGACGAGCGCCTGCGCTACCCCTGGGTCATCCTCGAGGTGCGCGAAAACGAAGAAATCCCCCGGGAGGCGACCCCGTGACGCGCCGCGCGGATTCTGCGGTCTTGTTCTCGGGGCGCCGCTCGTGCCTAGTAGCGGTCCCTTCCTGATGGCCTCGCTCCTCAGTTTTCTGCGCGCCGGACCGCCGCCCCCCCGGGTGGCGCTCTTGCCGGACAGCGCCTTCTTTACCCGGACCATCCCGGTGCCGGACGGGGCCACACCGGCCGAGGTGGCGGCGGCGGTGGAACTCGGCCTTGAGGCAGCGTCTCCCTTCCCCCTAGCCCAGCTGTACCACGGCTGGTACTGGCGCCCCGGCTCGCCGCACGCGCTCGCCTTCGCGGCCTACCGGCGTCGCTTCTCCGCCGACGAAGTCGCGGGCTGGGCCGAGGCGGAACTCGTTCTCCCCGCCTTCGCCGCCACCCTCGGCCAGACCCCCTCCGCCGGTTCCGCCGTGGTCCTGCCCGGCCAGGACGAACTCACCGGAGTACTCTGGGGCGCAGGTCCGGTGCCCGCACGCGTGCTCACGCGGCCCTTGCCTCCTGAGGCCGACGAAAACGTCCGCGCGGCCGCCCAGACGGCGCTCCTTGCCGACCTCGGCGCGACCGGCCCGGTCCTTACGCTCCCGGCCGCGCCGGCCCCCGAGCCGGCGACGCGGGACCGCGAGGTCGCCTTTCGCAGCGGAGAGTTCGCGGCGCGGTTGGACGCGGCGGCGACGGTGGCGATCGACGTGCGGGACAAGGCCGACCTCGCCGCGCTGCGGCGCGGCCGGCAGCGCGACGTGCTGCTATGGCGGACCTTCACCGGCTTGGCGGCGGCCCTGATCCTGCTTGGCCTCGGGGAACTGGCCCTCACCGGCGGCGGCGTCTGGCAGCGCACCCGGGCGCAGCAGTTGGCCGCGCAGAAGCCGTTGGTGGACAAAATCAGCGGGGTGCACGAACTGACCCGCAAGATCGAGGAACTGGCCACCAAGCGCCTGCTGCCGCTGGAGATGATGACCCAACTCACCGGCGTGGACCTCGAGCGCAAACCGCCGGAGATCCAGTTCACCCGCATCCAGGCCGACCAAGCGAAGGGGCTCTATACTCTGTTTGTCGAGGGCAAGACCTCCAACCCCGCCAAGGTTTCCGAGTACGAGGCCGCCCTGCGGCAACTGCCCTCGATCGCCAAAGTCGACGCGCCCATCTCGCAGGTGAAGGGTGATCAAGCGCAGTTCACGCTCACCGCCGTATTTAAGCCCGAGGCGCTGCTCCCCAAGGAGGAGCCCGCCCCCGCCGCCAAATGATCCGCACTCTCCGCCATCTGTTCCTCGGCCGGCTCCTGCGGGAGAAGCTCCTCTTGGTCGCTTTTGTCGCGATCGGCGCCCTCTGGTGGCTGTCGGCCTTCGCCGACCGGGCCGGAGCCTTCAAGCGCGAGGCGCACCTCACCACCCTCCGCCTCGCCGAGCAGGCTCAATGGATCCGCAACCGGACCGTGATCGAAGAGACCGCCCAGCGCACCGCCGGTCGCCTCGACCCCGCCCGCGCCCTCAACGGCAACCAACTGGTGACCATTGTAGCCCAACTGGCCACCGAGGCGGGCCTGAAGAACGCCGTCTCCGGCACCCCGGCGACGGAACGCAGCGGGCAGTTCGCAATCCATTCCTCCGACTTCGCGATCAACCAAGCCGACTGGGAGCCGCTGCGGAAGTTCTACGAGGCCCTGCAGGCCCGCTCGCCCTACATTTCGGTCGAGCGCTTCGCCCTCAGCGCCACCCCCAACGCCGCCGCCCGCCTCTCCCTCAACCTCAAGGTCGTCTCCGTCGAACTGGTCAACCCCTAAGCCCCCCGTGATTCGCCTCCACGCCACCCCCGGCGGCCTCCTGCTGGAGCAGCAGGACGTCTTCCGGCCCGCCCCGGGCGATTTCTCGCTCGATAGCCTGTTCCGCTCAGCCGACCCCGTTGCCCTCGCCCAAGCGGCCTGGGCGGCCGCCGGCGCCCCGGTCCCCGCGCCCACCCGCCGCCTCGCCCCCCTCCAGTCGCAGGAGATCTGGGCCGCGGGCGTAACCTACCTTCGCAGTAAGAGTGCCCGGATGGCTGAATCCCGCGACGCCGGCGGCGGTACCTTTTACGACAAGGTCTACGACGCGGATCGCCCGGAACTGTTCTTCAAGGCCACCCCGCACCGCACCGCCGCACCCGACGCCCCCGTCCGCATCCGCGCGGACGCCCGCTGGAGCGTGCCCGAACCCGAGCTGACCCTCGCGCTCAACGCCGCCGGCCGCATCTTCGGCTATACCATCGGCAACGATATGAGCTCGCGGGACATCGAGGGCGAAAACCCCCTCTACCTCCCGCAGGCCAAGGTCTACGACGGCTGCGCTGCCCTCGGCCCCTGCCTTGTCGTGACCGCCGACCTGCCCGGTCCCGACACGCCGATCCGCCTCGAAATCCTCCGCGCCGGCCAGCCCGTCTTCACCGGCGAGACTCAGGTCGGCCGCATCCGCCGCCCCCTGCCGTCCCTCGCCGACTGGCTGTTCCGGGAAAACCGCTTCCCCGCGGGCGCCTACCTGATGACCGGAACGGGCGTCGTCCCGCCCGACGACTTCACGCTGCATTCGGGCGACGAGGTGCGCATCTCTCTGCCCCCGGTCGGGACGCTCCGTAATCCGGTCGCCTGACGCGGGTTCTCCGTGCCCCTACGTAGGGCGCGTGGGCACATCTACCCGGCGGCCCAACCTTGGACGCCACGCGTCCCCGCACCAGGGTCGGCGGCGTGTCAGATTCCGCCTTCAGCCAACGCACCGTCTCGATCGTCATCATCGACGATCACGAGTTGCTGCGCGGCCTGCTGGCGAACGCCCTCGAGAATGCCGCCGACCTCCGCGTCGCGGGCCAGGGCGGGGACGCGGAGTCCGCCGTGGAATTGTGCCGGCGACTGTCCCCGGACGTGCTGATCCTCGATTCCATCTTGCCCGGGATGCAGGGACCGGACGCCGTCGAACTGGTGGTGCGGGCCTCCCCGCGCACCAAGGTGCTGATGCTCTCCGGCGCGATGACCCCGGTCGCCCTCCGCCGCGCCCTCAAGGGCGGCGCGCTCGGTTTTCTGCCGAAGACGGCCCCTTTCAGCGAGATGCTGGAGGCGATCCGGACCGTCGCCGACGGCGGCTTCGTGACCACCGAAAGCGGCCGCCGCTTGGTCCAGCGCACCCTCGAGGATATGTCCCGACCCGAGGCCACCTGCCCCCTCACGGAACGCGAGCGGGGCGTGCTCACCGGCATCGCCTCCGGCAAGAGTTCCAAAGAGGTCGCGGAGGAACTCGGCCTCAGCGTCTTCACGGTCGAGAATCACCGCCGGCGCATCATGGACCGCACGGGCGTCCGCTCGATCGCTGGGCTGACGCTCCTCGCGGTAGAAATGAGCCTCGTGAAGCCCGGCCTCATCGCGCGCCTCACCGGCCGCGGTACCGACGAAGCAAGCGGCGCCCTGGGCTGAACGCTGCCCTGCCCTGCCTCGCGATCCGTTTCAGCGCCCGCGAGCCTTACGCGCGGGGGCCGATCGCGTATTCCCGGCCGGCGGCGCCACTTCCGTGACGGAGACCGCCGGAGGTTCCCCGCTTTCCACCACGGTGGGGTCGCCGATCTTCACCTCAGCCTTGAAGCGCTCTCCCGCCGTGACCACCACCGGCCGCGCCGTCTCCCGCCCCACCTGCGGCCCCGCGAGCGCCAGCATCGAGGGCAGGACCTCCGCGAAGGCGTGCCCGCGGGACGGAGCGCTGATCTTGGTCGTCCAGAGCAGGACCTTCTGGCTCCGCACCGCCGCCGCGTGATCATAGGCCGCGATCGCGGCCACGTACAGGTCCTCGGTCGCTAGGTCGCTCAACACCTCCTGGTCCGCATCGCGGAACAGCGCGCCGGGCAACATTGGATCGAACACCGCGGCCCCGGGCTCCCGGGCCACCAGCCCCAGCTTGTAAGCGCCCATAAAGCGCAGCAGCTGGTTCCGGTTAACCTGCCGGCCCTCGATGTCGTCCGGGTTGGCCGAATACATCCGGTCCGTGTTCAGCGTGCCCCACGTCCACAGCAGCAGCAGCGAAGGCGGATGCGCCGCCGTGGCCGGCAGGTAACCCTGCCGCGCCAGCACGCGGGCCATCGCGCGGAACACCTCCTCCTTAGCCGGCGCCTTCTCCCCTGCGACGATGCCCCCGAAATCCCGAAAACCTGCGCTTACCGCCGTGTAATAGGCGGGCTGCGCCGGAGACACCGGCCGCCGCAGTGCCCCCGCCGGGGTGGTGTCGGTGACCGTCACCACCCGCAGCTCGGGGCGCGGGAATAGCCATTCCAGTACGCCCGCAGCGGAAGCGGCCGGAACTTGGGCCCAGACCAGCGCCAACACCCCCGCGAGCCGGGTGGCCGGACGCGGGAGGAGGCAGCAGGGCATTGCGGCGATGCCTCAGCCCTGCAGCGCCCAGCCAGCGCGATAGGAACGGCTCAGGAGGGCGTTGGCCGCGGCATCGTCGGTCTGGCCGGTCTGGCCATCGTACTTGAGCCGCTTGCCCGCCCGGTAAGCCACCAGACCCAAGGCCATGCACTCGGTCATCAGGCCGTTGTAGTCGAAGTTGCAGGACGTCTTCGTGACGTCGCCCTTGCAGGCGTTGATCCACTCCTCCTGGAAATCGCCGATGGGCGGAATCTGCTTCTCGCGGGGACGCGGGATATAATCGGCCGGGTCCGCCTTAGCGTCGGGGATAAGCATCCGCGTACTGAAGTCGGACAGCAGCACACCCTTGTTGCCCTTGAACATCGCGCCGTGGCCGATGCCGTCGAGGTCGATGAACTTCTTCGGGGAGGTCGGGAACACCTTGCCCTGATACCAGCTGAGGCGGACCTCCGGGCGCCAAGCGTTGGCGGGCAGCTGCCAGTGGGCCTGCAGCTTCACCGGGGTCACTTCAGGATTGAACGGATCGCCGGAGGCCTCGACGGAGGTCGGGTAAGTGGCGTCGAGGGCGTTCCAAGCGAGGTCCATCGTGTGGGCGCCCATATCGCCGATCTGGCCGGTGCCGAAGTCCCAAAACATATTCCATTGGAGGCAATTCGCGCCCGCGCGGCCCGAGAAGTAATCGGGATTGTACGGGTGCATCGGCGAGGGCCCGATCCACTGGTCGTAGTGCAGGGTCGCGGGCGGAGTGCCCTCCGCCGGCAAGTAGCCGGGGCGGGGCAGCTG
>CAIOTK010000345.1 GCA_903861185.1 uncultured Opitutia bacterium | reverse complement strand
GCCGGGTAGCTATGTTCGGAAGGGATAAGCGCTGAAAGCATCTAAGCGCCAAGCCCATCCCAAGATAAGATCACAATCCCCGCAAGGGGTGAAGGGTCCGGGTAGACCACCCGGTTGATAGGCCGGAAATGTAAGCGGGGTAACCCGTTGAGTTTACCGGTACTAATGACCCTTCCGGTTCATGCAAAACTCCCATCGTTCTAGGCGTTTATTTTACCTACTTAGGTGCACTACCCTCGATTTTCGTTCCCTTGCCCGGGTTCCCCGGGCTCCCCTTTCTGGTGACCATATGCCAGGGGTCCCACCCGTTCCCATCCCGAACACGGCCGTTAAGCCCTGAGCAGCCAATGGTAGTAGGACGTTAGGTCCCGCGAGAGTAGGTTGTTGCCAGAGTTATGGCCCGGTTTCTCCACAAGAGAGACCGGGCCTTTTTCTTGCCCAAGCGGCGAGCAGCTCCGTTCCGCACCCGCAGCGCCCGACCGGCGAGCGACGCCTCGGAGTGGGCTTGCGCGCGAGTCACGAGGCAGCATTTGCTCGGGGGCGTGACGAATGAACCCCTGCCCCCGCGTGTGGTCGCCGAGATCTCCTTTCTGGCTCGCGGCGGCGGGGCGGTGAAGGCGTTGCGGGGCTTCCGCAAAGGGCATCACGTGGTGCCGGATGCGGTCACCCCGACCACCGCGGCGTTCCTGGCGCGGTTGTGCGCGGAAGAATTAGCAGCGGAGGCGGAGGATCTGTTCCAACAGGCGCGCACCGCCCTCGACTACAAGCGCAAGGACCTCTCGCTGCAGGTGACGTCGCCGGTGGCCGTCCTGACGGCACGGGATTTTACGCTGGAACTGAGTTATGCCTTGGACGAGGCGGATCCGGCGCGGTACCTGACGCGGACTAGCTTGCAGGGCCTGCGGCCGGGCGAAGTCATCCGGGGGGAGGCCTTCAATGGCCTCTTTGCGGGCCGCTTCACGGAAATCGCCTTCGCCCTGCGTAAAGGGGTGGCGGTCGAGGCGGTGATCGACGCGGTAGAGGGCCTGGGCGAGGACAGCCCGCTGCGGGTGGACTATCCTTCAGATTACCGCGAGTGCGTGCTGACCGTGCCCGAGGTAGTGGCGGCGGTGCGGTGCACCGGGGCGGCCTTGGAGGTCGTATTCCCGCGGGGGGCGTCGCCGGGAGAACTCATGGCCGCGTTCGCGGCGGTGCGGGACGCCTTCGGGATCAGCCGCGTCCTGAGCGGCCTGATCCGTTGAGATCAGGCCGCGGGGAAGGACGCGCGGGGCTGGTTCAGCCGATCATCTCGGCCACGAACGAACGCTCGTCGGCCAGCTCCTTGTTCGTCGCGGCGATCTTGGACTGGGCAAACGCGTCCATCGCGTAGCCAGTGATCACCTCGTAGGAGCCCGGGGTCGTGGTGATGACGGGCATTCCGGCCCAGACGTTGGCGTCGAAGCCGTAATGCCCGTTCGATTTCACGGCGATCGAATGGATGGTGCCGGGGGTCATCAGGCTGCGCACGTGATCCACTAGGGCGTTGGCGGCGGAGGCGGCGGAGGAGGCGCCGCGAGCGGCGATGATGGCCGCGCCGCGCTTGCCGACCGTCTCGCAGAAGGGGCCTTGGAGCCAGGCGGTGTCGGTGATGACGCTGGTGGCCGGGCGACCGCTGATCGTGGCGTGGGCGAAGGCGGGGAACATCGTCGGGCTATGGTTCCCGTAGATGAAGATGTCGCGCACCTGGGTCAGGTGGACGCCGGCCTTGCGGGCGAGCTGGGTCTGGGCGCGGTTCTGGTCGAGGCGGACCATCGCGGTGAAGCGTTCCGCGGGGAGGCGGCGCGCCTGGGATGCCGCGATCATGCAGTTGGTGTTGGCGGGGTTCCCCACGACCGCGACGCGGGCGTCGGCGGCGGCCACGGCATCGATAATGCGGCCCTGTTCGATGAAGATCCGGCCATTGTCCTTGAGCAGGTCGGCGCGCTCCATCCCGGGGCCGCGGGGCTTGGCGCCGACCAGCAGGCACCAGTTGGCGTCTTTGAATCCGACCGAGGCGTCGGCCGTCTGCACCACGCCTTGGAGCAGCGGGAAGGCGCAATCATCGAGTTCCATCACCACGCCCTCGAGGGCCTTGAGGGCCTTCTCAACCGGGGCTTCGATGAGCTGGAGGATAACGGGCTGGTCGGGGCCGAACATCGCGCCGGAGGCGATGCGGAAGAGGAGGGAGTAGCCGATCTGGCCGGCGGCTCCGGTGACGGCGACGCGGATTGGGTTTTTCATGGTGCGGAGAAAAGGGGGTTGGGCGGGCAAGTCGAGGCCGGGTGGGCGGCTCAGGCGAAGCGGGGGGCGAGGGCGGCGTGAGCCTCGCGGAGCAGGGCGGCGGTGGTCTCCCAGTCGATGCAGCCGTCGGTGATGGAGACTCCGTAGCGGAGGGCGGAGAGGGGCTGGGGGAAGCTCTGGTTGCCGGCGCCGAGGTTGCTCTCGATCATCGCGCCCATAATCGAGGTGTTGCCAGCGCGGATCTGAGCGAGGAGGGCGCGGAGGACGTCCGGCTGCAGGGCGGGCTGCTTGGCGGAGTTATCGTGGGAGCAATCGACCAGAATCGAACGCGGGAGCTTGGCCTGGGTGAGGAGCTCCTCGGTGCGGCGGATGTGTTCCGGGCTGTAATTCGGTCCGTTGGCGCCGCCGCGGAGGACGACGTGGCAGTCGGGGTTGCCGCGGGTGGCGACGGCGGCAGCGGCGCCCTCGAGGTTGATCCCGAGAAAGGTCTGGGCTTGGGCGGCGGCCTTGATGGCGTTGACCGCGGCGGTGAGGGAGCCGTCGGTGCCGTTCTTGAAGCCGAGGGGCATCGAGAGGCCGGAGGCCATCTGGCGGTGCGTCTGGGACTCGGTGGTGCGCGCGCCGATGGCGCCCCAGCAGACGAGGTCCGCGACGTATTGGGGCGTGATCGGATCGAGGAACTCGGTGGCGGTGGGGAGTCCGAGGTCTAGGACGTCCTGCAGGAACCGGCGGGCGAGGCGGAGGCCGGCGGCGATGTCGTGGGTGCCGTCGAGGTGCGGGTCCATAATCAGACCCTTCCAGCCGACGGTGGTGCGGGGTTTCTCGAAGTAGACCCGCATCACGACCAAAATTCGATCGGAGACCTCCCGCGCGAGGGTGGCGAGGCGGCGGGCGTAGTCGCGGCCGGCGTCGAGGTCGTGGATCGAGCAGGGGCCGACGATCAGGAGCAGGCGGCGGTCATCGGTGAAGATGAGGCGATGGATCTCGCGGCGGGAATGGGTGACGAACTCGGCCTGCGCCTCGGTCTTGGGGAGCTCCGCGAGGAGGTCCGCCGGGCGGGGCAGCGCGCGGGTCTCGATCACGTTGAGGTCCGATGTCTTCTGCATGAACATTCAGCTTGGCTGGGCCGGGCGGCGGCGCGCAAGCCTTGGCGCGCCGGCGGGCGGGTGCATTTTGGGAGTCGCCTTGCGGCGGCGGGCCGCGAGGGTGGGGGCGCGTTTCCCGCCGATGTCCCTTCCTCCCGTCCTGTTCGAAGACGAATCCCTCGTGGTGTTCGATAAGCCTTCCGGGCTGCTGGTTGCGCCGGACCGTTGGGATAAGGGCCGTGAGCACCTGATGGGGCTGGTGCACGGGCATCCGGCATATGGGCGGACCGTGGCGAACGTGCACCGGCTGGACGCGGACACCAGCGGGGCGTTGTTGTGCGCCAAGACCAAGGTGGCGTTGGATTACCTGTCGGGGCAGTTCCAATCGAAGACGGTGGCCAAGCTGTATCACGCGCTGGTGGTGGTTTTGGCGCCGGGGCAGGAGATGAAGGTGGTGGCACCGGTGCGCGATGCGGCCGGGATGCTGCCGGAGGCCTTCGCGATCGACCTGTCGTTGGGGCCG
>CAIOTK010000344.1 GCA_903861185.1 uncultured Opitutia bacterium | reverse complement strand
GGCGATGGTCGGCAGCGCGTGCCAGTGGTCGGGGGTCGCGACGATGACGATCTCGGGCTTCTCGCGAGCCAGCAGTTCCCGGTAATCCTTGTACTCGCGGGGGCGGTCCGCGGTGGAGCTAGCCAGCTTGGCCCGGGTGGCTGCGAGTTGGCGGGCGTCGACGTCGCACAACCCCACGACCTCGCAGCGGCCGCTGGCGACGGCCTCGCCGAGAATGTTGCCGCCCCACCAGCCGCAGCCAATGAGGGCCGTCCGCAGGCGGGGGGCGGGATCGCCGGCGCGAACCGGCAGGGAGGCGGCGAGGGCGCCGGCGGCGGAACGATGGAGGAAGGAACGACGATGCATAGGGCGGGGAGCCCCAGCTTGGCGGCAGGCGGGGCGCCGACAAGCCTCGGCACACCCGTCCGCCGAGGCGGCAGGCAGGGAATATCCACCGAATCCCTCACGGCCAGACCTCGTCCGTTCGTCTTGGCGGTTGGCCACCCTTTCCGGCCGACCATACCCCGCGGATCCAGGCGAACTCCATCGTCCCGCGTCCACCGCGGTTCCCGCTTAGGGAATCTTTCCTTTGGACAAGCCGGGGCAGGATTCCATAGACACCTGTGGTCAGAAGTCGCCGGCGACCCCGCCGCCTCAGTTTAACCCTCAGCCTACCCCTATGTCCTACCTCCGAGTCCGCGGCTTTGCCGCCGCTTGCCGGGCGCTCGCGCGCCCGTTCCTGCTCGCCCTCTTCGCCTGCGTGGCCGCGGCGCCCGCCCGGTCCGCCGACGCCGGCGGCACCACGCTCACCGGCACGGTGAGCAACGCCGCGACCCGCAATCTGCTGCAAGGCGCCCGCGTCGAGATCCCCACGCTGGGCCTCAGCACCCTCGTCGACGAGACCGGTCGCTACACGCTCTCCGGGGTCCCCGCCGGCACCCACGAGCTGGTCGTGAGCTACATCGGCCTCGACACGGTCCGCGCCCCAGTGACCGCCACGGCCGGCCAGCGCGTGGTTCGTGACTTCGACCTGACCACCGGCATCTACAAGATGGACGCCTTCAAGGTGACCGGTGAGCGCGAGGGCGGCGCGGCGGCCATCACGGCCCAGCGCAACGCCCCCAACACGATGAATGTCGTGTCGATGGACTCCTTCGGCAACCTACCGAATATGAGCGCGGGCGAGGTGCTGATGCGCCTCCCCGGCGTCGCGGGTTCCCCGACGGACGAGGGTCTGGCCTACAACTTCAACATCCGCGGGATGCCGGCGGGCCTGAACACCGTCACGATCGACGGCGGCCTCGTCACCCCGTTCGGCACCAGCCGCGCCTTCGAAATGCAGAGCATCTCCGGCGCGCTGTTTGACCAACTGGAGCTGACCAAGGGCCACCGGCCGGACCGCAACGCCGACTCGCTCGGTGGCACCGTGAACCTGAAGACCCGCTCCTCGCTCAATATGAAGGAGCGCCGCCGGCTGACCTACAGCCTCTCGGCCCGCATCGCGCCGTCGTTCCTCGGCTTCGAACAGGTCCCGCTGCGCGAGGACCACCCGGCGCACCCGATGCTGAACTTCAGCTACCAGGAGCTCTTCGACTTGTTCGGCGGCAGCCGTAACCTCGGCGTAAGCGTCAACGCCTTCTACTCCGAGAATGCCGTCGGCTTCTTCCAGACCGACCGCGACTACCAGAACACCACCACGCAGCCGGCCTACGTCTGGAGCTACCAGACCTTCGACAACTACAACAACCGCAAGCAGGTCAGCTTGAGCATCAAGACGGACTACCGCGTTTCCGCCAACACCCGCATCTCGCTCAACGCCACCGCGAACGACAACTACGAGGCCTTCCGCCGCCGCTACATCACCCGGGCCTACAGCAGCCAGAACCAGAACACCGTTCCGAACGCCACGACCAGCGTTGTCCCCGGCTGGACCGACAAGATCACCGTGATCCGCCCGGTGGCCCAGTCGTTGATCGAGATGCAGAACCGCGGCCCGAACAATTACGACACGCGCCAGCGCCGCCTCGACTTCACCGCCGAGCAGGACTTCGGCCCGTTGCAGCTCGACTACGCCGCGACCTATGCCCGCAACAACCTGAACAACGGCAACGGCCAGGGCGGCGAGCTCACGATGCGCATCGCCGGCACCGGCTGGATCCTCGACCGCACCCAGTCCGAGCTTCACCCGAAGTTCCTCCCCAACGGCGGCCTCGATTTCACGGACCCCTCGAACTACCGCCCCACCGGCGCCCTCCAGTGCAGCGACGGCCAGAACGACCAGCGCGTCCGCGACCTCCGCTTCAACGCGCTCTACAAACTGCCCACCGCCGTGCCGCTCGCCCTCAAGGTTGGTGGCCAGTGGCGCGAGACCCTCGCCCAAACGCTCAGCAACAGCCGCCGCTACAACTACCTCGGCACCGGCCCCCTCGCCCCCGACCCCGGCCTCGTGACGTTCGACCAAGTTAAGACCGGTCGGATGATGCCGCAGTGGACCTCCTCGATGTTCATCAACGAACGCCGCCCGGTCGACCCGACCTTGTGGCGCGAGGATGAGTACTACCGCCTGCAGCAGGCCTACACCGGCGCCCGCGACATCACCGAGACCGTCACCGCCGGTTACTTCATGGCTCAGGGCAAGCTCGGGCGCGAGGGCTTCCTCGGTCGCAGCAGCTTCCTCGGCGGCGTCCGCGTCGAGAACACCGAGGACGTCGGCCGCGGCTGGGTCCGCGCGCGCGTCGGCAGCACCACCGCCCAGCAACAGGCGGATCCGCTCGGCGCGGTGACCCGCGACTACGCCAACACCAAACGCACGATCGCGGGCGACTACACCAAGGCGTTCCCGAGCGTGCACCTGACGCACGATATCACGCCGAACCTGAAGGCGCGCCTCGCTTGGTCCACCAGCTTCGGCCGCCCGGGTTACGGCGAGCTCCTCCCCAGCGAGTCGGTGAACGAGACCGCCAGCACCCTCACGATCAACAACGCCGCGCTGCTCCCGCAGAACGCGCGCAACTGGGACGCCTCGTTGGACTACTACTTCGAGCCGGTCGGCAACCTCTCGATCGGCTTCTTCCACAAGACGATCGCCGACTACATCGTGCGCAACATCAACATCGGCACCGTGGCGAGCGGGACGGACAACGGCTTCAACGGCGAGTACGCCGGGTTCAACCTGTTCACCTCCGCCAACGCCGGCACCGCGACCGTGCAGGGGTGGGAGTTCAGCTACCAGCAGCAGTTCACCTCCCTCCCCGGCGTGCTCAAGGGCCTGAGCGGCTCGGTGAACTACACGATGATCCAGACCGAGGGGGATTTCGGCAGCACCACCAACATCAGCGGGCGCGAGGTCGTCGGCTTCATCCCGAAGGCCGCCAACGCGATGCTCTCCTGGCGCTACAAGAAGTTCAGCACGCGCCTGCTCTACAACTGGACCAGCGACTACATCGTGGAGTACTCGGCCGCCACCGTCGGCCGCAACCGCTGGCGCGCCTCGTTCGACACCCTCAACATCGGGCTCGCCTACCAACTGCGCCCGTCCGCCCAGCTCACGCTCGACGTCTCGAACGTGCTCAACGCCTACCAGGAGATCTACCGCGGCTTCCGCAACCAGCCGTCCACGATCAACTACAACTTCGTGACGATCAACGTGGGCCTGAACGGGCGCTTCTAACGTCCGCGTCGGCCCTCACCGCCCGGGCGGAAATTCCGCCCGGGCAGTGAAGCCCTGCTCGCCGCGCTCCAGCACGAGCCGCCCGTCCAACTCCGCCACCCGCTGCTGCAGGTGGTAGAGGCCGCGCTTCTCGCCTAAGGCCCGCGCCGCATCCACCCCCGGACCCGAGTCGGTGACGATCACCTCGACCCGCTCCGCGGACACCTCGACGGTGACGTCGATGCGGCCGGGCTTGCCGTGGTTGACCGCGTTCCGCAGCAGTTCGCGCTGCGCCATCATCACTGCCCGGCGGATCGCGAGCGGAGCCACCTTGCCCGCGAGGGCCGGACTTACCCGGTTGACGAACTCGCCCGCGATGCCGGCCGCTTCGAGGTAGCGCCGCGCGATGCGCTCGAGGCCGGCCACGGCGGAGCCCCAAGTCTCGGATTCCGGCCGCAGCTCCCAGAGCAGCTGATTGAGGGACAGGCTGGCCTCGATGAGCCGCGCCCGGACGCTCGCCAGCACATCCGGACCGGCCGCCGCCGGACGGAGGACGGCGAGCTCGGTCAGCAGTTGCATCTCGTTCAGCCGGTTGCCGAGCTCGTCGTGCAGGTCGCGCGCGACGGCCATCCGCTGCGCGATCAGTCGGCGCTGCACGTGCTGCCGGAACGCGAGGATCACGAGGAAGACCACGACGGGCAGAGAACCGAGGACGTACGGACGCAGCTCGAACCAGTTCAACCGCCGCGGCTCCACCGGGCCGACCCACTGGTGGAAGAGCCGGTCGTAGGTGCCGTTCTGGCGCAGTTCGGCGAGCGCCTCGTTCATCAGCATCAGGCCGGCGGAGTCGTGCGGCTGAAACGCGAAGCAGAAATAATAGCGGATGTCCTCGATGAACTGTTTCCGCAGGCCCGCGCGGGCCTCGACCTTGCTGCTGATGTTGCTGGTGAAGAGAGCCCCGTCGCAACGCCCCTGCGCCACCGCGTTCAGCAGATCGTCCAGTTGCGTGAAATGCTCGACGCGGATTCCCCATTGCGGGTGTTCGCGCAAGTGCGTGGCCGCCACGGTGCCCCGGAGCACCCCGATGCGCCGGTCGCGCAAGTCGGACGAGTGCTGGAGCCGCGGGGCATCCGGCCGGGTGTAAAGGATGCCCTGCAGCGAGGCTTGGACCACGGAGAGGCGGTTTGCATAACGCTCGCCCTCGTACTGCGCGATCTGGGCCAGCACGTCGAGTCGGCCGTCGCGGAAGGCGGGGAGGTTGAGGTTCCACCAGGCCGGCACCAACTCGACCTCGAAGCCGCCCAGGTCGGCCGCGGCGCGCAGCAATTCCACCGTAAACCCCACCACCTCGCCCCGTCGTTGATCGAAGTAGGAGAGCGGCGCACTGTCGCGCGGGACGCCGACGCGGAAGCGCCGTTTCGCGGGTACCGCCGCCGGTTCGGCGGCCGCCGCCATCGCCACCGCCAAGAGGACCCCGAGCACCCAGCAGCGGCCAACGTACCGGTACCGGCCCGGCGCCGGCCCGGCTGAAGAAGGGTTAAGGTGCGAGGGGGGGCGCATCGGCGCGGAGTCAGGCAAACGCGCGCGCGGGAGTCTAGCCCCCACACGCGCCCCCCCGGCGGCTGCTTCCTTAGGCCAGCACCTCAACCCGATCGCCGACCCGCAACCGGCCCGCGAGGGTCACGTGGATCAGGTTCTGCCCGAAGTTAACGTCCTCCGGCGACTGCGGATCGCGGCGGTACGTCGCGAGGGTCCGCAACGGTTCGACGCCCCGCTCACCGGTCGCCTGATCGGTGGTCGTGACGGCACAGCGCGCGCAGGGACCCGCCCCCCGGAACTCGATCGCGCCGATGCGCAGGCGGGGCCAACCGTCCTCGGCGAACGCGGCGCAGCCGTCGAGGATCAGGTTCGCGCGGAACCGGTCCCACGGCAGCGGCTCCTCGCCGCGCGCGACGAGTCGATCGTTCAGGTCCGCGCGGGAAGCTTCGCTCGCGAGCAGGAACGGATAGGCGTCCGCGAAACCGACCAGCGGCGTCCCGCCCAGC
>CAIOTK010000343.1 GCA_903861185.1 uncultured Opitutia bacterium | reverse complement strand
GCGTCCGCGTGCAGCACTCGAATCCAGCCCCGCGCCCGCTCCAGCCAACCCGGCGAGCCATCCGCGGGACCGACGTGGCGGGGATAGCCCTTCTCGATCAGCCAGTAGGGATAGTAGATGAGTTCCGAGGCGCCGACCCCGATGACCCCGAACGCTGCGAAGGCCACCGTGAAACTCGAGGGGAGTTGGAAGCTTAACCCTTCCGCCAAGTTGGCCCCGGTGATCGCGTAGGGCGTGAACTGGAGCGCGCCCACCGCGACGACCGTGCACGCGGTGAAGGCGACCACCATCGCCGTCGAGGCCCGCTCTACCGTCCGGTAGCGGCCCACCACCAGCAGCACCGCCGTGATCCCGCCGATTAGGCACGCGGTCACCGCCTTGGGCAGCGGCAGCCCCGCCAACGCCAACACACTGGCAACGCCCCCGAGCATGCCTGCGATCTGGAAGACCGTCGCGATGAACATTACCGCCCACAGCCAGACCATCCAAGACACCCGCCACCGCGGTCCGGGCATCGCGTCCATCGCCTGCAGCGACGAGGCCCCCGTCGTGACCGTATGCCGCCCCAGTTCGATCTGCACGAACACCTTCAGCAAGCAGCCCAAAATCATGAACCACAGCAACGTGAAGCCGACGGTCGCCCCCAGCTTCGGGGTCACGATCAGTTCGCCAGAGCCGACGATCGTCGCCGTGATGATCAATCCAGGACCGATCTGGCGCAGGATCGCGCCCGGACCGCGCGGGACCTCGGGAAAGGCAGGGGAGGGGGGCATAGGGGTGAACGGAGGGTGAGTTGAGCGGCGGGCAGCCGACAACCTTCTTCACTTTCGTGGCCTGACGGAATTTTCAGCTGGACACCGGAGCGCGTGGGAGTCGAGGCGGTTGAGGGCGCGTGGACCGGGGGCAAGTGATTTCATCGCAGGGGGTTAACCTTTCCCGATTGCTCTCCGGCCCCGGCTTCGGATTTTCGCCGCCGTTCCTATGAAGATCCTTCGATCTGCCTCCTATCCTGATCCAATCCTGCTCCAGTCCTCCCGCGGACTCCGTCGCGGCGCCGCTGGCGTCCTCGCGCTCGCGCTCGCCCAACCGGCGATCGCGGCGGAGTCAGCCGGTGGGTGGGCCGCCGTCGGCGGCTCCCTCGGCGGTCTCCTCCTGGGCGTGATCCAGTTGATCGTCGGGCTTAGCCTGGCGGCCTTCTCCATCACGAAGGGCCTCCAGCTCCTCTCCCGCCTGCTGGGCGGGATCGACATCTGGGCCCAGATCCGGTCCCGCAATATCGCGGTGGCCCTTCTCGCCGCCGGCGTGGTGATCTCCTATACGCGGGTAATCTCGGGCGGCATCGACGCGATGACGCGTTCCCTGACCACGCTTGGCACGGGCGGGGTGCTCAACGGGGTCATCGGCCTCATCGCCGGCGTGATCAACCTCGGGGTTGCGATCGCGGTCGCTAGCTTCGCCATCACCGTGGTCTTCCGGGTGATGGACAAGCTCACTGAGGGGCTCGACGAGAACGCCGAGTTCAAGGCCGGTAATCCGGCCGTGGGGGTGGTCTATTGCGGCATCCTCATCGGGGTCTCCAGTCTCGTGGCCGCCGGGGTGACGGGCATCGGTTCCGGCGTCTCCCTGTTCCTCGGGGCGCTGGTCGACGCGATCCGCGGTTAAGTCCCGTTCTGCGCCGCCGCGAGCGGCGCGGTTTCGACCCCGGCCTTCCAGCCGGGGTTTTTTGTGCCCGGGCTTATTCCTCGGCCCGGTCAATGCCCCTAAAGCAAAGGCCCCGCGTCCCGGGAGGGGCGCGGGGCCTTGATCTCGTTGCTGGCGCTTACTTGCGGGCCGCCTTCAGGTCCGTCACCGCCGCCTGCGCCGCGGCGAGCCGCGCCACGGGCACGCGGTACGGGGAGCAGCTCACGTAGGTGAGCCCGAGGCGGTGGCAGAACTTCACGGAGTCCGGATCGCCACCGTGCTCGCCGCAGATGCCCAGCTTGATCCCGGGCCGCTTGCCGCGGCCCTTCTCGACCGCGATCCGCATCAGCTGGCCGACGCCAGTCTGGTCGATCGAGGCGAAGGGATTCTTCGTCACGATCTCGGCCTCCTGGTAGGGCGGGAGGAACGAGCCGGAGTCGTCGCGCGACATCCCGAGGCAGGTCTGCGTCAGGTCGTTGGTGCCGAAGCTGAAGAACTCGGCCGACTCGGCGATCTCGTCCGCGGTGAGGGCGCCGCGGGGGATCTCGATCATCGTGCCCACAGAGTAGGCGATCCGGGTCTTGCGCTCGGCCATCACGGCCTTGGCGACGTCGTGGACGATCGCGATCTGCAGATCGAGCTCCTTCTTGAAGCCGACCAGCGGGATCATGATCTCGGGCTTGGCCTTGTGGCCCTGCTTATTGGCGTCGGCGGCGGCCTCGAAGATCGCGCGCGCCTGCATGGCGGTGATCTCCGGGTAACGGATGCCGAGGCGGCAGCCGCGGAACCCGAGCATCGGGTTGAACTCGTGGAGCTCATGGACGCGGGCCATGATCTTCTCGACGCTGATCCCGAGCTTCCGGGACAGGTCCATCTGCTGCTCCTTGGTGTGGGGCAGGAACTCGTGCAGCGGCGGATCGAGGAACCGGATGGTGGCCGGGAAGCCCTTGAGGGCCTTGAAGATCCCGTGGAAGTCTGCCCGCTGATAGGGCAGCAGCTTGGCGAGGGCCGCCTGGCGGGCCTCAAGCGAATCCGCGAGGATCATCTCGCGCATCGCGTCGATGCGGTCGCCCTCGAAGAACATATGTTCCGTGCGGGTGAGGCCGATGCCGGTGGCGCCGAAGGCGATGGCGTTGGCCGTCTGCTCGGGGGTGTCCGCATTGGTGCGGACTTGGAGCTTGGTGACCTGAGCGCACCACTTCATCAGCTGGGCGTAGCTGCGGAACTTCTCGGTCGACTGCGCGGCCTTGTCGCCGTTCAGCAGGCCGGAGATGATCTCCGAGGGGGCGGTCTTGATCTGGCCGGCGTAGACCGTGCCGGAGGTGCCATCGATGGAGAGGTAATCTCCCTCGACGAAGACCTGGCCGTCGATGGTGGCCTTCTTGGCCTCGTAGTCGATGTGGACGGAGGAGGCGCCGCAGACGCAGACCTTGCCCATCTGGCGGGCGACGAGGGCGGCGTGCGAGGAGACGCCGCCGCGGGCGGTGAGGATGCCCTCCGCCGCGATCATGCCGCGCAGGTCCTCAGGAGAGGTCTCGACGCGGACCAGGAGCACCTTCTCGCCGCGGCCCGCAGCCTGGACGGCGCGATCGGCGTTGAAGTACACCTTGCCGGTAGCGGCGCCCGGGCCGGCGGGGAGGCCGGTCGCAATCACCTTGGCCTTCTTGACCTCAGCGAGATCGAAGATGGGAGCGAGAAGCTGCTCCAACTGATCGGCCGGGTTGCGCAGGATGGCGGTCTGCCAGTCGATCAGCTTCTCCTTCACCATATCGATGGAGAACTTGAGGGCGGCGGCCGCGGTGCGCTTCCCGTTGCGGGTCTGCAGCATGAACAGCTTGCCTTCCTGAATCGTGAACTCGACGTCCTGCACGTCCTTGAAGTGCTTCTCCAGGATCTGGCGGACCTTCAGGAGTTCCGCGTAGGTCTTGGGCATCTGGTCCTTGAGCTTCAGGACGGGCTCGGGGGTGCGAACGCCGGCGACGACGTCCTCGCCCTGGGCATTGATCAGGAATTCACCGTAGAACTCGTTCGTGCCGTTTGCCGGGTTGCGGGTGAAGGCGACGCCAGAGCCGGAGGTGTCCCCGGTGTTGCCGAAGACCATCGCCTGCACGTTCACCGCGGTGCCCCAGGCCTCCGGGATATTGTACTTGCGGCGGTAGACCTTGGCGCGGTCGTTCATCCAGGAGCTGAAGACGGCCCCGGCGGCGCCCCGCAGCTGGTCCCAGGGATTGTCCGGGAACACCTTGCCGGTGCGCTCCTTCACCAACTTCTTGAAGCGGCGCACCAGTTCCTGCTGGTCCGCGGCGGTCAGCTTCGAGTCCTCGATGTCGGCGTGGTAGACCTCGTGCTTGTAGGTGTGGATGACGGTCTCGAACGGCTCGTGGTCCTCGTTCTCGCGCTTTTGCACGCCGAGGACGACGTCGCCGTACATCTGGATAAAGCGGCGGTAGCAGTCCCAAGCGAAGCGCTCGTTCTGGGTGGCGCGCACTAGCGCGAGCACCGAGGCTTCATTCAGGCCGAGGTTGAGGATGGTATCCATCATCCCGGGCATCGAGTCGCGGGCGCCCGAGCGGACGGCGACGAGGAGGGGCATCCCATCGGTGGCACCGAAGCGGGTGCCCATGATGCGCTCCATATTGGCCACGCCGGCCTCCATCTGGGCCTGCAGCTGCTGCGGGTAGGTCTTCCGGTTCGCGTAGAAGTAGGTGCAGACCTCGGTGGTGATCGTGAAGCCCGGGGGCACCGGCAGTCCGATGCGGGTCATCTCCGCCAGATTGGCGCCCTTGCCGCCGAGGAGAGACTTCATCGAGCCGTCGCCATCAGCGCGGCCAGCCCCCCAGGTGTACACGTACTTGGGGCCTTTGGAGGCGGGTTGCTTGGCGGAGGCCTTGGCCTTCGACACGGGTTTCCGGGCGGTTTTTTTGGCAGCCATCGTGGTGTGGTTGAGGATTGGGAAAGGGTGACGCGCGCTCGGGCGCACGAGCCGCAGACGCAATACGGGGCGACCCCGGGGTGTCAACGGCGCAGCAGCCCGGCGGCCCCGGGGCGGAGGGGGGCGCGCACATCGCGCTTCCGTTTTCCCGGAATTCCGCCAGCTTCGCGGGCTCTTCGACCGCTGTGACCTCGCCCAACCCAGTTCCCGACGATCCCTACGTGCCCGCCGAGGCCCTGCCGTCCCCGCGCGAGAAGCCGATGGGATTCTGGCAGCACCTCGATGAACTCCGCGGCGTGCTGATCAAAAGCGTGGTCGCGTTCGTGATCTGCGCGGTAATCGTGGGCTCCTTCGCGACCAACTTCATGGAGTGGTTGAAGTGGCCCCTGCTGTCGGTGGCCAAGGATTACCCTCAATTGGACACCAGTCTGGGCACCCTCTCGATCCTCGAGGTGTTCAATATGATCATCCAGCTGTGCGTCTTTGGGGGACTCCTCCTCGCCAGCCCGCTCATCCTTTTCTTTATCAGCCAGTTCGTCTCGCCGGCGCTCACGGATCGGGAATTGCGCGCGGTCAAGCCGATGTGCCTCTCGGCGTTCTTCCTCTTTGTGATGGGGGCCAGCTTCAGCTTTTTCCTGCTGATGCCGAGCACGGTCCGGATCGCGATCGAACTCAATCAGGCCTTCGGCTTGGAGACCCGGTGGACGGCGGGAAATTACTTCTCGACGATGTCCTGGCTCGTCCTCGGATCTGGCGCGGTGTTCGAGTTTCCGCTGGTCATCATCCTGCTGGTCTGGCTCGGCGTCCTGACGACGGCCTTCCTGCGTAAGTACCGGCGGCACGCCATCGTCCTGATTTTCGTCATCGCCGCCATTGTCACCCCGACGCCCGATCCGGTGACTCAGAGTCTCTTCGCCGCCCCCCTTTACGCGCTATTCGAAATCTCTATTTTGGTTTCCGCGCGCGTCGAGAAACGTAAGGCGGCAGCCCGGACCGTCTGACCGAGGACCGCGGGACGCCCGGCTGCCGCCGGACGTCCCGCTCCGTTTCAGAACGTACCCCGGAGACCGAAGGAGCCAAGGGCCCCGTAGGAGTTGGCCGAGGAGCGCCGGGCGTAGTCCGGCGTATCCGCTTGGTAACGGGACTGATTGAAGTGCACGTTGGCCACGTTGCGGCAGTTGATGAATAGGGAAATCCGCTTGGAGGCCTGGTAGGTCAGATTGAGGTCGAGCGTCGTCCGCGCGTCTTGGTAAACCGAGGCCAACGGTCCTTGCCCCGTGGACGGGCCGCGGTTCTGTTCGCCGCGGTGATGCCACTTCGCCATAAACGTGAAGGGGTTCCGGGTGATGGTGACGCCCCAGTTCAGGCTCTCCGGGATGAAGCGGTTGAAATCCGCCGTCCGACTGCCGGCGAGGCGTAACTTGGTGTAATTGGCGAAGACGGAGAAGTGGCGGCCGAAGGCCCCCAAGGGAGCCAGCGATTGCCGGACGTTGAGTTCGTAGCCGGAGACCTCCGCGTCGCCCGAGTTGATGGTCGTGTTGAGCTGCCACCCGACGTAGCGGGGATCGAGGCCAAAGTTCTCCAGATCCTCCGCGGTAGCGAAGGTCTGCAGGGTGCCAAAGAAGTCTTTGATGTCCTTGCGGAAGGCGCCCGCCGTGAACATCCCGCCGCTATCCGTGTAGTATTCGGCCGAGAGGTCGTAGTTCTGGGCGGTCCAGGGCTTCAGTCCCGTGTTGCGGACGGTGATGTTGCCGCGGACGGCGCTCGGGTCCGCGTTCTCGTCGAGGTCGGCCTCGTTGATCGTGGCGTTAGGCACGATGTTGGTAAAATCCGGTCGGCCGTAGGTCTGCGCGTAGGCGGCCCGGAAGAGAAGGTTCGGAGTGGCGTTGAAGGTAAAGTGCAGGCTCGGGTAGTACCCGTCGTAGGAGCGCTCGGCGCGATTGGCCCGCTCGAGCCGGATGAGCCGCAGTTCTTCCATGGAGCCCACCGCCCCCGCCTCGGGGCGCCGCACGCGCTGGCCGGCCGCGTTGCGCACAAAAGCGCCCGAGGCGGTCCGCTGCCAGACATTGGCTGGCTCGAAGACCGGACCTTGGCCGAGGTCGGTCGTCTCCTCGTAACGCACACCGCCAAGCACGATCAGGCGGTTGCTGAGCAGGCGGGCCTCCGCCTGCAGGTAGAGGGCTTTGACCTGCTCCCGCAGCCACTCCGAGGCGACAATTCGGCTCTGCTCCTGGGCCACCACTTGGGCTGGGGTCTGCACGAACAGGCTGGGGTTCTTCTTCCAGGCCTCGACGGCGACGTTGGTCGAGGTCCAAGGAATGTTATCGAAGCCGAAGTAGTTGGGGCGGTTCTTGTAGACTTGGGCGAGGAAGGGGGCGGGGGAGAAGTCACCCGGGGTGGCCGGATTGTAGTTCCACTGGCGGTTCCATTCGCGTCGATCGCGCTCCTGCGAGCGGAACAGGCCACCCGCCTGCAGGGACGAGTTGATGCCCATAATGGTCAGATTACGCCGCAGGAGGGCGTCGCCGCCCCAGAGGTTCTCCTTGTGGTCGCGGTAGGCGTTGGAGGTGGCGGTCGTCAGCCGGTAGTTCCGGATGTCGTTCAGGTCCAGTTCCCGGTTGTTGTTGTCGAAGGCGCGGATGCGGGCCGGATAGTCGGGCGCGATCCCCTCGAAGGTCACGCGCACGGGATTGAGCATCGAGATGTTCAGCTGGTTGAAGCTGCCCTTCTCGTGGTAACGCCGCCAAGTCTTCGAGGTCGAGAGGTGGGCCCCAGAATCAAAGCGCCAGGTGCCGTTATCGAACCGGTAGCGGGCATTGGTGCCCAGCGTCCGCGCGGCGATGTGGATCGCGTTGCCGGAGAACGTGACTCCGCCGCGACCGGTCGCACCGATGGTGGTGTCCGGACTGAAGCTCAGGGCCGTGCCCCCCGCGGCGCTGGGGGTCGGGGCGGTCCCAGTAGTCGCGGAACGGTTCACGTTGCCGTTCTTGTCCCGATAATAGGTGGCTTGGCCGCCGAGGGAGAGCACCGAGTTCGGGGTCACGCGCCAATCGGCCTTCAGGCTCGTGGAGTCGCGAGTGTACCACTTGGGAGCGTCGATGATCTGGTGGGTCTGCAGAAACGGCCGGGAGGGGGAGGCGCCGGTGTTGGCCGCGGTGGCATTCCAGGTCATGGCCGAGATGTTCTGCTCGTTCCACTGCTGCGAGGAGAGGCCAGTGAAGACGATGCCGAAGTCCTTCGAGAGCGGGAGGGTATAGTCGAAGTCGAAGCCCGGCTTGATGCGACGTTCGCGCGTGTCGAAGGGGAAGGGCTGGCGCTTCCACTGCAGGCCGTCGCTGCTGGCCGTCATCGTTACCCGGTAGTTGAACTGAGCCCGGCTGCGCTCGAAGGCGCTCTTACTGACCATATTGACGGTGCCGGAAATGCCGTCCGCCGGATTGGCCGGGGTGGGGACCTTGGTGACCTCGATACGGGAGGTGTTGTTGATCGAGACCTGCGTAAACAGGAAGGAGCGATTGGCGGCGCTGCCGGAGGCGTTGGCGAGTTGCGAGCCGTCCATCGTGACCGCCGTGAGGTTCGGATCGAAGCCGCGGATGGCGACCGCGTTGGGCGAGGCGTCTGAATACTCGATGGTCACGCCCGGCAGGAACTTCATGAACTCGGCCACGTTGCCCTCGGCCACGTCCCCGAAGGCGTCAGTCGCGACGACATTTTTGATGTTCGGGGCGAAGCGCTGCTCGTTGGTGGCGAGTGCCTCACCCTCGTTCAGCTTGGAGGAAGAAAGCACGAAGGCGTCGAGCTTGACCACGCCGCCCGCGGCCGCCCCGTAGGTCGCTTGGTTGGTCAGGTTGAAGTCGCGGCGCGCCGTTTCGCCCGCCCGCAGTTCCACGGTGGCCGTGGCCGGATCCAGTCCGGAATAGAAGGCCTCGATGGTCACCCGGCCGGCGGGCAGGGCGGGGAAGCGAAAGGTGCCCGTCTCGTCCGTGAAGGTCGTCTGTTCGGTCCCGCGTAGGCTGACGCGGGCGTTGTTGAGGAACTGGCCGGTGACCTCGTTCTGGACTCGTCCACTGAGGGCGGCCGTCCCACTCGGGGCCTGCGCCAGCAGGGCACCGCCCAGCACGAGAAATAAGGCCATCAAGCGACGCCCGAGGGCGCGCGGAGCGACGGGCAGGCCGTCCGGGGGTAGCGAGGTCATGCGTCAACAAGAGTGGGATCCCGACCGGGGAGTCCAGCGCGATGCGGGGCGATCGACTGGAAGGCCCTTGCTCGCGATCGGGTGATGGGGCTAGGGATTTGAGCGCTGACCCCGTTATGCGTCTCCTCCCGCTTCCCGCTCTCCTTCCTTTCCTGCTCGGTCTGGCATTTGCCGGTGAACCCGGTGGCGCTACGGCCGGCGTTCCGCTGCGCGTCGGGGCCGCCCGCGCGGACATCACGCCCTCGGTCGAAGTCCGCAACTGGGTCAGCGGCAAGCCGTACGGGGTCGTCCACGATCCGCTGAGCGTGCAGGCATTGGTGCTGGACGATGGGCGCACGAAGGCGGTGCTCCTACGCTGGGATCTGACGGACATCTCGGAGTCGCTCCGAGATGAGGTGCGGGCCCGGGTAGGGCGGGCCTTGGGGATTCCGGGAGGACAGATCCTGCTTAACGCCAGTCATACCCACTCCGCCCCGTGGGCGCCGGTCTACCAAGGGGGACACCGGGGGCAGGAACGGGACAGTTGGTGGGCGATTCGCCATATGCCGGCGCAGAACGACTATCCGCCCTACCGGGCGTGGATGGAACGCTTGCTGGCGGCGGCCGAGGAAGCCTCCCGCGCGGCCGCCGCCGCCGCCGAGCCGGCGCAGCCGTGGATCGGTCGGGTGGGGATCCAGGAGTACCTGTACAATCGACGACCCCGGGCCCCGGC
>CAIOTK010000342.1 GCA_903861185.1 uncultured Opitutia bacterium | reverse complement strand
GCTCGTGGTACCGCGCCACGGGTTCCCGGCCGGTCGCCGCGCTGAACTGCCACACCTCCGCCAGCACCGCCCGCTCCTCCGCCGTGCGTTCCGCGTCCGGCCGCCGCAAAGCGGCCAGCCCCGCGGGTGCGGCCACGGCCAACGGTTCCCCGGCACCCAAGGGGCTAACGGACAGCCGTACCGGCAGCGCGACATCCCCCGAAAATACCGCCACCAGCGTCTCGCCTTCCGCCAGCGTCACCGGCGTCTCCAGCAGCCACACCCCGGCCACGGTCTGGCCTTCGGCGAGAGCGGGCAGCTTCCAGCCCGTGGTGACCCCGAGGACCTCCTCGCCATCTTTGTAACGCCGGTCCTGGGCCGCTGCCTCGGCGTGGACCACCGGGAGACGCCGCAGCGCGCCCGCGGCCTCGCGGCGGCTGAGGGCGAGGCGGAACGTCCCGCGGTTCTTGGCGGCCGTGCCGGCGAAGGCACCGCCGCTCCCCGCCGTCACTTCCACCCGCACGGCCGCGACGGCCCCGGGGCCAGGGCTCAGCGTCAGCTGGAGGGTGTCGTTGCGCGCGAGGGGCTTTTCCGGGAAGGCGAAGCCGTCTGCGCCGACCCGCACCGCCGCGGCGGGCACGGGCTTGTTGGCGCGGAGGATCGCGCCCGCGGGCGCGGGGGTTTGCCAGCCGTCTGGGTGGCGCGCGAGGAACGCGCGCGTCGTCCCAGCCCAAGCCGCGACCTCCGCAGGCGGCGCGGTCCGGCGCAGCTCGACGATCTGGGCGCGCAGGCGCTCCTCGGCCCGCCGGTGCCGCTCCCGCAGGTACGGGCTCTCGACTTCGATTTCCGGCGGGAAGGGGTAGTCGTTGTTAAAGCCCGCGAGGTCCGCGTTCCGGGTGTAGCCGTAATCCGCGTACACGCCCCATTGCTTCACATCGGCGAAAAAGGCCTGCAGCTGGTAAAAGTCCTTCGCCAAAATCGGATCGAACTTATGGTCGTGGCACTCCGCGCAGCCGAAGGTGCTGCCGAACCAAGCCGCGGAGACCGAGCGCACGCGTTCCGCTCCGTACTTGGCGAGGTACTCCGCCGGCTGCGCGCCGCCCTCGCGGGTCATCATATTGAGCCGGTTGTAGCCGGTGGCGACGCGTTGGGCCGGGGTCGGTTCGGGCAACAGGTCCCCGGCGAGCTGCTCGACGGTAAAGGCGTCAAAGCGCTGGTTCGCGTTGAAGGCGTTGATCACCCAGTCGCGGTACGGGAAGACCCGCTGGTTCTGGTCGCCGTGAAACCCCACCGTGTCCGCGTAACGGGCGAGGTCCAGCCACCAGACGGCGAGGCGCTCCCCGTGGCGCGGCGAGGCCAGCAGGCGCTCCACCTGGCGCTCGTAGGCCCCCGGGGCGGTGTCCGCGAGGAAGGCGGCCGTCTCCGCGGGCGTGGGCGGCAGGCCGGTGAGGTCGAGGGCGAGGCGGCGGAGCAGCCGGGCGCGGTCCGCCTCCGGGGCGGGCGTGAGCTGCTGCGCGGCCAGGCGGGTGCGGATGAAGGCGTCGATCGGGTAGGCGGAGCCCGGGGCCTTTGGCACGGCGGGGCGCGCGAGGGGCGCGTAGGCCCAGTGGGTCTCGTAGCGGGCGCCCTGCTCGATCCAGCGGCGCAGGAGGGCCTGCTGGTGGGCGGTGAGAGCCTTGTGGTGGTCCGCCGGCGGCATCGGGTCGACCGGGTCGGCGATTCGCAGGAGGAGTTCGCTCTGGTCGGGCCGGCCGGGGACGATCGGGATGGCGCCGCTCTTCGCGGGCCGGAGGGCCTCCTCGCGGACGTCGAGGCGGAGCCGGGCCTTGCGCGTCTGGGCGTCGAACCCGTGGCAGTGGAAGCAAGCGTCCGCCATAATGGGGCGGATGTGCTGGTTAAAGGAAATGGTCTCGGGCAGTGGCGCCGCCGCGGGGGCCGGTTCCGCCGCGCGGGCGACGGCGAGGACCAGCGGCAGGAGGGCGAGCAGCGAAGGGGTGGCGGGACGGGGCATCGCGAGCAGGTGGAGGAAAACGCCGGCCCGGCGTTTTCTCAAGCCCGGGTGGCGCGGAAGCGAGAAATCCCGTCCCCTCCTTCGCCAAGGCTTCGGAGGGCACGGCCCTCCTGCATCCCCAATTTCCGGGTCTTCGCACGGTCGCGCACAGCGCCCCACCCTGCCGCGCTCCCGTCCCACCACCCACTCCCTTGACCTGGTTCATTTATGGTTCAGCCTAGCCTGATGCCCGCCCCGCGCGATCCCGCGACCCGCGACCTGTTGACGATTAAACGGACGATCTCCCGCACCCTCCGCGCCCGTCTGCGGCAGCGCGCCGCCACGGTGGCCGGACTCGCCCGCGACACCGGCACCAGCCGCACCGCCATCCGCCGCGTGCTCGACGCCCGCAACCCCTCGATCACCCTCCACTCCCTCGTCCGAACCGCCCGCAGCCTCGGCCTGCAGGTCCGCCTGACGCTGGAGCCGTCGATCGATCGCATCGCCGCTGTCCCTGCTCCCTCCGCGGCGGTCCCCTTATTGGCCAAGTTGGAGGCGGCCCTTGACCGGCTGCCACCCCGTTGATCGAGATTTTGGTTCCCCACGCCATCCGCCGGCGCGAGTTCGGCGCCACCGTTCCAGACGAGGCTCGCCGGGTCTTCGCTAAACTGAAGGGCCGGCCCGAGTTGGCCGCCACCTTGGCCGCTCCGGACCTGCCCCCACGCACCACCCTTCACAAGGTGTACGCGACGACCGCTAGCGGCGCCCGCAGGCTCCTTTTCTTTTGCCGGCCGCTGCCACAAAGCCCTCGGCCTGCACTGACCGGGGCGGCGCGCCCCAGCTACATCAAGCCGACGAGCCCAAGGCCCTCAAATCCACTCCCGCGGCGTCTATGGACGCCACGCACGGCACCAACCGCGCCCTCGAACCCTTTGCGCCTCTTGTGGCTATCCTCCGGGCCCCGAGCCGATGGCCACAAAAGGCTCAAGGGGCGCTGGGCGCGGACCACGTGGCAAAAGGGCGTCTATAGACGCCGCGACAATTTTGACGCGAGCGCTCGGAGGAGGGATCCGGACCGAGGTGCTTTAGATCGGGTTGCGAGCAACGCCGACAAAAACGCCGCGGCTCGAGCCCTCGCCTGAGCTCACCGCACCGGGCACTCCCGCGGCGTCTATAGACGCCACGCACGGCGGGTCCGCGCCCTCGAACCCTTTGCGCCTCTTGTGGCTATCCTCCGGGCCTTCTCAGTCACAGACGATGACCGCAAAACGCGCAGGAGGGAACCGATCCCAGAGCGGGCGAAGGCGGAGCTATTGACGCACCACAGGTGTTGTGCAACTGACGAGCATGCAAATCATCGCCTCGCGCGAACTGAGCGCCCAACCCGGCAAGGTCTGGAAAGACGTCGCCCGGGAGGGATCGGTCGTGGTGACCCGCGACGGCCAGCCGGTGGGCATCCTCCTGCCGACCAGTGCCGCGACGCTGCTGGAGGATATGCAGGAAATCGCCTTCGCCCAGGCCCGCCGCGGCGTCAGTCGCCTCCGCGCCGCGGCCGCTAGGACCGGGGTCGCCAGCCTCAGCCGGAAGCAAATCGAAGCCGAGATCCGGGCCTCCCGCCAGCCGTGAGCCGGACCGCGGTCCCCCTCTGGACCCTCGACACCAACGTCATCGTCTCGGGCCTGCTCTCCCCGGATGGCCCCCCGGGGCGACTCCTCGATGCCGTTCTGGCGCGCCAGCTGCGCTTGGCCTTCGATGACCGGATCCTACTGGAATACCGCCGGGTCCTCGCGCGGCCGAAATTCGCGTTCCCAGCCGCGGATCTGGAGCACTTCTTCGGGATCCTAGCCCATCAGCAGCACCTCTCCGTCACGTCCAGCCCGGGCCTCCGCGCCGCCGAGCCCGCGGACACCCAGTTTCTGGAAGTGGCCGCCGCGACGGTGGCGCGGGTGCTCGTCACCGGCAACCTCAGGCACTATCCGCCCTCTGGGCGCGGTGGCGTCCGCGTGCTGAGCCCGGCCGAGGCCGTGGCCGCCCTGAACGCGCCTCTCCCCTGAACCCTTCGCATTTGTCCCGGCTTGATGTAGCCGGGGTATCCTACCCCGGTCCACGCAGACGACAGCACCCTCCGGTCCGGCGTGAATCGCTGCGCCGAATTGGGTTCGGCCTGCGCTGACCGGGGCGGCGCGCCCCAGCTACACCAAGCCGCCGAGCCCAAGGCCCTCAAATCCCGCCCCCGCGGCGTCTATAGACGCCACGCACGGCGGGTCCACGCCCTCGAGCCCTTTGCGCCTCTTGTGGCTATCCTCCGGGCCTTCTCAGTCAAAGCCGATGGCCACAAAAGGCTCAAGGGGCGCTGGGCGCGGACCACGTGGCAAAGGGCGTCTATAGACGCCGCGACAATTTTGACGCGAGCGCTCGGAGACCGCTGCGACCCGATGGGGTCAGCCTGTTGCATGTTGCCCGGGCGGGCCAGGTGCGCGACCCACGAACGACAACGACGACCGCAACACGCAACAGGCTGACCCCGTCCCCGAATGGCCGCCTTGGCGCTTGCCGGGGCGATTTTGAGTCCAGTCGCCTCCAGCGAGGCACGAGCCGCGAATTACATCACGAACTTTGCGAGCACCCCGCCTCCCTCTTCCATCACCGCAAACCCTTCTTGGGGCAGTTTTGCAAATTCCACGTACCCCAGGGCTATTTTATTCAATAGCAGCTCGTCATTTCAGCTGACTGAAATTTCCTTGGCCCTCGCTTCCGGAAACGGTTACAGCCCGACTGATTTTTCACTCGAGCTCTACGCCTCGAACGGCTCCACGCCGACTGGAACTGCCTTAGCCTCCGCGACCAATTTGACGGTTACGACCGGAGACTATGGCACCGGGACTGGATCTGTTAACACATTCAACGCTGGAACCGCAAACGCCAGCGCGCTCTTCGCGTATACCGCGAACGCCGGCGCCTACGCCCTCGTCTTGGGTGGGGCGAGCGATACCGCGATCTACCGGAGCAATTCTATCTCCGCTCCGACGGCGAATGGCGCTTTGTCGTATGTTGGCACGGCAGCGTACGGTACCGGGAACCCCCCGACTTGGAGTTCGGCCAGTAGGAGTGGAAACACCTATTTTGCGATTGGCACCACCGGGACCGGTTCCTCCTCCCCCTCCTCGGTCCCGGATGCCGGGAGTTCGGCCGCCGGTCTCGGCTTGGCAATGGCCGGGCTGCATCTGCTCCGCCGCCGGCTGCACCGCCCGCTGAACAAGTAAGACGCGGGGCGCGATCGGCCCTCATTCAAAAAAGCCTCCCCGGGAAACCAGGGAGGCTTTTTAATGGGCAGCGCGACGCTCGGGGCCCCGGGTTTGATGTAGCCGGGGTAGCCTACCCCGGTCCACGCAGACGACAGCCCCCTCCGGTCCGGCGTGAATCGCTCCGCCGAATTGGGGTTCGG
>CAIOTK010000341.1 GCA_903861185.1 uncultured Opitutia bacterium | reverse complement strand
TGGCGCGGAACGTGCCGCCCGGCTTGCGGGCCTGACGCTGGGACATCAGGGCGGACACCAGCGGGTCCGGGCGGTAGCCGAGCCCGGCCGCCGTGGCGTGCACGCGGGCGATGGTGGCCGCCGGGAGTCCCGGGTGGCGGCGCAGGGCCAGCGAGACGGTGGCCTGGGAGAGCCCGGCGGCCCGGGCGATGTCGCGCTGGGTGACCATCGCGGAGGCAGGCTGGGAGGGCGGCGGGCGCGGGGGCAATGGCGAAGACGCCGCAAACGCCGCCGGCGCCCCCGGGGAGAGGGCGCCGGCGGGAGGGACGGACGGGAGCGTTAGAACCGGAGTTCGGTCGCCAGACGGTAGGTGCGTTTCTCACCGAAGGTGAAGCCCTCGGAGATGTAGTTGCGGTCGAGCAAATTGCCGAGGTTGAGGCGGACCCCGAGGACGCGGTTCCGCGCGAGGCGGAAATCCTTGGCGATCACGGCGAACAGGACCGTGCCGGCGTCGCTGCGGCGCTCGAGGGTGTTGAGGTTCAGGCCGGTATCGAGCCAGACGTCATTCTTGTAGTTGGCACCGAAGGTCCAGCGAGTGCCGCCGAGGGGGCCGTCGCCCTCGAGCTTGTAGTTGACCATCAGGTTGGCGGACTGCTCGGGGGCGCGAGGCAGCTCGTAGCCGATGAGCGCGTTGCGGCCCGGGGGCGCGCCGGTGATGCGGCCGTTAAATCCGGCGTAGAGCAGCGTGAAGCTGAGCTGGCGGTTCGCCTGGTACCAGACTTCGAACTCTACGCCCTTAACCTCCTCGCCGGGGGTCAGGATGCCGTAGGTCCGCGGCGGGTTGAAGGAGAAGTCTTGGAACTGGCGGCCGACGTCCTTGCGCTCCTGCGCGTAGACGACGAGCGTCGTCTGGAGGCCGGTGCCGCCCCAAGTGGACTTGAGTCCGCCCTCGATGCCCTCCGCGGTGAGCGGCGCGAGGGGAGCGAAGTTGATGTCGAAGAGGAACTGCGGCTGGTAGCTGGTGCTGCGGTTGAAGAACAGCATATGCTGCTTGCGCTGGTCGAGCACCCAGCCGATGCCGGTCTGCCAGACGGTGGCCTTGCGGTCGTCGGCCTGTCCGGTGGTGGTGTTGACGAGGGTGCTCTTGCCGCGGGCGACGCCGGCGAGGATCTGCAGGCGGTCATCGAAGGCCGAGAGGACCTCGCTCACGCGGGTGTTGGTCCACTCGCTCTGGAAACGGTTGGGGCCGACCTCGAGACGCCACAGCGCGGGATCGAGCCGCGTGTCGAGCCAAGCACCGGAAACGCCGTTGAAGGGACGGAAGTCGGCCGCGGTGGGTGGGCGCGTTACGCGCTGCGTGGCGGGGTCGTAGCCGAGATTGAGGGTGAAGAGGTTGTCGCGCTGGTTGGTGGCGGCATTCCAGCCGCGCCAGATCGAGGCGAAGAAGATGTTCTTGTTGTATTCGTAGCCGGCGACCGTGCGCGTCTTTAGCCCGCCGAGGGTCCACTCGCCGAGCAGATCGCCCTTGTAGCCAGTGATACGGTTGCCGTCGCGGGTGTTGGCGCCGAAGTAGGCGACCGG
>CAIOTK010000340.1 GCA_903861185.1 uncultured Opitutia bacterium | reverse complement strand
TATGTCACCCCGGTGATAGTTCCGCTAGCCGGCGTTCCGTCCGAATATCACTTCATCGTCGGACTGAACCCCGTCACGATCCCCGTCGAGTGCATGCGCTACCTGCTCCTAGGCGTGGGTTGGATCAACCCGTCACTGTTGATCGTCTCCATCGCCTCCACGCTGGTGACCGTAATCAGCGGCATCTTCGTCTTCCGCCAAGTCGAACGCACCTTCGTCGACGTGGTCTGAGCGCTCCCGCCCCGTCTCCCCATCTTCCACGTCTCGCCCGTCTCCCTATCTCCCAAGCCTCCCTCCCTCGCGCCCGTCCACGCTTTCCCCCTCGCCCTCCCTCTCCCTCCCCATCCGTGTCCCGCCCGATCATCGAAGTCCGCAATCTGAGTAAAAGGTACCGTCTCGGTGCGATCGGCGCCACGTCCATCCGCGAGCAGGCGTCGCGCATCTGGGACCGCGTCCGCGGCGTGCCGCATGCCGACAAGCAGGATTACTGGGCGCTGCGCGACGTCAGCTTCGACATTCAGCCCGGCGAAGTGGTCGGCGTGATCGGCCGCAACGGAGCCGGGAAATCGACGCTTCTGAAAATTCTCTCCCGTATCACCGAACCGACCTCAGGCACGGCCCGCATCCGTGGCCGCGTGGCTTCGCTACTCGAAGTCGGGACCGGCTTCCACCCCGAGTTGACCGGACGGGAGAACGTCTACCTCAACGGCGCAATCCTAGGCATGAACCGGGCGGAAGTGCGCTCCAAGTTCGACGAAATCGTGGCCTTCGCGGAAATCGATCAATTCATCGACACCCCGGTTAAACGCTACAGCAGCGGCATGTACGTCCGCCTCGCCTTCGCCGTCGCGGCGCACCTCGAGCCGGAAATATTGATCATCGACGAGGTGCTGGCAGTGGGGGATGCGCAGTTCCAGCAGAAGTGCGTGGGACGGATGCGTACCGACGCGAACAGCGGCCGCACGATCCTCTTCGTCTCCCACCAACTGAACGCGATCGCGCAGTTCTGCAGCCGATGCCTGTACCTCGAAAACGGCCGGTTGCTCGAGGATGGTAAGCCAAGAAATGTGGCGCAGCGCTACTTCGCCACCGACGCCACACAACCGCCCATGCAGGACCTCAAGTCCCGACAGCGGAAGGACGCGAACCGCGGGAAGGCGATGCTGTGTCAACTCAGCCTTCCGAACAGCCCGGATCCGTCCGGCTGGAGGCTGCCGTTCGCAACCGCGCCGGTCTTCGAGCTCCGTTTGGATATCACCGAACAGTTCACCTCGCTGGACGTCAGCCTGTGCCTGCTCGATGCCGCAGGGCTGGAGGTCCTTTCGGTGCTGAGTTGCTGGAGCGGACGCCTCGGGCCCTTTTCGCCCGGGCAGACGGTCATCCGTGCCGCCTGTCCGGAGTTGAACCTCGCACCCGGCACCTATCAAGTTCACTTGGGCGTCCGGAGCCCGGCGGGCGTGGAGGACTATCTGCCGAGCGCCGGGTCATTCGAGATTCTGCCGATCAACGACCCGCGATGGCCGGAGGCCGAACGGATGTCGGGACTCGTCCGACAGCAGGCCACCTTCACCGTCACGACCTGACGGCAACCGCGAGATCCTTTGCCGCTAAAGCAGGCTGGACCCGCTCCACATTCCCCATCCCCCAACCAATGACGGAAAACCGCCACCCGCTCGTCCGTGCACTCCGTCCATTCGCCCGCGGCCTCGGGCTTGAGGCGCAGGCTCGCCGGATCTACCACCGCGTGACGCGGGGAAAAAACCGTCCGATGCCGAGCGAGACCTCGAAATGCCGGCCTCGGCTTGCCCGATTTTGCGAGGGTTCCGGCCTCGATCTCGGATTTGGAGGAGATCCCATCGTGCCGCATGCGATCGGGGTTGACCTGCCTGCGCCCTACACGGCGGTTGGGAAACGTCCGACCCAACTCGCCGGCGATGCGACCCGCCTGGTCTGGATTGCCGACGGCACGCTCGACTTCGTCTTCAGTTCGCACCTCCTCGAGGACTTCGAGGATATAGGAGCAGTCCTTCGGGAGTGGCTCCGCGTGCTCCGACCAGGCGGACGCCTGATTCTTTTCTGCCCGGACGAGCAGGTATATCGCAGCCACTGTGCCGCGACTGGCCAGCCCTACAACAACCACCACGTCCACGCCGACTTCTCGCTAGCCTTGGTGAAAAGGGAACTTTTCCGGATCCAAATCGAGCACCGAGTCCTGCACGAACAGTCGCTTGTAGACGTCTATTCGTGGGAAATCGTGATCGAAAAGCTGGCCCCCTCTCCGGAGTCCCATCCTTGATGCCCAAGGACGGAAACCACCCGCAGGAGCCTTCGTGGCCTCGTCGCCTCTACCGCTGGGCCTATTGGTTTCCACGGGACTTGCGCCTTTTCCTTCGCTATGGCCGGCCCCAAAAGGTCGTGTACTTTGGCGGCACCGGATTCGGGGACGATCTCCTACTCGCCACCGTTCTCCACGAACTTCGGAAGCGGGGCGAGCGGCGTCTGGCGGTCGTCTCCCGGTTGGAGGAGTTGTTCCAAAAGGCGCCCTTTGTGGACGCTGTGATCAAGGAGGACTGGCGAATTCTTGAGGCGGCCAAACGATTTGGAGGGCGGCCCATCAAGCCGACCTACTACGTCCAGAGCGTCGATCCGCACTACGACATCCCGTCGCGCAACCACATCATCACCGCGATGTGCCACTCCGCTGGCATCCGCGGCCGCGTGGACCTTCGAACCTACCTCACACTTACCTCAGAGGAGCGGGTGAAGGGGCAACTGAGACCGGATCAGGCCGTCATCCAAGCGACCGCCGGCACCAGCACGAACTTTTCGGCGAACAAGGTGTGGCACCGCGACCGCTACCAGGCGGTCGTCGATCATTTCCGTGGCAGGCTGAACTTCGTCCAGCTTGGATCCTCCGGTGATCCGCTACTTAAGGGCGTCATGGACCAGAGGGGGCGCACCACCTTGCGAGAGTCGGCCGCGATCCTTTCGCAGAGCAGCCTCTGCGTTACCTACGTGGGCTTCCTCATGCACCTCGCCCGGGCGGTCGATGTCCGCTCCGTCGTGATCTTCGGGGGCCGAGAGCGGCCCGATCAGTCGGGCTACACCTGCAACGAAAACCTGTTTTACCCGGTCGCGTGTGCCCCCTGCTGGCTGCGGAGCAGGTGCCATTTCGCGCGGGAATGCATGGACGGAATCACCGCACTGGACGCAATCGCGGCGGCTGAGCGCATCCTCGCCAGGGGTGAGGCCCCACTTGAAACCGCCCATGAGGATGTACCCGACACGCTGGCTGCCTCAATCCCGCCCTGGGTAGGCAGACATGAATTATGAACCTCCGTCGACTGGCCGATCTGTTCCCCGGGAAAAACCGCTGGTGTCGCTGCCTGCTAAAGTTACCCCTATCCCTTTTTCGAACCGGGTCCTGGCCGTTTTCCAGTTGGCTGGCCCGCGATGACGCGTCGACCCCCGTCGATGAAATTTCCTCCACGCCCGCGGAGTTCGCGCCTCCCTGGCAGGAAACTGCCGTGAGCAGCCCCGGCTGAACAGGCAGCATATTCCCGATGCCAACCCCATCAACTGCGACCAAAACGACCGGTGGCCCCTTTGGGGGCAGCTTCCGGCCCAACCACGCGCTGGTCCCCACCCGGGCCCCGTGGAACATCCGGATCACCGCGCGGCTGAGGCGGCTGCCGCTGCTCCGCGCCTCCGCGGCCTGGCATCGTTGCTGCGACCGCCTCGCGTCCTCCCGCCTCCTCCCGCACCGGGGAGCCTTCACGTATCGCCGCCTCGGGCGGGAGCACCAGATCCCCTTCGATGCGCGCAATGCCCAGTTCGAGGCGGTTCATGACCCCCTCTACCACCACGGCTACGAACTGGAGACCGCGCTTCTGCTGTCCCGGCTCAACGCGGGCCCCGGATGCTTCCTGGACGTCGGCGCGAACTGGGGCTACTTCGCGCTGCTCGTGGCAGCCACCCCGGGCTTCGCAGGGCGCGTCCATGCCTTCGAGCCCAACCCCGGCAGCCGGGCCGACCTGACCGCGGCGGTGGCGGCCGCCGAGTTGGACGACATCGTGACCTGCCACGGCCTGGCCCTGGGCGACACCGACGGCACGGCCAACTTCAGCGGCGGAGGGGACTTCCGGACAGGGCTGGCGGGACTTTCCGAAACAGGGCCCGGCCTGACGGTCCGCGTCCGCCGGCTCGACGAACTCGGACTGCCTCCGCCGACTTGCCTCAAGCTCGACGTCGAGGGCTCGGAGGCGGCGGTCCTCCGCGGGGCCGCGCAGGTGTTGGCGACGGCCCGCCCGTACGTCGTGATCGAGAACTTCCTGAACAGGGACGCCCACCAGGAGACCCTGGAGCCGCTGCGGCTGCTCGAGGCGGCAGGTTACCGGCTCTTCGTGCCCGCCCTAGCCATGCGCTGGCAGGAGTCCGATCTGCTCACCGCCTACTGGACCCACCTGCCGCCGCTGCTGGCCGCCCAGCCGGCGCCACCGGTCCGCCTGATGCCACTTCGGGCGGCCGAACGGTTCCTCTACGGCCACCATCTCAACCTTTTCGCCTGCGCCGCGGAGCGGGTGGCGGGCCTTTCCTCCATCCCCGGCCTCCAGGTCGGATCCGCGACGTGAGTTTACCCTCAAACTGAAGACCATGAACTCCATCCACGAGCCGGCCCGCAACGTCCGCTTCTACTATCGGCTCGCGCGGAACAATCTGCATATGGCGTGGCGCTCGTTCCGGCTGGGAGCCAACTACTACGACTCCGGCCTCGGTGACTCCGCCTGGCTGCTGCATGGTCTGGTCCGCTCGATGAAGCCCAAGGTTTGCGTCGAGATCGGCAGCGCGCGTGGAAAATCAACCTGCCACATCGCGCAGGCGCTGCGGGAGAACCTTGATGGAAGGCTCTACGCCATTGACCCCCACCATGCCACGGACTGGAACGACGCGGGCGAGCGGGACACCCTGCCCGCCCTGCGCCGGAACCTCCGGGCGATGGGCGGCGAGGCCTATGTGGAGATCATCCGGTCCGGATCCGCGGAAGCCGCGCGGCGCTGGAAGCGACCGATCGACCTCCTTTTCATCGACGGGGACCATTCCTACGCCGGCGTGAAGTCCGACTGGGACCTCTTCTCACCTCATCTGTCCCGCTTCGGGGTCGTGGTCTTCCACGACACGACCTGGGCCGTCAACGACTTCGGCTTCAAGGTCCGTGAGGACCTTGGGGTCGCGCGCTTACTGGAGGAACTGCGAGCGGCGGGCTATCCCCTCGTGACGATCAACCGCAACTACGGGGTGACGCTCGTGCAGCCCACCCGCGGGGGCGTCCCGCTCGAGCGTTCCGGTGGCCGGAAGTGATCCGACCCCGTCCTGCTCCACCGAACATGCCACCCATGTCGCCCGCCCGACGCCTCTGGCGCCTTGCCTACTGGTGGCCGCGCGACCTCCGCCTTTGGGCGAGACTGGGATTTCCCCGGCAACTCATCTATTTCGGCGGCCGCGGCTACGGCGACACCCTCCTGCTGAACTCGGTGGCCCATGAGTTGCACCGGCGCGGACGGCGGACGGCCGTCCTGACCAACCACCCGGACCTGCTCCGGGGATCACCGGCAGTCAGCGGCGTACTCAGCCTGCAGCATTGGCGGGCGATCGAGGCCGTCACCCGCTTCGGCGGGGAGGCCCGGCACCTGCCCTACTTTCTCCGGCCGCAGCCGCCGACCCACGACGAACCTGCCGACACGCATATCCTCGCCGAGATGTGCCGCCGGGCTGGCATCACCGGTGAGATCGCGGTCCGCACCTACCTCCACCTTTCGACGAACGAACGAAAGGGAGGCGCCCTCCGCCCGCGGCAGGCCGCGCTGCAGGCCCTGGGTGCATCGAGCGAGAACCTGTCACCCCTGAAGGTGTATCCCGCCGAGGAGTTGACCAAGGTCGTGGCAGAGACGGCGGGCGAACTCGACTGGGTGCAACTCGGCCATGCCGGCGATCCGAGGGTGCCTGGAACGCTCGACCTGCGGGGACGCACGTCGGTAAGGCAAACTGCGGCGGTGCTCGCCCAAAGCCGTGTGTTCCTAGGCCCCGCCGGCTTCCTGATGCACTTGGCGCGGGCGGCGGAGTGCCGGTCCGTGGTGGTCTTCGGCGGCCGCGAGCTACCGCGCCACGGGGGTTACTCCTGTAACGAAAACCTTTTCGTGGAGGTAGCCTGCGCCCCCTGCTACCGCCGTTCCGACTGCCTCGACGGGATGAGTTGCATGCGGAGGATTCGCACCGAGGAAGTAACCGCCGCCGTCCGTCGCGCCAGCGCCCTCCACGGCCAACCGCTGACGGTGGACCGCGTCTTGGTCCCCACCGGCCCCGTACCGTTCCCGCTCCCTTGGCTGGTGCCACCTTCCTAGTCATGGAGTTCCCGACCTCCTGCCCGGCCATCACCGCCGTCGTCTGCACCTACAACCGGGCAAACCTGCTGGGGCGAGCCCTCGAGAGCCTCGCCGGGCAGGCTATGCCTTGCGCCGAGCGGGAGATCATCGTGGTCGACGACGGATCGACGGACGATACCCCCGCCGTCTCCGCCCGGTTCGCACAGGCGGTTCCCGGCCTGAGGGTGATCCGCCAGCCCAACGCGGGGCTGGGCGCCGCCCGCAACGCCGGTTGGAGGGCGGCGCGAACCCACCTGGTCGCGTTCCTCGATGACGACGCGGTGGCTCCGCCCGGCTGGATGGAGGAGATCGTTCGTGGCTTCGAGGTTGCCGATGACAGGCTGGGAGTTATCGGCGGGCCGATTGATCCGGATTGGGAATCCCCCCCTCCTGACTGGATTTCCCGTGATCTGGCCGGGTGGTTGGGACAGTTCGACCTGGGCCCCGTGCCCCTGGAGAGCCGCCAGCGGACCCTCTTTGCCGGCGGCAACATGGCCTTTCGCACCGCGGCCCTGCAGGATGTGAATGGCTTTCCGGAACACCTCGGTCGCCGTGGTCCCACGCTGCTGTCACACGAGGAGAGCGAGCTTTGGGCGCGCCTCGCGGAGCGGGACTGGAGCAATGCGTACCTTCCGGGGCTGCGGGTCAGACACTTCACTCCCCGCGCGCGGATGACGCCGGCGTGGTTCCGGCGCCGGCTCTTCTGGGAAGGCATCAGTGTCGCGCGCCGCGAGGCGTGGCCCCGGGAACTGACGGCCCCCCGCCGGCTCCGGCGCTGGCTGGGCTACGGGGTCGCCACGATCGGCCGCCGGGATTTCCTGCAGACCTTTCTTCGACCCTTCCGCTGGAGGCGCGACCTGCGCTGGCAGACCTACTGTGCCTACCACGGCGGCTATCTCCGGGAGATGTTTCGCCGCCTGGTTTAACCCCAGCCGTGCCGTGACCATGAGCAGGAATCCAAACAGATCCGATGCCCCCTCCCCGCTTCCCCGGATCCCTGGGTTGGACGGCGTTCGCGGCCTGGCCGCACTCGGGGTACTGGTTTGGCACTTCGGTCCGACGATCGCGGCCGTGGAGCCAGGCAGCGCCCTCGCCTATGCCTGCCGCGCCGTTTCCCTTTCGTGGGCCGGGGTGGACCTCTTCTTCGCCCTGTCCGGCTTCCTGATCGCATCGATCCTGCTGCGCGCCGCCGACTCCCCCCATTACTTCTCGACGTTTTACGTCCGACGCGCGGCCCGCATCCTGCCGCTCTACTTCGTGCTGATCGCCGTCCTGACCGTCGGAAACCTTGGCGACGGACTCTTTATTCCGGCAGTCCTGCGTCCCCTCTTCGAAAGCCAGCTTCCCGGCTGGTCGTTCCCGGTCTTTGCCCAGAACCTGTTCATGCCGGGCATCGATGACTTCGGACCCAAGCTGACGAGCGTGACCTGGTCGCTCGCGGTCGAGGAACAGTTCTATCTCATCCTGCCTTTTCTGCTCTGGGCCACGCCCCGCCGGCACCACGTTGCCTGGGTGCTCGCCTGCTTCCTGGCTGCCCCCCTGCTGCGCGCGCTGCTGCCGGCCGGCACGGCAACCTACGTCCTGCTGCCCTGCCGGCTCGACGGGCTGATGGCCGGCGTGCTCCTCGCGCTTGCCTGGCAGGACACCCGCTGGCGGGAGGCGCTCACCGTGCACCGCAGAAAACTGCTGCTGCTCTGGATCGGGCTGGCCCTACCGGCGGTGATGCTCGTGCGGGGCGGCGCGGGGCTTTGGGTCCTCCGACTACCGGGGGGCTGGCTGGTTAACACCTGGCTGGCGGTCTGGTCGACCCTGACAATCGCCTTGGTGTTGGGAGGGCAGCAGTGGCTCGCTTCCTTCTTCCAGTTACGGCTGCTGCTTTGGCTGGGAAAAATCGCCTACGGCCTCTACCTGCTCCATCCCGCCATGCTGTGGTTGACCCACGCGGCCATCCTCGGTCGCGAGCCGGTACTTCGGGATGGACCGACGGCCGCTGTCACCGCGCTGGCCGCGCTCCTAAGCCTCGTGGCGGCCGCCGTCTCGCACCGGTGGATCGAGGAGCCCTTCGTGCGCCGGGCCCGTGCCCTCCACTACTAGATTCCATGATCAAGCATCTACTCAAGGCCGCGGCGGAAAGCCTCGGTTATTCAATCCGGCGCACGGCGCCGCCACCCGAACCAGCGTCGCTCCCCTCGCCGGCCCTGCAGCCGGTTAGCGTCGACCTGTTTCCCGGCTGGCCGGTGGAGCTCGCCCTTGGGGACGCCATCCAGCGTCACGCCCTCGCCGCCGGATCCGCGTACGAGGCCCCTACGCCGCAGCTCCTGCGGACGTTCTGCGCCCCCACGGGAACGGTCTTCTTCGACATCGGCGCCAACTTCGGCTTCTATTCCTACTATCTGCTGGCGAATTGCCCGCAGCTGACCGCCTACAGCTTCGAGCCCAATCCGCGGCATCTCGAGGGCCACTGCTCGGTCGCTGAGCGCCTCGCCGCCGGCCGCTACTTTCCGGTGCACGCCGGCCTCGGGGACAAGGAGGGGGAACTCTCCCTGACAGTCTCATCGTTAGACAGCGGTTGGTCGACCCTCGGCCGCAACCCCTCGTTTGAGGAAATCAGCGCGACCCTGACCACCCATCGCGTTCCCGTGATGCGCTTCGATGACTGGCGGGCAGCGCGGGGCTTGGCGCTCCCCGACCGGCCTTCGTGGGTGGCGAAGATCGATGTGGAGGGTTTCGAGCCGAAGGTCCTGGAGGGCATGTCCGCGGCGCTCGAGGCCCATGCCTTCAAGGCACTCGTCGTGGAGGTACTAGATCATACCCTCCACTTCTGCGGCACGTCGGCGGACGAGGTGTTTACGCGCATGGACCGCGCCGGCTATGCCCCCTTCGACCTCTGGCTGCAGCCGACCCGGCGCCAGCCGCAGGAGGCCCGAAACGTCCTTTTCCTGCCCCGGGCCTGAGACCCTGCCCGGCGTCGCGATGGCACCGAACCACTCCCTAAACCCGACAACCCTTCCGCTTCCGCTGGCGGCAGGAGTCCACTCGCCTGTCGACCGGGCCCGGGCGGTTACGGAGAGATGCCGCGAACTCGATGGCCTGCGGGGCCTCGCCATCGCCCTAGTGCTCTGGCATCACCTCGTTGCTCCGGCGTTACCTTCGGCGCATGAGTCATGGCTCGGCTGGATCCGGATCGCCTCGAATCTGGCGTGGTGCGGAGTCGACCTTTTCTTAGTGCTCTCAGGCTTCCTGATCGGGGGCATCCTAATTGACCGGCGGGATTCCCCGCGGCTGGTGGGCACCTTTTATCTACGGCGTGCCGCCCGTATCCTGCCCCTTTACTACCTCACCCTGGCCGTCATCCTACTCCTGCACCATTCGGGCGAACCGGACAGCTTCCAGTTGTTTCCGGGCTGGGTCTACGGGACGTTTCTGACCAACTTCGCTTTGGCGGCGAAACAGGCCTGGGACTGGTTGCCGCTGTCGGTCCTGTGGTCGCTCGCCATCGAGGAGCAGTTCTACCTCGTGGCTCCCTGGGTCGCGCGCATGCTGCCGCCCGCGCGGCTGCCGTGGTTCGCGGGCGGCATGGCGCTCGTGGCGCTGCTGCTGCGGCTGGGGATCATCGCCTGGTTTCCCGGGGGCCATTTCGCGGCCCACGTGCTGATGCCCACGCGGATGGACGGCCTGGCGCTGGGCCTGCTGGCGGCTTGGGCAGTCCGGAGGGAGGAAGCCCGGCCGGCGCTGAAGCGCCTAGCGGCGGCATGGCGCCAGATCCTAACGATCGGCTTGCTCGGACTCGCCGCGCTAACCCTGTTGCGCCCGGAGTCCGGCGGGGTTACACTTTGTATCTGGGGCTACTCGTTCCTCTCGGTTTTCTTTGCCGGCCTCGTCCTGATCGTATACTCCGTCCAACCCCCGATTCTGTGCCGCGTTCTGACCTGGGGCCCATTGACCCACCTAGGACGCTGCTCCTACTTCATCTACCTCTGGCACGCCATCCTTGGCGTGGCGGTCATCCGGTGGCTGGGAGGCAGCCCCTTCCGCCTAGAGTCCGTACCGGGCTTCGCCGTGGTCGCCGCAGGCGTGGCCGCCACCTGGCTCGCCGCCGCCATCTCCTGGCGCTTCCTCGAGGGCCCTCTCGTGGCTTGGGGTCACCGCCGGACCTACTGAAGCGATGCCTGACGCCCCAGTCCTCTCAGTCTTCCTCTGCACCCACAATCCGCGGGCGGGTTGCCTCAGCCGTACCCTCGGGGCCCTGCGCGGGCAGGATTTCCCGGCTGAGCTATGGTAGCTCGTCGTGGTCGACAAAGCATCCATCCCCAGCCTCGGCGAGCGCACCGATCTGGCCGGCATCACCGCCGCCCGGATCGTGGAAGAACCACGCCTCGGGTTGACGCTCGCAAGGTTGCGGGGCGTCGCCGCCTCGCGGGGATCGGTTTCGGACTGATCGGTCTCTTCGACCAACGGGGCTGGACCCACCGGCTGCTGGCGGAATTCGGTGACGCCCGCTTCGCGGGTAGCGCAATTCTCCCGCGTTAGATCGCGCAACATCTCGAGCTGGAAAATCCAGGATGAGGCGGCAAATAAGGCTCGGTCGAAGAATCTATCAAAGAAGAGAAATGCGAAAGAGCGCCATGCCGTCTCCGTGCAATCCCCGTCCATCCCTGAGAGACCGCTTGCTGGCAACCTGGTGGAGGAGAGGGTTGCCTGGTTTTCTTTCACTGCGATGGATCCTCACCAACTCAAATGCCGACGCGGGACTGAAATTCAAAACCCGGGATGATTGCTGCTTCCTGCTGAACCTTCCGGGTTACATCGACTCTATCGTAGTTCGCGACGGTTTCTACGAGTCCGAGGTCGTGGCCGCGCTTGGCTTATACGCGGGAACGGATGCGGTGGTCTGGGATGTCGGCGCCAACTTCGGGCTCCACTGCGCAACGCTGGGACACCTCCGGCCCGACCTCCGCATCGTCGCTTTCGAGCCCAACCCGCGCGAGCACGCGCGGCTGCTCCGGCACCGTGAATGGAACGCGCCGAACATGCAGACCTGCACGGTGGCGCTCTCGGATCGTCGTGCCTACCTTCCGCTCCACTTGGGACCGGCCGGAAATTCCGGCATGACGACCCTGAGCCCGTGGTCCGAGGCCACCTACTCCGGGAAGGTCATGGTGGCCGCCGCACGCGGCGACGATCTCATCGCCGAGGGCCTCTTCCCGGCACCACACGTGATCAAGATCGACGTCGAGGGCCACGAGGCCGCGGTGCTCCGCGGCTTGGAGCAGACTTTGCACGGTTCCGCCTGCCGGGCGGTGATTCTCGAGGACGGCATCAGCGATGACACCGAGCCGAAGCACCTGCTCCGATCGGCCGGATTCGAAATCTCCGTCCTCACGCGCAACGAGCGCAGCGACCACGCGCTGGCCAACTTTGTCGCCCGCAAGCCCAAAACCGTTTGATCACGGTCGTCATTCCCACCCGCAACCCCCACCCGGGGCGCTTGACATGCACGCTGGCGGGTCTGGCGGCGCAGACCCTGCCCCGGGCAGCTTGGGAGACGGTACTCGTCGACAATGGCAGCGAGCCGGCGCTGCCGGACACCACGGTCGCTGCCCTGCCCAGCACAAAGCGCGTGGTACGAGAGGCCACCATCGGGCTCACCCCCGCCCGTCTTGCGGGTATCCGTGCCGCCCAAGGTGATGTCCTCGTTTTCGTCGATGACGACAACGTGCTGGATCCCGGCTACCTCGCGGCCGCGGCGGAATGCTTCGGCTCCCGGCCTAGTCTCGGAGCAGCAGGCGGACCCGTGGTGCCGGAATGGGAGTCGTCTCCACCGGCCTGGACACGGGAATTTCACGGCTTGCTGGCACTAAGGGATCTTAGCTCGGAGACCAAAATCGCCAAAGGAGGCCCGCATGCCCCTTGGCCGGATTTTGCCCCGGTGGGTGCAGGGCTAGCGGTTCGGCGTACCTATGCGATGGCTTACGCTCAGGCGGTGGAACGCGATCCTCGGCGTCGCCAACTCGACCGCTCGGGAGTTAGTCTGGCGTCGGGCGGCGACAATGACCTCGTCTTCACCACGCTCCATGCCGGCGGAGACGTCGGCTACTTTCCGAACC
>CAIOTK010000339.1 GCA_903861185.1 uncultured Opitutia bacterium | reverse complement strand
CACCGGCCCTCCCCCGCCCCGTCGATGCGTTTTCTACCCCGATTCCTCCCCCTGCTCCTCGCCGCCCTACCCTCGCTTCCGGCCGGTGCCGCCGAGCCCCCTCCCCTGCCCGAGTACCGCGCGCCGCGCGCTCCGACTCCCCCGCAGATCGACGGGCGCCTCGATGACCCCGCCTGGACCGCCGCGCCGCTCGCCGGAGACTTTGTCTTCACTTGGTTCAAGGAGGGCGCCCGCGAGCAGACCCGTGCGCGCCTAATCTGGGACGACACCCACCTCTACCTCGCCTTCGAGTGCGATGATCGGCACATCACCGCGCGCCACACCGAGCGCGACGGCCGCATTCCCGAGGACGACTGCGTCGAGCTGATGCTGATGCCGGACCCCGCTAAGCCCGACGTCTACTTCAACCTCGAGTTCAACGTCATCGGCGGGCTGCTCGACAACTTCCGCCCGCACGGGCCGAACCGTCCGCGCGCCCCCCGCTGGGATGCCGAAGGCGTGCGGCTCGCGGGCACCTACGAGGGCACGCTGAACGACGATGCCGACGTGGACCGGGTCTGGCGAGTGGAAGTCGCGATCCCCTGGCGCAACTTCGCCGACCACGCCCCCGCAACGCCGCCGCGCCCGGGCACGGTGCTACGGATGAACCTCAACCGGCACGGCGGCCGCACGAATCCGCAGTACAGCCAATGGGCGCAGGCCCTCACGCCGAAGCCCTCCTTCCACACCCCGGACCGCTTCGGCCGCCTCATCCTTGAGGCGTCGCCGGCCGCACCCCGGCCTTAAGGCGCGTCTGATGCGAACACCCCCCCTGCAACGCCCCTTCGCCCGCGCCCGCCGGATCCTCAGCTGGGGCGTCCTCGCCGCGATCCTCTGTGTCGCTCCAGCAGCGGCGGCCGAAATCGGTCCGGGGCCCGGGAAACCACGGGTCGCGCTCTTCGGCGAAACCGCGGCCTCCCGCGACGCACTGGCCGCGCTCACGGAGGCGCTCGCCCCCTTCACGATGGTCGGCAGCGCGGAGGAGGCCGATCTGGCGGTCGTGTGGCGCGGGCCGGGGGGCCGGGATTCCTCCGGGGCCGCCGCCTTCGGGCGTTTCCTCGAACGCCCGCGAGCGCTGGTGGTGCTCGGGGCCGACCCCGCCGCCTGGCCCGGCGGCGAACCCGAGGTGGCCGCCCTGCTGGGTGCCGCACCGGGAGGGAGCTTCGCGCAGGGCGCCGCGCCCACGGTGCTGAGCGACTACGGCCATCCTATCACCACCGGTCTCACCGAGCCGCCGGCGCCACCTCCCCTGCGGCTGTGGAGCGGTCTCGCCGCGGATACCTTCGTGCTGCAGGAGGCGACCGCCGGGGAGGAAACGGCTCCGCTCGCTTGGATCCGCAAGGACGCCACCCGCCGGCTCGTACACCTCGCTGCGCTGAACCCGGCGACCTTACGCGAGGCCTCGGGCGGCCGGCTCGTCACGCAGGCGGTCTGGTGGGCGATCGGTCGACCGGTACCCGGCGCGACGCCCCAAGCGCAACGGACCGTACTGCCCGACGCACATCCCGGAGCCTTCGCGCTTACTTTTCCCGAGGGGGTCGGCGTCTGCCTCGATCCGGTCCGTGGGGGCATCAACTACCTTTGGGCGGGCGAGTTCGCGGACCTGAGGCCGCGGTGGCTGACGAAGCAGGGCGCCCCCGCCCGGCTCGATGGTCCAGTCTGGTACCGAGAATCCGCGGAGCCCGCGTGGCGCACGGCGGCCGGAGGCCCAGCCGCGCCGTGGCGCTTCCGCGGCCATACCGCGCGCGCTGGCACGACCGAGTTTCACTATGAGATCACCGGCCGCACGGTAACAGAACGTCCGACGGCGCTGCCGGAAGGCCGGGGCCTGACCCGCCACT
>CAIOTK010000338.1 GCA_903861185.1 uncultured Opitutia bacterium | reverse complement strand
GAGGCGGAGGGTGAACGCATCTTGGCCGAGGCGCGCGCCCGCTTCGGGGTGCTTGGCGCGGTCGCGGCCCACCGAGTCGGCCACCTTGCCCTAGGCGATCTGGCGGTCTGGGTGGGCGTGACGGCGGCGCACCGCGCAGCGGCCTTCGATGCTTGCCGGTATATTATCGATGAGGCCAAGGCCCGCTTGCCGATCTGGAAAAAGGAGCATTACGCCTCCGGCACCACTGCTTGGATCAACTGCGCCACGCGCGGGGGTCCGGCCGCCGACCAGCCCCGCGGCTAATCGGTTTGCGCCAGTTGGCCGCAGCCAGCCGCGATGTCGATGCCCCGCCGTTGCCGGATGGTGCACGGCAGGGAAAACTCCTCCGCCAGCACGCGCTGGAAAGCCCGAGCTGCCCCCAACTCCGCTGGGGCCCCGCCGTAACCCTCCGTCGGGTTGAGCGGGATCAGGTTCACTTGCGCCGGCAGGCCCTGCAGGAGCCGCCCCACCGCGCGCGCGTGGTCCGGGGAATCGTTACGGCCCGCGATCAGCGTCCATTCATAGAGAATGCGCCGGCCGGTGGCGGCACTGTAGGCTGCGCAGGCCGCCATCAGTTCCTCCAAGGGCCAGCGCTTCGCCGCGGGCACCAGCGCCGCGCGTTCTTCCTGCGTCGCCGCGTGCAGCGACACCGCGAGGTGCGGGGGCCGGGGCTCGCGCGCCAACCGCAGAATCGCCGGAGCCACACCGACTGTACTCAGGGTGATGTGGTCCGCGGCGAGGGCCAGCCCCGCCGGATCCAGCAGGATCTCCACCGCCCGCATCACCGCCTCGTAGTTATGCAGCGGCTCGCCCATCCCCATGAGCACAATGTTGCGCAGGCGGTCGCCGCCCTCACCCGGTTCGGCCCGCGCCATCCGCGCGACGTGCACCGCTTGCGCGACAATTTCCCCGGCCGTGAGGTGCCGGCGAAACCCCATTTGGCCGGTGGCGCAGAAGACACAGCCCATCGCGCAGCCGGCCTGCGAACTCACGCAGGCCGTGACGCGCCCGGGATAACGCATCAACACGGTCTCCACTGCGCCGCCGTCCGTGAGCCCAAGGAGGAACTTACGCGTCCAGCCGTCGGCGGAGTCCGTCCGCGCTGCGGTCGCGAGCACGCCGGGGGCGGCCGCCGCGGCGATGCAGGCCCGCACGCGCTCGGGTAGCTTCGGCATCGCGGCGGGCGAAAGGTCCGCCGCAAGGTCCAAGTAGAGATGCGACCAGACTTTGGCCGCGTGCACGGGCGCGAGACCCCAGCGGACGCACTGTAGACGGAGCTCCTCGCGGGTGAGGCCGTAGAGGTCGATCCGCTCCGCGTTCATCAGGCGGCGGGCACCGGCCGCAGGGAGGCCAGCGCGTCCGCGATCGCCACGTCCTGCCGCTTGCGATCGAGGAAGAAGCTGATGGTGCGGAACCCGAGGGCCGCCAGTTGCCCGAGCGCCTGTTCGTAGCGGTCGGCGACGCGCGCCGGCCGGTGCGCGTCCGAACCGAGCACCACCGGGATGCCGCGCTCGCGGATCATCCCCAGCATCTCCGGCCCGGGATTCATCTCGGGCAGCGCCTTGTTTAGGCCGCTGGTGTTCAACTCCATCGCGACCCCCGTGCGCGCGATCCGATCCAGCGCGCGTTCAATCTCCGGCCGGATCCGCGCGAAGTCCCACGCCGCCGGCGCCTCGTTCTTTACTAGGTCCGGATGCGCCAGGGTGTCGAAGAGGCCTGTCTCCGCTGATTCCGCCAAGTGCGTGAAATACAGCTGCTGGTACGCGTAAGGGTCGCCGGTGAAGTACTTGGCTTTGTAGTG
>CAIOTK010000337.1 GCA_903861185.1 uncultured Opitutia bacterium | reverse complement strand
GATGCCAGGCCGCCTCCTCGATCTCGCGCGGTTCGAGGCGGACCGGACCGTCGTGGCGGAGGCGATAGACCCAGACAAATTCCCAACCGGTCGGCTCGCACGCCTCCACGCGGAACCAGCGAGCCGGCGCCGACCCCGCGGGCGGATACACCCCGATCTCCTCCCCCAGTTCACGGAGCGCGGCTGGGTCGTACTCCTCGCCGGAGTCCACGTGCCCGGAACAGGAAGAGGCCCAGAGCCGCGGCGCGACGTCCTTGAGGGCGGACCGCCGCTGGAGGAGGACCCGCCCGGCCGCGTCGAAGACCATCACGTGTACGGCCCGATGCCAGAGCCCGCGGGCGTGCACTTCACGCCGGGGCGCCCGGCCGATCACGGCGTCGCGCGTGTCGACCACGTCGAAATACTCCTCGGTAGCGCTCATCGCGCCAACTAGGCGGGGCGCAACCGCGCTGTAAAGCCCGCGCCGGCCACCGGGGCGCCGGGTCGCGCTTCCTGCCGGCGGAGGCGAGATTTGGCTTGGTCGGGGGCCCGCCGCGGGTGTTTGCTGACGGTCACGCCCATGCCGAAGATCGAAGTCAACAAGGTCGCCGAGATCCTAAAGAAGAACGAAATCTCGCCGGCAACCCTCCGCCGCATCGTCGAGGAGATGAACCTCGCCGTCCAACCCGACCCGGGCGAGGAGGAGAAGCCGCCCCCCCTGAAGAAGCAGTTCGTGATCCTGGTGAGCGACCCGGATGAGCATCTGCCGAAGCACGACTTCGTGGGCTGGGTCCTGCAGATCCCGGAAAACGAGAGCGTGGCGACGACCCAGGACCGCCTCTTCCGCGCGGCCTACGACTTCAACACGACCAAGAAGGGTCGCCTGCTGCCGGTGAAGACGGTCGGCGAGGCGATCGAGCACGTTCCGGCCAAATTCCTGAAGGAGACCGACGTCTGGGTGAAGACGAAGACGCCCGTGCTCGTGATCCGCACGGATAACGAGATCCCGAAGGAGCAAGGTTAGAGGCCGTGGCGGCGGGGGTCGAACCCCCGCGCCCGCAACGCCGCCCGCAAGGCGTCAAGGTCGAGCCGGGCGCCGGGCCGCACCCCGTGCTCGCGGAACCAGCCCTGGTTCAACTCGACCGCGAACTGCAGCTCCTCCCCGCGGGAAGCCACTCGCGACTCGTCGAAGGGATGCAGCGGATAGACCTCCGCAAGCGTTCCGTCTGGGCGGAAGAATCCGATGTCTAGCGGGGTGGGCGTGTTGCGCATCCAGAAACCCAGGCGCTGGGGGCGCTCGTAGACGAAGATCATTCCATCGTCCGGTCCGAGGTCGCGACGCTCCATCAGGCCACGCTGCATCTCCGGTAAACGCACCGCCAACTGGAGACGCACCGTGCGCCCGCCCACCGCGATGGGGAAAAACTCGGCGGCGCCCTTGGGGGGCGAAGGCGCGACCTCCACCGGCTTTCCCTGCCCGCAGCCCACGAGCGCGGCCCACACCGCTAGGAGTGCCAGCGCCAAAACCGGATTTGCGTTTTTCACGCGCGAAGGGCTAATCCCCCAGCCAACGCAACTCAATCCCCGCCTCGACGTGCCCGGACCAACCGCCGAAATCCCGCCGCTCCTCTACGCGGACACCCACAGCTGCCCAGACGCCCTCTATTATGGCGGGGTCGAAATGAGCGACCCGTTCATCTGTTTCGGCCACGGCGGCCGTCGCTACGCCATCGTGAGCGCCCTCGAGTTTGGCCGCGTGCGCCGCACCTCCCGCTTTGACGTCGTGCAGCCGCTCGATGCCTTCTTGGAACGGGCGCGACAGGAATGGCCCGAACGCCGCCCCGGCGCTGCCGAGGTGATCCGGATCGCCGCGCGGGACTTGAAGCAGCGCCGTTTCCGGATTCCGGATACCTTCCCCGCCGGGCTCTACGCGCAGCTTTCGGCCCTCGGCCTCCAGCTCGAGCTCGCGCAGGGCGCGCTTTTCCCGGAGCGCGAGATCAAGACCCCGGCCGAGATCGCGGCCCTCCGCGAGGGCAACCGCTGCAGCGCCATCGGCCTCGCGGCGGCGGAGGGGATTCTGCGCGCGAGCAAGGTGCGCGGCCGGCGCCTGTACCATCGGGGCAAGGTGGTTACCAGTGAGTCCATCAAGCTGGCCATCGAGGTGGCGGTACTGGAGGCGGGAGCCGTCTCGGCCCACACCATCGTCGCCGGCGGCGACCAGGCCTGTGACCCGCACGAGCGGGGGCACGGGCCACTCCGCCCGAATGAGCTGATCATCGTGGACATCTTCCCACGGGTGACCCGCCACGGTTACCACGGGGATATGACCCGGACCTTCCTGCGGGGCCGCGCTACTGATCGCCAGCAGGCGTTGGTTCACGCCGTACGCGAGGCCCAGCGGGCCGCCCTGCGCCGGCTGCGCGCCGGAGTCAACGGGCGCGACGTCCACCAAGAGTGCGTGAACGTATTCGCGCGCGCGGGCTTCGCCACCCGCCACCTGAAGTCCGGCTCGGTTGGCTTCTTTCACGGCACCGGCCACGGTCTCGGCCTCGCGGTACACGAACTACCCCGGCTCAGCGGCAGTGTTGATTACACCGTCCCCGGGGGCTCGGTGGTGACGGTCGAGCCCGGCCTTTACTACCCCGGCCTCGGCGCCTGCCGCATCGAGGACGTCGCGCTCGTCACCCCGGGCGCCCCGCGCCTGCTTTCCCGCTACTCCTACGACTGGCAATTCTGACCCGATGCGCAACCTGCCCCAACTCCTGCGGCGCTTGAGGCGCCTGCGCATCCTCGTCGTGGGCGACGTGATGCTCGACCACTACATCTGGGGCGACGCCACCCGGATCTCGCCGGAGGCGCCCGTGCCCGTGATCGACATCGCGCGCGACTCCTGGACCGCGGGCGGCGCCGCCAACGTCGCCCTCAACCTAGCCTCCCTCGGCGCGCGCTGCACGGTGGTGGGCCGCTTCGGGAACGATGAGAGCGGTCGGCGGCTCGCGGAGCTACTCGGAGAACGCGGTATCGATTCAATCTCCACCCCGGGCGCCGCCCCGACGATCGTGAAGACCCGCGTGCTGGTGCGTCAGCAGCAGCTCTGCCGGCTCGACCGGGAGGCCGCTCCGGACGACTACGAGGTCCCGCTCGGGCGGTTAACCACCCTGATCGGTCCGGCGCTCGCGGAATGCGACGCGGTGATCCTCTCCGACTACGCCAAGGGAATCCTGAACAACGCGGTGCTCCGCGAACTTACGGCCCTCGCCCGGACCGCGGGCAAGTTGATCGCCCTCGACCCGAAACCGCGGCGCGGCCTCGCCTTCCAAGGTCTCGACCTCATCACGCCGAACAAGCGCGAGGCGCTGCAGCTCGCGGGCCTCGAGCCAGCCCCGCACGCGCCGTTCCCTGCCGCAGAGGTGTGCGCCCGCTTGCACGAACGGCACGCCACGCGCCACCTCGTCGTGACGCTGGGTGAAGAGGGGATGCTGCTGAGCACCGGGGGCAAAGTCCGGAAGATCATCCCGACCGCGGCCCGCGAGGTGTTCGACGTCTCAGGCGCGGGCGACACGGCGCTAGCCGGCTTGGTGCTCGCACTGACGGCCGGAGCTTCGCTCGAAACCGCGGCTCATTTCGCCAACGCCGCAGCTGGCGTGGTGGTGGGAAAGCTGGGCACGGCGACAGTCACCCCAGCCGAGCTCACGGCTTACGTGGGCCGGCGATGATCACCCTCCATGAACTGCCTCCGCCTACCGGCCCTCTGACGGGCGGAGCCCTGTTCCTCGACCGCGACGGGACGCTGAATTTCGACCGCCACTACGTCTTCGATCCAGCCGGCATCGAGCTGATCCCCGGCGTCGCCGGCGCCCTGAGCGCAGCCCGCGCGCTAGGCCTACGGCTGTTCCTCCATACCAATCAATCGGGGATCGCCCGCGGCCTCTTCCAGCTCGCGGATGTGGACCGCTGCAACGCGCGCCTCGAGGAACTGCTCGGGCTGCCGCGGCCGGTGTTCGACGCAATCTGCGTCGCCCCAGAAGGCCCCGAGGATCCCCAGATTTACCGCAAGCCCTCGCCGCGCTTCATCCAAGAATGCGTGGCGCGGCATCGCCTCGAGCCCGCGCGGTGCTGGATGGTGGGCGACCGCGAGAGCGACCTTGAGGCCGGCAGGCTGGCCGGTATCGGGACGGCGGCGGTCTGCACCGGCAAGCACGACGAGGCGGCCTGGCGCCGGCTGCTACCGGCCGGGACGGCGATCTGGCCGAGCCTGACCGAACTGGTTGCCGCGCTCGCGGCAGAAGCGGGACGGAGCGATGCCTGAACTGGCCGAGGTCGAATTCTACCGGAAACGCTGGGCGCTGCCCGGCACCGGCGCCGTGATCCGGAAGGTCCACGTGCACGCGGACCGCAAGGTGTTCCGCGGCACGGACGCGCAGGCATTGCAGCGGGCGCTGACCGGGCGGCCGCTGGGACCCTCGCAGGCCGCCGCCAAGCAGATGCTGTTCCGCACCGGGGACTCCGGCTGGCTGGGCATTCACCTGGGGATGAGCGGCGAATTGTTCACCGCGCCCGCGACGTTGAACCCCGGGCGGCACGATCACTTGGTGCTGTTCCAGGAGGAGCACGCCCTCGTGTTCCGGGATCCGCGGATGTTCGGCCGCGTCCTGTTTCACGATGGCCCCGCGGCCCCGGATTGGTGGCGCCGCATCGCGCCACCTATCCTCTCCGATGCGTTCACGGTCGCCGCAGTCACCGCGTTCCTGCGGCGCCGACGACGCTCCCCCCTGAAGGCCGTGCTGCTGCAACAGGAGCGATTCCCCGGGGTGGGCAACTGGATGGCGGACGAGATTCTTTGGCGGGCCGCGCTGCCCCCCGCGCGGCCCGCGGGCGCGCTCACCGCAACGGAGGTGCGCCGGCTCTGGCGCGAGTGCCGGCAGGTTTGCCGCCAAGCGATGACGGCGATCGCCGGAAAGGGCGACCACCTACCCGCCGACCTCAACGTCGGCATCCCCCGCAGTTGGCTATTCCTGCACCGCTGGCGGGACGGGGGCCGTTGCCCGCGCACCGGGAAACCGCTCGCGCGCGCCACCATCGGCGGCCGGACCACCTGCTGGAGTCCCGCCCGGCAGGGACGGATATGAAACGGGTCCGACTCGACGAACTGTTGCTGCAGCGGGGCTTGGCGGAGTCCCGCGCTCGGGCCCAGGCCCTGATCCTCGCCGGCCGGGTCAGCCACGGCACCGTACGCCTCGAGAAACCGGGCAAGGCGGTGCCGGAGGACCTCGTGGTGACCGTCGCCCAGCCGCCGCGCTTCGTGAGCCGGGGCGGGGAGAAACTCGTGGCCGCACTCGCGCACTTCGCCCTCGACCTGCGCGGCGCCCAAGTGCTCGACGTCGGGGCGTCCACCGGGGGCTTCACGGATTGCGCGCTCCAGGCCGGTGCCGCCGCGGTGGTTTGCGTCGATGTCGGTCGGGCCCAGTTGCACGCCCGACTCCGCGCGGACCCCCGCGTGACCAACCTCGAGCAGATGAATGCCCGCCACCTCCGGGCCTCCGACCTCCCTCGATCCGACTACGACGCGATCGTGATGGACCTCTCCTTTATCTCCCTGACCGCGGTGCTTCCCGCGGTCTGGCCTCTGCTGCGGCCGGGCGGCACGCTGGTCGCGCTGGTCAAGCCACAGTTCGAAGCGGGCAAGGCGGAGGTAGATCGGGGCCGGGGCGTCATCCGCGATTCCGCGGTACAGGACGCGGCGCTGGCGCGGGTCCGCACTGCCGCCGCCCAGCTTCCGGAAGTCGAAGACCGCGGGGCCATCGATTCCCCCTTGCGGGGCGCGGACGGAAACCGCGAGTTCTTGCTGTGCCTGCACCGCCGGGCATCCTGAGGCAGCCCGATGAAACCCATCCGCCATCTCGCGTTCGTGGTGAACCGCAACAAGGCCGGCGCGCCGGGTCTCGCCCGCGAACTCGCCGCCGTCGCGCGTACCACCGGGGTGCGGCTAAAGCAGACCAGCCGGTTTCCCCTGCCGACCGGTTACCTCAAAGGGATGGACGCCTGTTGCGTGATTGGCGGCGACGGCACGCTCCTCGGCGCGGCCCGGGAATCCGCGCGCCACCAGGTCCCACTCATCGGGGTCAACCGCGGCAGCCTGGGCTTCCTCACCACGCTCTCCGCCGAAGAGGCCCGCGGGCGCTTCCCCGACCTCCTCGCCGGCCGTTTCCAGGTCGACCAGCGCACCATGCTGGACTGCGCGACCGGACCCGGCAGCAGCGATCTCGCCCTCAACGACGTGCTCATCAAGGACGAGGTCAACTCCCGGCTCGTGCGCCTCGAGGTGTTCGCGGACGACGAGCTCGTCACGGACTATCTCTGCGACGGCCTGATTTTCTCCACCCCAACCGGCTCCACCGCCTACAACCTCTCGGCCGGCGGCCCCATCCTGCATCCCGGCTCGGGGGTGATCGTGATGACGCCGATCTGCCCTCACACCCTGAGCAACCGGGCTATCATCTTCCGCGATACCGTCCGCCTGCGGGTCCACAATCGCTCCCCAGGTTCCCGGTTGCTGGTGGCGATGGACGGCCAGCGCAACCTGCGGGTGAGCGGGCATTCCCCGGTCACGATCGCCTTGGCGCGGCAGCGCCTGCCCCTCGCGCAGGCTGCTGACTACTCGCACTTTAACGTCGTCCGCCAAAAGCTTAAGTGGAGCGGCGGGTTCTCCGCGAAGCGCTGATCGCGAGGGCGCAAAAAACGAGAGTAACCTTGACAAATCGCCTGCGTCTTTCGCTGCTGAACCACGGAGTTACTCCAAAAAAACACACTATGAACCATCGTAATCTCACCGTCGCGGTCCTCGCCGCCGTGCTCAGCCTCCCGGTTGCCCTCGTTGGCGCCGAAGAGAAGAAGAAGGGTGGCGGTTTCGCCGCTCTGGATACCGACAAGGACGGCAAGGTCTCCAAGAAGGAGTTCGTTGCCGCTCAGAAGGACGCCTCCAAGGGCGAGTCCCGCTTTGCCCAGCTGGACACCGACAAGGACGGCTTCCTGACCCAGGCCGAGATGGCCGCGGGCCAGAAGAAGAAGGACAAGTAAGCCTTTCCTTCGGAAAACTTGAGGCGACCCATTCGGGTCGCCTCTTTTTTTTGCCCGGACGGGCAACGTCAGCAACCCAGCCGTCCGCGAATCGGCTCAGGCCGGCCCGGGGCGCACCACCAACTCCAGAGCAAGCTCTGGCCGGAACCGCTCCCGCGCGAAAGCGGCCAGCATCGCGATGCTCACCCCCTCCACCTTGGCGTCGTACTGGCGCCAATCGTTGATGGCGAACCCCTGCAGGGCGTTGAGGCCGGCTTGGAAGGCACGGGCCGACGGCGTCTGCAAGCTCTGGCGACGCGCGGCCTTAAGGCGCACCTGACACCGGGTGAGCTCCGCGGGTTCGACACCGCCGGCGGCAATCCGGGTGATCTCCGCATCGATCTCCGCCAAAACCTCCGCCTCCTTCCCCGGCTGCGTGCCAGCGAGGAAGGAAAACATCCCGGAACGCAGCCCGGTCACCCGCGCAGACCGCACGAAATAGGCGAGTCCCTTGTCCTCCCGGACGCGCTCGAACAACCGCGACGCCATCCCGCTCAAACACTCGTCCAGTACCTCGCCGGTATAGAAATCGGCCGCGTGCAGCGCCGGACCGGGATAGGCCCGGAGTACGACCGCCTGCTCGCGGGGCTGGAATTCCACGAAAGCCCCCCGTTCCGCCGGCAGGGCCACCGGCGATAGCGCCGCACCCGCGCCGCCACCGGCAGGTAACCGGGACAAAAGGCGCTCGAGGGGCTTCCGCAGTACCGCGGGGTCAAAGTCACCCGCGACTGCGAGCACGGTATTGCCGGCCACCGTCAGCCGGCGGTGCAACGCCGCAAGATCCGCGGGTTTAAGCGCCTGCACGCCGGGAATGTCCCCGGAAGCATCCAGACCAAGCGGGTCGGCACCGAAGAAACGCCGGCGCAGCCGCTTGCGGGCCCAGGTGACCACATCGTCATCATCCTGCCGCAGCGCCGCCACTTGGGCGTCCCGTTCCAGCCGAAACGTGCCCTCGCGGAAAGCCGGCTCCAGCACGGCATCGGCCAACAGCTCGACCGCCAGCGCCGCCTCGTTGGGCAGCACCTCCACGGCGAGCCCAAGGCTGTTGTTGCCGCAGAAGGGGTAGAGCGCGCCGCCGACGGACTCAATCGCCCGCGCCACCTCGGCGGCGGACCGGCGCCGCGTGTCCTTGGTGAGCAGGGTGGAAAGCAGGGCGGTCGCGCCGCGGCGATCCGGCGCCTCGGAGAGGGGCCCGCCCGGCAGCAACAAACGCAGATGCAGGTTGGGCAGACGGGGATCCGGCTGCAGCAGGAGCCGGGCGCCATTGGGCAGGCGGATTTCCGTGAAGTCAGGCGGCGCAGCGCGCCGCGCAACCGGCGCCGCTCCCGCCCCGGCCGAGGCCGGACCGGTCGAAACCGCAATCAGGCTGGACTCGCCCAGATGACGCTCCGCGGCCGCCTGGAGCGAACGACCGGTGACCCGGGCCAAATCGCCGAAATAGGTCCGGCCGTGGTCGAGATCACCCACCACGACCTCGGCGGCGCCCAACCGCGAGGCCTGACCGCTCATCGTCTTGCGGGAATTAATCTCGCCTACCACGAGCTGGCGCCGGGCCTTGCAGAGATCAGCCGCCGGAACGGGGCGCCCGAGGTAACCACGCAGCGCCCGATGAATGGCCGCCTCGGCCCGGGATCGCTTATCCGGATCACAAGTGTAGGAGACGCAGAACAGGCCGCTGGAACCGGGATTCCAAGCCCCGGCGTCGATTTGGTGGACCAGACCGGCACGATCGCGCACCTCACGCCAGAGCACGGAGCTTTCCCCCTGCCCCAGCACGACAGCGAGCAGATCCAGCGCCGGGGCGTCGGCGTGCGTCAGGCCGGGGATCGGCCACGCGAGCACCGCCCGGCAAAGCTCGACCTCCTCCGCGCGGTGTTCGCGACGAGGGGCAAGCTGCCGCGGTTCGGCTGGAACCAGCACCGGGATCGACCGGCGCCGCGGGACCGCGCCGAAATGCCGTCCGATCTCCGCGAGGATAGCGGAGGCATCGACATCGCCGACCACGACCACCACCAGATTTTCAGGGACGTAGCGCTCGCGATAGTAGGCGAGCAACTCCTCCCGCGAGACCGCGGCAAAGACCTCCCGGTGCCCGATGATCGGATGCCGGTAGGGATGCTCGCGGAACGCGGTCGCGAACAGCGCGTCCCAGAGGCGATTATCGGGATCATCGCGCGTCATCGCGATCTCCCGCAGGATCACTTCTCGTTCCTTCGCCACCTCTTCCTCCGGGAGCGTCGAATGCAGGACCGCGTCGGCGAGGACATCCACTGCCACGGCCGCGTGCTCGCTAGGCAGGTCGACGTAGTAGACCGTCCGGTCGTAGGTGGTGTAAGCGTTGAGGTATCCACCGTGGGCTTGAATCGTCGCGCTGATCTCGCGCCCGGCGCGCCGCGCGGTGCCCTTGAACAGCATATGCTCGAGAAAGTGCGAAAGCCCCGCCCCCAGTTGCCCCCCCTCGTGGACGCTGCCGGAGCGAACCCAGACCTGCACGGAGGCCAGCGCCGCGGCGGCGTCCGGCTTGAGCACGACCACCACGCCATTGGGAAGGACCATCCGCTGGACCGGCTCCCGCCAAAAAGCCTCAAGCAGGGCGGTATCGGAAGAGGCGCGAACCGATTTTGTCCCCGCGGATCGGCGGGGCTTCATGTCGCTCCCCGGGCTCGGGGACCGGAGGCCCCGCGGGTACGGCGGGAGGGCAGGAACGGTTTTACAAAGGCATCCTCGAACTCAAAGACCTCCTCGAAGTCCTCGCGCCGATCTTGGTCCGTCTTGGAGAACATATTGTACTCAATGAGGTTGAAGACGATCTCCCCGAAGTCGGCGCAGCGGTGGATACCCCAGGCATTGAGGACGGTCTTGGTCAGGGGTCCGAACTGGTCGAGGGCGTAAACGCGGAGCCCGTGCAACAACTCCGGACCAGAGACGTGCCGGGAGCGTCCCACGCGGGTGGCGTCTCGCTTCTGGAGCTCCTTGACCGTTTGATCCAGTCCGAGCCGGACGAATTCGTAAGCTTTGCGGTCGAAGCGCGCGTCCTCCTTGCAAATGAGCGCGACCACCTCGCTGAAGTCCGGAGTTTCCATGCTTCCTGCCGGAATTGGCACACGGGAGGGCGCGGTGCAATCCCGCACCGCGCGATTTTCCGACGCGAAACCCCTAGCGTTTTGAACCGTCTGGCTAAATGCGACCGCTAATGCCCACTTCCCTGCCCTCCTCCGAGAACCCGCGGTCCGAAACCGCCCCCTCCACTTCGGTACCCGATCCGATCCTGATCCTTGCCACGGCACGCCTGAAATCGGCCGGATTGCGGGTCACCCAACCCCGGATGGCGATCCTCGAGGCCCTCTGCCGCCAGAGCAGCCCACTTTCGATCGAGCACCTGCACGCCACCCTGCCGGCGGGCGCCTGCGATCTCGTGACCGTCTACCGGTGCATGGCGGCCTTCGAGCGCGGCGGTCTGGTGCGCCGCGCGGTGATTCATCAAGGCACGTCGCTATACCAAGTAGCCTTCGGCCAAAACGAAATCTACCACGTGGTTTGCCGCTCCTCGGGCAGGCTCGAGCCGCTCTCCGCGGAAGTTTCCCGCGAACTCCAAAAGGCGGTCACCCTCGCGCGCGAAGAACTGCGCAGCAAGGGCTACCAGGAGATCGCCCATATGTTGGAGTTTTCTGGGGTCGCTCCGCACTCTAAGGTTCAGGGCTGATCCGCAACGCGAGCCGCCGGAAACTCAGCGCGCCGCGGCGTAACGCGTGGCGACCCGGTCCCACGCCACCACGTTCCAGAAGGCCGCGACAAAGTCCGTCCGGCGGTTCTGGTATTTGAGGTAGTAGGCGTGCTCCCAGACATCGAGCCCGAGCAGCGGAACCGCCCCGTCCATCAGCGGTGAATCCTGGTTCGCTGTGGACGAGACCTCGAGCCGGCCGCCCTTCACCGTCAACCACGCCCAGCCGCTGCCAAAGCGCTTCATCGCAGCATCGGCAAATTGGCTCCGAAAGGCGTCGAGGGAGCCAAAGCGCTCCTGCAGCGCCGTGGCCAGCGCCCCCGACGGCGCGCCCCCCGCACGCGGCGCGATCACGTCCCAGAACAGCGCGTGATTGAGGTGTCCGCCCACGTGGTTGCGCACGGCGGTACGAATCGCCTCAGGCACCGCCGCCAAATCCTTGACCAATTCCTCCGCGCTCCGGGCGCGCAGCGCGGGGTAAGCCGCCAAGGCCGTGTTGGCGCTGTTGATGTAGGCTTGGTGATGTTTGGAGTGATGGATCTCCATCGTCCGGGCATCAAAATGTGGCTCGAGCGCGTTGTACGCGTAAGCGAGCGCGGGCAGGGAGAACGGCTGAGGCGTCGCGCCCGCGGCCGCCACCGCCCGCGGGCTCACACACGGGAGAACCGCGAGGCCGGCACCGAGCGTCTGAATCACTGTACGACGGGACAAGGGGGCTGGGGAGTGCATCGGCCGACCGTAACAGCGCCCGATCGCGGCGCAAGCGGTCGCCGCGAACCCGGCTCCGCTCTTGCCAAGGCGACTCCCTCCGGCCCACGGTCCCCGCACCCTGATGAAATCGAGCCTTTCCCGCCGCGCCGCGCTCCGCTCCATCGCCGGTGTCGCCAGCCTCGGAGCCCTCCGCACCAAAGCCGCGACGCCGGTCGCCGGCCCCGGCCGCATCCGCCACTCCGCCTGCAAGTGGTGCTACAAGGATATCTCCCTCGAAGCCTTCTGCGCCGCCGCGCGCGAGATCGGCCTCGAGTCCGTCGAACTCCTCAACCCCGCGGATTTCCCCACCCTCGCCCGCCATCGCCTCCACTGCGCGATGGTCAGCAACCCCACGGGCAAGACCCCGCGGGGCGTGACCGTCGGCGGCATCACCAAGGCGTTCAACCGCCCGGAGCACCACGACACGCTGGTGGAACTCTACGAGCGGCGGATTCCCGAGGTCGCTGCGGCCGGCTTCGAGAACCTAATCTGCTTCTCCGGCAATCGCGACGGGCTCGATGAGCAGCAGGGACTCGAGCACTGCGCGGCGGGTCTCCGTCGGCTCGTCGGACTGGCGGAGAAGCACCGCGTCACCCTCGTGATGGAGCTACTCAACTCCAAGGTGAACCATCCCGATTATATGTGCGACCGGACCGCGTGGGGCGTGGAGTTGTGCCGGCGCGTCGGCTCCGAGCGCTT
>CAIOTK010000336.1 GCA_903861185.1 uncultured Opitutia bacterium | reverse complement strand
GCCCTCGACTACGGGCGTATGGGCTTCCCGGGCGTGGCCCTGCAGCCGTGCGAGCACGTCCGGATGCCGCGCCGCGAGGTCGTCCCGTTCGCTCACATCGCGGGCCAGGTCGTACAGTTCCCACGGGGCGCCGGCCTTGGGCTGGATCGCCTTCCAGTTGCCTTCGCGCACCGCCACTTGGCCCACGAACTCCCAATAGAGGTACTTGTGTTGCGCCTGCGGGCGGCCCGCGGCGGCCGCTCCGAGCAACTCCGGCACGAGGCTCAGGCCGTCGATGTCGGGGGGCAGCGGCGCCCCGCACAGTTCGGCGATAGTCGGAAGGATATCCGGGAAATACCACAGATGGTTGCTCACGCGCCCCGGGGCGATGCGGCCGGGCCAGCGCGCGACGACGGGCACGCGCAGGCCGCCCTCGTACAGCTGGCCCTTCTTGCCGCGGAACTCCACGCCGGTGCGCGGATCCTTGTTGGCGCCGTGGACCCCGCGGGGGAACTCCGGGCTCACGAAGTAGTCCGCACCGCCGTTGTCCCCGCTGAACAGCACGAGCGTGTTCTGTTCGAGGCCGAGTTCCCGCAGGAGGGCGAGGATTTGCCCGACCTGGCGGTCGAGCAGGTGCACCATCGCGGCGTAGCGGCGGGCGGGCTCGGGCCAGGGGCGGTCGCGGAAGAGTGCCCAGGAGGGATCGCTGTCGGGGATATCGAAGTTCCCGTGCGGCGGCGTGAAGGGTAGGTAGGCGAGGAAGGGTCGGTCGCGGCTCTCGCGGATGAAGCGCACCGCCTCCTCGAAGATCACATATTGGGCGTAGGTCGTACCCTCGCTGTTGCCGCGGTTACCGGGCAGGGGGACCTCGGCGCTGTTCCGGATCAGGTAGGGCGGGTAGTAGGTGTGGGCGTGGACCTGGTCGTAATAGCCGAAGAACACGTCGAAGCCCTGGCGCTCGGGCACGCCGGTGGAGCCGCGGCCGCCCACGCCCCATTTGCCGAAGCCTCCGGTCGCATAGCCGAGGGGTTTCAGCATCGAGGCGATCGTGGCCTCCCCGGCGCGTAGCGGGGTGCCGCCGCCATTGAGGCGGACGGAGGTGTGGCCGCTGTGCTTGCCGGTCAGAAGGCAGCAGCGCGTGGGGGCGCAGACGGCGGAACCGGCTAGACCCTGCGTGAAGCGCACGCCCTCCGCCGCGAGGCGATCGAGGTGGGGCGTCACCAGGTGCGGATTGCCCGCGTAGCCGGGCTCGAAGTAGCCCAGTTCGTCGGCCACGATATAGACGATATTGGGCCGGGAGGGCGCGGCGGCGAACGCGGAACTGACGAGGACGGCCAGTAGGAGGGCGAGGCAGGGGAGGGGACGCATCGGGGTGGGAGAGGGGGTGGCAGGTTTACGCCTCGCTGCCAAGGCCGCGGCGGCCCCAAAATGCGGGGCTCGCGCGAGGCCCCGGGCGCTTGACGCTGGTGGCGGCGATTTCAGGCTGGGGGTATGAAGACCAAGGCCAAATCAACTCAGAGCCGCGGGGTGAAAGCGCTCCGCCTGCCCAAGGAGTTCCCCTTTCCGGGCACGGCCGTCCCGTTACGCCGCCCCAAGGACGGGACGGGGCGGATTCGGCCGCAGGGTGACCTCGAGGCGCGGCGCCGGCGGTTGCTGAACCTCGCGGGTTCTTGTCCGGACTTCCCGGAGGCCTCCGGGCATCCCGCCGCCGACGTGCCGCGGGTCTTCGCCGAGTGACTCCGTTCCTCCCGGACACCAACGCCTTCTCCGTCTTCTTCCGGCGGCGTGACGAGGGTTTACTGGCGCGTTTCGCCGCTGCCTTCCCGCAGGTGCGACTTTCGGCCATTGTGTTGGCGGAACTGGAGTATGGGGCCGCAAAGTCAGGGTTGGCCCGGCATCGTTCCCGCATTGAAGCCCTTACGCTCTCCGTCCCGATCGAGCCGTTCTCGCCTGAGGACGCCGCCGGCTATGGGCGACTGCGGGCGGTATTGGAGCGCAGTGGCCGGATGATTGGTCCTTTCGACAGCCTGATTGCGGCACAGGCTCTCCGATTGGGGGCCATCTTGGTCACCCACAACACCGAGGAGTTCTCCCGCGTTCCCGGCCTGCGGTGTGAGGACTGGCAGACCCTTGGCCCTGCGTGACCCGCTGCCAAGGCCGCGTCGGCGGGGTACAAAAAAGGACCGGGCGGGAAGCCCGGTCCTGAAGGGTGCGGCGTCCGACCTTACTTCGTCGGAACCGTCTGGATCGTGCGCAGGATCCGGCCGGCCACCAAGTACGGATCGGCGGCGGAGTTCGGGCGGCGATCCTCAAGGTAGCCCTTGTAGCCGTTGTTGACGAAGCTGTGCGGGACGCGGATCGACGCGCCGCGGTCGGCGACGCCGTAGCTGAACTTGTCGATCGACTGCGTCTCGTGCAGGCCGGTGAGGCGGAGGTGGTTCTCCGGCCCGTAGACCGCGATGTGCTCGTCGACGTGCTTCGCGAACGCGGCCATCAGCTTCTCGAAGTAGGCCTTCCCGCCCACCTCGCGCATATGCTTGGTGGAGAAGTTCGAGTGCATCCCGGAGCCGTTCCAATCGAGCGGCGAGTCGAAGGGCCCGCGGATAGGCTTGCAGCGCCATTCGACGTCGATGCCGTACTGCTCGCAGAGGCGGGACATAATGTAGCGGGCGACCCACATCTGGTCGGCGGCGCTCTTGGAGCCCTTGCCGAAGATCTGGAACTCCCACTGGCCCTTAGCGACCTCGGCATTGATGCCCTCGATGTTGATTCCGGCGTCGAGGCAGATGTCGATGTGCTCCTCGACGATCTTGCGGGCCACCGCGCCGACGTTCTTGTAGCCGACGCCGGTGTAGTACGGGCCCTGGGGCTCGGGGAAGCCGCCCGGGGGGAAGCCAAGGGGCGCGCCGTCCTCGAAGAAGAAGTACTCCTGCTCGAAGCCGAACCAGGTGCCCGGATCATCCGGGATGGTGGCGCGGGAGTTCGAGGGGTGGGCGACGCCGGTGTGGAGGTAGGTCTCGCACATCACGAGCACGCCGTTCTTGCGGGTGGAGTCCGGGAAGACCGCGACGGGCTTCAGGACGATGTCGGAGCTCTTGCCCTCGGCTTGCCGGGTCGAGCTGCCGTCGAAGCCCCAGTCGGGGAGTTCGGTCAGCTTCGGGAAGCTCTTGAATTCCTTGATCTGGGTCTTGCTGCGGAGGTTGGCCAGCGGGGTGTAGCCGTCGAGCCAGATGTATTCCAGTTTGTACTTGGGCATATGGGTTGAGCTGAGTTGGGTAGGGTTAAGGCGTCCTGAGCCCGGGCCGCGGTCGAGATAAATCCATTCCGCGCGGGCACATTCTGCCGCTCCCGAGAAAGCACCTTCCGTGCCACGCCAGCCGGAAAATGGTGGGAAAGTGGGGCGCGGGGGCCGGAGGGCGGCGGTTTGTTGTAGCCGGGGCGCGCCGCCCCGGTGGCGGGGGATGGGAACGCCTTTTGCGCTGCCCTCTTTCACGTGGAGAAACGGCTCCGCGGGCCGGTGTTTCCGGCTTCCCGGACCGGGGCGACGCGCCCCAGCTACATCGAGCCCTAGGGCATTTTCGGTGCACGTGCTGGCGCCACGCGGCCTGGTGTAGCTGG
>CAIOTK010000335.1 GCA_903861185.1 uncultured Opitutia bacterium | reverse complement strand
CGCCCGCCCCGGCGCCCGGGTCGCGGCCATCAGCGGCCCGACCAATGCCCTCGGCGTCGCCCGCGCGGAACCCTCGGCAATGGTGCTCGCGGCCGACCGGTGCGACGCGGACCTGACCGCCCTCCAAACGGCCCTCAGCGGCCCGGCGCTGCGGGTCTACGCCTCCGAGGATCTCCCCGGCGTCGAATACGGCGGTTGCCTGAAAAACATCTATGCCATTGCGGCCGGCTGCTGTGACGGGCTGCGCTTGGGCGACAACACCAAGGCCGCGCTGCTGACGCGGGCGCTGGCCGAGATGGTTCGCGTGGGGGCGGCGCTGGGGGCGCGGACGGAGACTTTTTATGGCCTGAGCGGGTTTGGGGATCTGGTTGCCACCTGCTATGGCGGTTGGAGCCGCAACCGGGAGTTTGGGCAGCGGATCGGGGAGGGTCGGCCCGTGGCCGAGTTGCTGGCTGGGCGCCGCACCGTGGTCGAGGGCTACCGGACGACCGAGGCGTTCGCCGCCTTGGTGCGAGAACGCGGGATCGAGGCGCCGATTTTGACGGAAACGCACGCCCTGCTGTTCAACGGCAAGCCGCCCGCCGCCGCCCTCGATTCGCTGATGCGCCGCGGCCTGCGGCGGGAATAGGGGCCCGGGGCCGCGGCCCGGCGGGTGTCATTCAGATTTTGGCCTGCGCCGGGTCAGCTCCGCGCGCAGTCCTTCGAGGGTCACAACCCTCGGAGCGTAACCCGAGGTCGCCAACGCAGAGAAATGTTGATCTTCGGTCACAACAAACTCGGCCCGCGCCGCGATCGCGCAGTCGACGAATTTGTTATCATCCGGATCGCCGGCGATGACGTTGAAGCGGAAGGTGGAGTCGGTCCGATGGATTGTGCCGTGCAGCGCATCTAGGCGCTCCAGCAGCAAGGCGATCTGGAGCCAACGCTCCCGACCTGAAACCCGGGTGACCACTTCCTCGTACTCAAGGAGGATCTCGGTGGAGACGGCCAGTTCCCAATCGCCAGCCAACAGCTGATGCCTGAGGTCAGCGAACGGACTGCGAGTTCCGAAAAGCGGCAGCAGTGAGTTCGTGTCTAGGCATACCCTCATGCATACGGATTGGCCCGCCGTGCCGCTTGAACTGCGGCCGCCACTTTCTCCTGCGTCAGGCGGCCAGCGGCGCGATCGGCGTCAAACCCGCGGTCGATCTGGTCGGCCAACTCCAAGAGCTTCAGCTGTTCGAGCATCCGGTTCAGCACCTCCAGACGCGACGGTTCCATCCGGTCGATCTCCTGATGGAAAAAACGCCGCAGGTCTTCGGGATTGGCCGCCGCTGCTTGCATCTCGGTCAAGGTGATCGCGATCGCCACGGATGACAAGTCTGGGCCCCGGGGCGGACTGGCTTTAGCTCAGTTCCCGGACCGCGGCGGTGAGGCGTTGCGGGGCTTCGCGCAGCGCTTCGGCCAAGGGCAGCCCGGGCGGCGAGATCGAACGTGCCACGAGGCCCGGGGGCGGTTCCGGCAACGTGGCTTGGCCGGCCAACACCACGACCCGCTTGCCCCGGGCGAGGGCCCGCGCCGCGACCGCGCCAGGACCCTTGCCCTGCAGCGAACTCGCATCGAACCTTCCCTCCCCGGTAATCACCAGATCCGCCGCCGCCAGCCGGGCCTCGAGGTCGAGCCACGCCGAGACCAGGTCGAAGCCCGGCAACAGCCGCGCCCCCGCCCCCGCCATCAGGCCAAAGGCGATTCCCCCCGCCGCCCCCGCCCCCGGGACCCCCGCGAGGCTCTCCGGCTGCCCGCAGTGGGCGCACAGGGCCCGGGCGAGCCGGACGCTCGCCGCATCCAGCCGCGCCAGATCCTGCGCCTGCAGGCCCTTCTGGGGCCCGTAGGTCGCGGCGGCGCCGCGGGGGCCGGCGAGCGGGTTGGTGACGTCGCAGGCGATCCGCAGCGGGGGCAGGGCGGGGTCGACAGCGCCGGCGAAGCCAGTGGCTGCCGCCCAATGCCGCGGGATCGGGTTCGCGAGGGGAATGCCGTGCGTATCCAGCGTCTGCAGGCCAAGGGCAGTGAGGGCGCCGAGGCCGAGATCGTGGGTCGCGCTGCCGCCCACCCCGAGCAGCACGGCGCCGGCCCCGGCTGCGGCGGCCGCGCGGATCAGTTCCCCGGTGCCCGTCGTGGTGGTTTCCCAGGGGTCCCGGGCGGCGGGCGCAAGGAGGGCGAGGCCCGAGGCGGAGGCCATTTCGAGGACGGCAACCGGCCGGCCGGCCGCGCGGGCGGGCAAATCCAGCAGCGCGCGGGCGCCGGCGGGGATCTGCGCCCACGGCACCAGCCCGAAGGTGGCCGTCGCCGCTTGGCCCCGGGGACCGGTGACCGGGGTCGCGTGGAGCGTACCGCCGGCGGCGCGGGTCAGGATGTCCGCAAAGCCCTCGCCACCGTCCGCGAGGGGGCAGGCGTCCAGTTCCCAAGTGGGGTGGCGTTCGCGGAGCGCGGCCGCGGCGAGGGTGCAGGCCGCGGGGGCGGTCAGACAGTCCTTGAACTTATCGAAGGCGAGCAGGACGCGCATCGGTCAGGCGTCCGGCAGGCGGCGGAAGCGGGGTTGGCGGAGGCCGGCGATGGTCACCTCCTCGGTGAACATCGCGGCGGGGCGGACCCAGAGGCCGCCGGTCCCGTACAGGGCCTCGTACACCACGAGGGGCTCGAGGGTTTCCGAATGGCGGGCGAGGCCGACGACGCGGTACTGGCCCCCTTTGTAGTGTTGGTACTGGCCCGGGGTGGGTGCGGCCGGGAGGGGGGGAAGGGGCGCGTTCATCGGCGGCCCGTACTTGGGCGGGCACGGCCGGTGCGGCGATGCTTTTTTCACCCGCGATGCCAATCGCCTGCCGGGAGCCGCGGGCGGAGCGGTTTCGGGGCTTGCCTTACGCTCCCTCCGGGGACGCTCACCTCAGCTTTTGGCCAAGGAATTGATGCCTTCAGACCAGGCTTGATGCATTCGGACTGAGGTGTCTTTCGCCTGAGGATCGAGGTCGGGCAAAGCTCCTAGGTCCCGGGCAATCCGGGCAACTCCGTCTAAGACCTCGGCCACGATGGTTTTCGCGGCCGCTTCCGTGAGCTGGCACCGTTGCCGACCGAATCGCACCAGCCGTTTGGCGTCCGGCCAACGCTTGGTGCCCTCCAGCGTCAGAGCCAGACAGTCGTGGGGCAGGTAAACGGACGTGGTGACGATATCGAAAGCGGGCGCCAAGGATACCGTGCCGGTCGAGTCGTCGTAGACCACGCCGAAGTTCTTGCGGTGGGCGTCCCCATTGCGCACGGCGACGGAAAGGACGAACGATCGGAAGAAGCGGGCCAGTTCCGCTGCCGTGCCCTCCGGCCCGCGCAGGCTGCTGGCCAGCGTGGCGGCCAACTGCTCATAACTGCCCTCGTATTTCTCCCGGGACAATCGGCCGTCGAGGGCGCAGCCGTCCTCGAAGGCGAGGTAGGTTCCGTCCGCCTTGAGGTCGAAGCGTTCCACGATCAGCAGATGTCCCCCCTTCGCGATCTCGACCGATGGCACCGGCAATCCCGCGCGCTTGGCCGCCTGCAGGCAGAAATACTCGTTGGCCGCCAACCCTGGGTACTTCCCCGCGTCGAAGGACTTCACGATGTGGGTGGTGCCCTGAGCCGTCATCCGCTCACCCACTGGTACGGGGCTTAACTTGCTGGTGCCGAGGCTGCCGTCGTCGCGGATCAGCAGCTTCGGCTGGACCCCCGCCACGCCGGAATACTGGGCGTAGCGCTGGAGTAGTGCGGCAAACAGTCCATCCGTCCCCCGGCTCGCGAGGAGTTCCCGCAGATTTTGCGCCGGGACTTGGTCGAGGTCGTCGGGCGACCGTCCTAGGCGCAGTCGTCCGATCAGGGAACGGCCGACAATTTCCAGCAGGGCAAGGTCATCGAAAACGGGTAGCGCCTTCGCGAACAGGTGGGTGAGCGCTTCCCGGAGGGCTCCTTCCGGCAGGCTTTGGTCGAATACTGGATGCAGCACGGAGGCGCGCTCCGCGTGATACGGGCCGCGGTTGACCGGCATTAGCAATGACACCGCCGAGCCCTCCGGTACCCCTTCGGCGTAGACAAAGCGGTTCGCCGGGTCCTCGCGGGTGAGTGCGCCGACCGCGCGTCGGTTGACGAAGACGTTAGCCACCGAGTTTGCCCGGGTTCAGTTGGGCGAGAATGGAGTCGGTCTCCCGAAAGGCCGCCTGCCGCTCTGCGCGATTGCGGGCGTAGGCCTCGTGCAGCGTCAGCGGGCGACGGGGCTGGATCGTAATTTCCAAACCGAGGCGATCCGCGATCTGCGCCACTTTCCGGATGCCGAGATCCCCGATGACCCCGTTCTCCAGCTGCGAGAGGGTGGCGCGGCTCATCCCCAGACGCCCGGCCAGGTCGGCCTGAGTCAGGCCCGCATGCTTGCGGGCGGCTTGAATCACTAAGCCGGTTTGCGCGAAGTCCATATATCGTATGCGATACATTTCTAAGCGAAACGCCTCTTTTTCAATGAAAAGGTATCGCATAGAATACGTTTTGCCGTGGGAGGATCGGGAGACCGGGGAGTGGGGGATCCACCTAGCCGTTGGTTCCAGCGTTCGCCGCCGGAGGGGATCGACTGGAAGTCCGATGCTGACTTGTGCCGCGTGCCGGTGCCGTGAGGGAGGGGGCGGTCGGAAGCTCGCCCGCGGCGCGCCGCGAATCCGCCACGCGGGGCTTGTCGGCGGGGGGGCGTTGCGGAAGGCTCCGCGGCGATGACCCCGCCTCGGGTTTCCCCGTCCCTCTGGGCCCGCCTGGCCCGCCTTTCCTTGGCCCAATGGATGCTGCT
>CAIOTK010000334.1 GCA_903861185.1 uncultured Opitutia bacterium | reverse complement strand
CCTCCTCGGGCGTACGGCAGAGGCGGCGGGCGACCCCGCCGGGCTCGGCGACGAGGGCGGGGAAGGCGTGCACCGTCAGCCCATTCTGCTCGGAAACCGTGATGCGCGCGGGCAGTTCGTCGAACTTCCACGTGACGTGCGGCGGCGTCTCCCAGCGCGCGCGGGCGGCGCGCCACGCGGGCGGGTCCTCGCGGGCGACGGCGACGCTCGCCTCGCGGGCCTGCGTGGCGAGGGCGGCGCGGAGATCCTCGAGGCGGCGCGCAGCGGCGAGTTCCCGGCCGCGGGCGTCGACCACGCGGACCCGGACCTCAAGGTGCTCGGGCAGCGGCTTGTCGGCCCAGACTGCGGGGTCGAGGGCGATGCCGTGGCGCTCGGAGATCACCGCGGCAAGCGCGGCGGCGACCGTCTCGCGCCGGCCCGTGAGGCGGTCGCGCGCGGCAGCCGCAGCGGCGAGCGCGCGGGCAGATTCGGCGAGGGGGACGAAGGCGCGCCGCAGTTCCTTGGGCAGCGTGCGCAGGTAGTGCTCGACCTTAGCCGCAAGGTGGCCGGGCACGGCCCAGTCGAGCGCGGCGGGGGTGAGCGCCTCCGCCTCGCGGGGACCGACCTCGAGGGTAACCCCATCGTCCGCCTGGCCGGGCCGGTAGGCGTAGCTGAGCGGGAGGACGCTCTGGCTGAGCGGGAGGGCGCCGGGAAAGGCGGCCTCGTCGTGCGCGGCGGCGGCGGGGTCGTGGAGGTCCGTCTCGGCGAGGAAGAGGAATCGTGGCTCCGTGGTCTGCCGGGCGCGGACGAGCGCGACCAGTTCCCCGGTGGAGGCGACGGGGAGCGGTCCGGGGCGGTCGCCGTCGCGGCCGAGCAGGCGTTCGGCGTAGAAGCGGTAGACGGCTTCGTCGAGGTTCAGGCACCCGCCGTCGCGGGCGCGAGTGAGGCGGTCGGCCACGCGGGCGCGGACCTCGCGGTTGTGGGCGAGGAAATCGAGGGGAAACGTGAGCGTGTCGTTGACCAGTCCCTCGCGGAGGAAGATCTCGGTGGCTTGGACCGGGTCGACGGCACCGAAGCTAACCGCGCGGCGCTCCAGCTCGAGGCCGTAGAGGCGGGTGCGGCGGCGGACCATCACGCGGCCGGCGGCCTCGTCCCAGAACGGCTCGCTGTGGGAGATGCGCAGGAGGTGGGCGCCGAGGTCGAGGGCCCACGCGGGGTCGAGGCGGGCGCAGGTGCGGGCGTAGACGCGGGAGGTCTCGACGATCTCGGCGGCCATCATCCAGCGGGGTGTGGCGGGGCCGCGGGCGGGGGCGTGGGCGGGCGGGGGCGTGCCGCGGCGGCGGGGGGCTTCGCGGCGGAAGAGGACCGAGCCGGGGAACAGCGCGAGGCGGCGGTCGTGGGTGGCGAGGTAGCCCCCGTGTTCCTCATCGAGGCGGGCGAGGTTGCCGAGGAGGCCGGCGAGAATGCTACGGTGGATGGCGCGGTAGGCGGGCGTGGTGAAGGCGAGCGGGTCGGCTTCCGCTTCGCGGCGGGCGCGGCGGCGAGGTTCGCCCGGCGCGGGGGTTCCGGCGGGCGCGGCGGGGGCGGGCGCGGGTACGCCGTCGCGGACGGAGCTGGGGCGAAAGTCGGGGCGGGAGGCGAGCGCCTCGCTCAGCTGCGCGTGGATGTCGCGCCATTCGCGGAGCCGGGTGTAGCTGAGGAAGTGGTCGCGGCAGAACCGGCGGAGGCGGGGTTGCGAGAGCCGTTCGAGGTCGTCGTGGAAGGCTTCCCAGATTGCGAGGAGCGTGAGGAAATCGGAGTCCGGATGGGCGAAGCGGCGGTGGGCGGCGTCGGCCTGGGCTTGGCGGTCGAGCGGGCGTTCGCGGGGGTCTTGGATCGAGAGCCCGGCGGCGATGACCAGCACCTCGCGGAGGGCGCCCTCCGTGCGCGCTTGGAGGATCATCCGGCCGACCGTGGGGTCGACGGGCAACCGGGCGAGTTCGCGGCCGATGGGCGTGAGCGGGCGGGGCGTGCCGTCGCCGGGTTCGGCCCCGAGGGCGCCGAGTTCCTCGAGCAGTCCGAAGCCGGCCCGGATCGCCTTGGCCGGGGGAGGATTGAGGAACGGGAAGCGCTCGATGTCGCCGAGCCCGAAGGCCTGCAGACGCAGGATGACGTCGGCGAGGTTCGCGCGCTGGATCTCGGGCTGGGTGAACCGGGGGCGGGCGAGGAAGTCCGCCTCGGAGTAGAGGCGGATGCAGGTGCCGGGGGCGACACGGCCGGCGCGGCCCTTGCGTTGCTCGGCGCTCGACTGCGAGACCGGCTCGATCGGCAGGCGGCGGGTGCGAGCCTGCGGCGAGTAGCGGCTGACGCGGACGAGGCCGGCATCGACCACGAAGCGGATGCCGGGAAGCGTGAGGGAGGTCTCGGCGAGGTTGGTGGCGACGACCACCTTGCGGCGGGGCGCGGGGGCGAACACCCGCTGCTGCTCGGCGTTGGTGAGGCGACCGAAGAGCGGCACCAGCGTGGCGTCGCCGCGGAGGCGGGGCTCGAGGGCGTCCATTGCCTCGCGGATGTCGCGCTCGCTCGGGAGGAACACCAGCACGTCGCCCGGCGCGCCCCCGGCGACAATGCGCTCCACCGCGGCCACGGCGCCATCGAGGTAATGCACCGCCTCGGCACGGGCGGAGGCGCGGTCCTCGGCCTCCGCGTTGCCATCGTCTTCCGCGTAATCGCGCCCGAGGGCATCGAGCGGAGCGTAGACCACCTCGACGGGGAACATCCGGCCTTCGACCCCGATGACCGGGGCATCGTCGAAAGCGGCGCTGAAGGCGGCGGTGTCGATCGTGGCGGAGGTGACCACAATCTGGAGGTCGGGCCGGCGGTGGCGGAGCTGGCGGAGGTGGCCGAGGAGGAAGTCGATGTTGAGCGAGCGCTCGTGGGCCTCGTCGATGATCACCGTGTCGTACTCGCGGAGGAGCGGATCCCCCTGGACCTCGGCGAGGAGCATCCCGTCAGTGAGGAATTTGACGATCGTCGAGGGGCCGGTCTGGTCGCTGAAGCGGACTTTACAGCCGACCTCACGGCCCCAGGGCACGCCGAGTTCCTCGGCCACGCGGCGCGAGAGCGAGAGGGCGGCGACGCGGCGGGGCTGGGTGCAGGCGATGCGGCCGCGAGTGCCCCGGCCGGCGGCGAGGCAGAGCTTCGGGATCTGAGTGGTTTTACCGGAGCCGGTCTCGCCGGCGAGGATGAGGACCTGGTGGGCGCGGAGGGCGTCGACGATCTCCCCGGCGCGCGCGGTGATGGGTAGCTCCGGGGGGAACTCCAGGCGGAACGGGAGGGCGGGCGGTGCGGGCGGGCGCGTCACGAAGGGGCTTGAGCTTCCGGGCCGGGGGCGGGATGACAAACCTTCGATGCAAGCCCCGCCGTTGCTGCCGGAGGAGACTTTGGCCCGCGTGTTGCGCCTCGCGCGGCTCGACGGGTTGAGCGTGCTTGTGCTGGGCGGGGTGTTCGCGCTGCTGGCGGCGGGCGCGCGGGAGACGGCCTTCGCGGCCGTCGGTCTGGCGGCGGCGGGCGCGGGGGCGGTGGAGTTGCACGGGGTGGCCCGCCTACGGCACGGCGACCCCGGCGGCCTACGCTGGATCCTCGCCAGCCAACCGCTGCTGCTGGCGGCCGTCTGGGCCTACTGCGCCCTGCGCCTAACCGGGGCCGCCCTGCCGCCGCTCCCGGACGAGTTGCGGACGGCGGTCGAGACGACGGCGGCGGAACTGGGCCTCAGCACTGCGGATTACCTCCGGCTCGTGCACCGCGTGACGCACGGGCTAGTGGCGGGATTGGCGACGGCCTACCAGGGCGGCCTCTTTTGGTATTACTGGCGGCGGCGAGACCCGGTGCGCCAAGCGCTGGCGGAGCACGCGGACCCGGTTTGATCGTCTCCCGCGACGACCGGCGTGCTTGCGCGCGGGCGAGGGAGGCCTACGGTCCGCCGGATGTCCCAGGAACGACTCGTCAGCGCGAAGCAGCGGTGGGCGGAGAAGCAGCGGGCCCGCGGGGTGACCGCCCGGCCGGAACGCTCCGGCGAGCGCCTGCCACCCGGGCAGAAGCTGACCACCGGGTTCCCCGTGCTCGACCTCGGTGTGCAGCCGCGGATCGACCCGGCCGATTGGCGCCTGCGGATCGACGGCCTCGTCGGGAAGCCGGTCGAGCTCACTTGGGACCAGTTCAACGCCCTGCCGCAGGTCGAGGACGTGAGCGATTTCCACTGTGTGACCACGTGGAGCAAGTTCGACTGCCGTTGGGGCGGGGTGGCGTTCACCACCCTGCACGAGCTGGTGCAGCCGGCGCCGGAGGCGCGTTTCGTGTACTTCACGGGCTACGACGGCTACTCGACCAACGTGAGCCTCGAGCAGTGCCTGGACGACGACGTGCTGGTGGCGACCCGCTTCGACGGGGAGCCGGTGTCGCGGGAGCACGGG
>CAIOTK010000333.1 GCA_903861185.1 uncultured Opitutia bacterium | reverse complement strand
TTACTTCGCGCTGGAGACGCCGTGGGCCGCGATCACGGATGCCCTGCCGTGGCGCAGCGACGCGCATCTCGCGCGCACCGTGACCGCCTTCCCCAGGCTGCGCCTGCTCCGCCAGCCGTTCGGCGAGACGCTGCTGGGGTTCCTCTGCAGCGCGACGAAGCAGATCGTGCAAATCAAGCAGATGCTCGCCCTCGTGGCGGAGCGGCACGGTGCCTTGATCGCGCCGGGCGTGCACCGCCTGCCGACGTGGGCGGAGCTGGCGATGCTCTCCGAGGCCGACCTGCGGCGCTGCCAACTGGGCTTCCGCGCCCGCTACGTCCACGCCACCGCCCGGCACCTCGCCGCGGAGCCAGGCTGGCTCGAGGCCACGGAGGCCGCACCCTACGCCGAGGCGCACGAGCGGCTCTGCGCACTGCCGGGAGTCGGCGAGAAGGTCGCCGACTGCGTCCTGCTCTTCGGCGCCGGAAAACTCGAGGCTTTTCCCGTCGATGTCTGGATCGCGCGCACGCTCGCCGAGCGCTACGACTTGCGGGACTGGAAGCTGCCCGCGCTCGCCCGCTTCGGCCGCGTCCACTTCGGTGCGGCCGCCGGCTTTGCGCAGCAGTTCCTCTTCGCTTGGGAACGCCGCGCCGCCGGTCGCTGAGCGCGGCCCCACCCGAAGCGGCACCGCCACGACCGGACCGCCGCCGTGCGCTCAACCGCCACCGCTCCGACTCCGCGCGGACGAGGGCCCCGCCCGTCCAGCGGCTCAGCGCGCGCGCTGGATCAGTTCCACCTCGTAGCCCTCCGGGGCGTCGATGAAGCCGATCATCGAGCCGCTGCTCGTCTTCGTCGGGCCATCGCTGAAGGGATGCCCCTTGGCAGCCGACTCACGCGCGAACGCCTCGAGGTCGTCGACTTCGAAGGCGAGGTGCATGAGATCGGGCTGCACCACGACCGCAGGAGCGCCCGCGGGCATCTGGCAGAGTTCGATTTCCTCCTCGCTGTTCGGGGTCTGGAGGAAGATCAGCTGCGCGCCGCGCGGGGAGGTGTGCCGACGCGAGACCTTCAGGCCGATGATCTGCTCGTAGAAACGCACGCTGCGTTCGATGTCGTTCACGCGCATCCGCGTGTGGAGAAGTTTTTTGACGTCCATGCGCCCGACTGTGGCGCCACCTGCGCCCGTCGCAAGCCCGGGCGCGCTCCCGCCGTCCGCGCGGCTGCGGTCCGGGTCACGGTCCCGCCGGCGGCAGGGCGGCCAGCGAGCGGGCCGTGAGCAGCGCGAATTGCCCTCCGTTGCGCCGAGCCAACGCCGTGAGGTGCTCCACCGGCTCGCGGGGTTGCTCGTTCGGGCCGACGAAGAGGAGCGTATTCACGGCCGCCCGCTCGCGGAGCAGCGCCGCTTGCAGCCGCGCGACGTGCGTGAGTACTTCGGCGAAGGGTACTTTCTCGTGCGGGCTCACCCCCAGCTCCCAGATCGGGTCACCCCGCGCGTCGGTCCACCCGGCCGTATCCAGCACGAGCGTGAAACCCGCCCGCCGGAGTTCCTCCTGAAAGTCCGGCTGGAAGACGCGCTTGGTGTCGCTGACGATGAAGGGCGGCTTCCCCTGCGCGATGCGCTGGCGGTTGATGTCCTCCAACTCGCGCCGCGCCTTCGCCAAGGCCGCCCGCCGCCGTTCACCGACGGTCTCCGGGTCGATGCCGCGCCGCCGCAGCCGTTCCTTCTCCAGGTCGTTGCGCCGCTCCAGGGTCTCCCGCCGCTCGTCGCTGCGCGGCCGCAACGCCGTCGCCGCGCTGCCCGTGACGAGAAAGAGAGTGTCGGGCTCAAGCTCCAACGCCGCCCGCAGGGCCCGCAGCCAGGGCGGAGGCAGCAGCGTCGGGTCCAGGCCCGCGCCGGGCAACTCACGCTCGCGCCACCCGAGGTAGGCCCCGGCCGATCGCGTGCCCAGTTGGTCGGGACGGGCGTTGAGGGTCCGGATCCACGCGACCAGCGCCTCCTTCCGCGCCGCCGTCGCCGGGGTGAGCTCGGCCGCGAAACGATTGACGTCGCCCGCCGCGCCCCCGAACAGCACCACGCCAAAGCGCGCGGTGGGCGGCAACTGCGTCACGAGCCGGGCAATCTCGCCCCGAATCACCGCGAAAGCCTCAAAGCCACCCTTGCGGATGTCCATCAGGTCGCGGCTGACGTCGACCACGAACACCACGCGGCTCACCCGCGGAGACGTCAGGCCCAGAAACGTCATCGACATCAGTCCCCGGCCGCCCGTGCCCGAGGTGCCGAGGGCCGTCGCCAGCCCGGCCCCTGCCCCGATCCCGAGCGCCGCGCCGTTCATTCCGGATCCCAGCAGGCTCCCCGCCAGCCCTGCGGGCGCCGCCGGTTCGGGCAGCGCGAACGCCGCCACCGAGGCCGCCGAGGTGATCCGCGCAAGGCTGGGATTCGAAGCCGCCGCCGCCGCACCGGACGCGCGCCGCGCGATCTGCACACGGTGCTCCGCCGGTCGGGGCGGGGGCGCCGCCGCCGCCGCAAACGCCGGACGGCGGGCCGCGGTGACTTCGCGGACCACGTACACGCCCGCCAGCCCCAGCACCAGCGCATGCACCGCCACGCTGACGAGCACGGGAAGGCCGACCCGCCAACGGACACGCTGGCGCAGGGATGCCTTCGACGCGGGCTTCATTCCGGTCCCTCCTCCCCCGCCAGCGAGACGCGCTGGATTCCCGCCGCCGCCAGCGCATCCAGCACGGCAATCGTGCGTTCATAGCGCGACTCCGGATCACTCGCGATCACCACCGCCAGCCCCGCGCCGCCGTCGGTACCG
>CAIOTK010000332.1 GCA_903861185.1 uncultured Opitutia bacterium | reverse complement strand
TTTGCGTAGGATCAGCTCAGCGTGCTCCTCGGCCACATCCACTAGGATATGGCGCTGATGGAGGTCGATCGCCCCGACCACGGTCGCCGGCAGGCGCGTGACCCCCGCGATCTTACCGACCACATCCGCCACCTGCACCAGCTGCTTGCGGCCAACGTTGAGGAATAGGGTGGCCATCCCCGGCTCGCGGCCAGTCCGGGCCGGGCGCTCGGCCGGCTCAGTTGGCGCCACCTCCGGGGCCTCCGCGGGCTCCGGGGCCACCGCCCCCCCGGGCGCCCGCGACTGCTTGGGGCTGGCTGGCCCCGGCTCGGACCAGGCCTCCGCTGAACTGCCCTTGGCCGCCGCGCCACCCCGGCCCGGCGTCGCTGGTTCCGGCGCCGCGCCCGCGCGCAGCAGGTGGATCAGGGCAGAACAGATGTCCGTACTGGAGTAACCCTGATCGAGCAGGCGGTCGATCATCCGGTCGTGCGGCTTAAAGTCGCGCGCCTCCAAGGTGGCCCGAATCCGTTCAAAGAAGACATTGGTCCGCGCCTCCTCGACCTCATCCAGCGAGGGCACGCGCCCCCGGTGCAAATCAAGCCGCGCCGCCCGCATCATCGCCTGTAGGCGGTAGATCTCGCGGCCGCTAACGAAGGTAAAGGCACGTCCCTTCCGGCCGGCCCGACCGGTGCGTCCAATGCGGTGCGTGTAGTCCTCCGCGTCGTTCGGCAGGTCGAAGTTGAACACCACCTCTAACTCGTCCACGTCGAGACCGCGCGCCGCCACATCGGTCGCAATCAGGAACTCGAACTTTCGCTCGCGGAAACGCCCCATCACCCGGTCGCGCTGCGCCTGGCTGAGATCCCCGTGGAGCCGGTCCACCGCGTACCCCCGCGCGTGCAGGTGCTCGTCGAGATCGTCGACCATCACCTTGGTCCCACAGAAGATAATCCCGAAGCGGAAGTCGTGGACGTCGATGAGCCGCGTGAGGGCCTCCAGCTTGGAGCGCCGATCGACCTCGACATAGGTCTGTTCCACCTGCGGCGCCTCGCGGGCCACGGCATCGATCCGCACCCACGCCGGATCCCGGCTGAAGCGCTGGATCAGCTCCTGAATCGGCCGCGGCATGGTGGCCGAAAAGCACAACATCTGGCGCGTGGCGGGCGCCGCGGCTAGAATCCGCTCGATGTCCTCCCGGAAGCCCATGTCCAGCATCCGATCAGCCTCGTCGAGGACGACCATCCGCAGCGCGTCGAACCGGAGGGTGCCGCGCGCGAGGTGGTCGAGGACGCGGCCGGGAGTCCCGATGACGATCTGGGCGCCAGCCTCCAGCGCCCGAAACTGCCGGTCATAGCTCTGTCCGCCGTAAATTGGCACCTCGCGGATCCCCCGCCGGAAGAACGCCAGCCGGCCCGTTTCCTCCGCCACCTGCACCGCCAGTTCCCGCGTGGGGCACAGGATCAAGGCCTGGACCGCCTTGAGGTGCGCGTCAACGCGCTCGATGGCCGGGATGGCAAACGCGGCGGTCTTGCCCGAGCCCGTGGCGGACTGGCCCACCAGATCACGGCCCGCGAGGGCGACCGGAATGACCGCGGTCTGGATGGGCGAGGCCTCTTCGAAGCCGAGCTTGGCGACCGCACGGAGGATCTCGGGCGAGAGGCCGAGCTGGTCAAAGGGACGACGTTCCATGCCGCAGCCTGCGGATGGAGCGGGCGGAAGGATAGCCAAATGATGCGCCCGCGCCCGGGGCGCCCGGTCAGAGCTCCGCGATCCGCACGTTGCGGTACTCGCACTTCATCTCGACCTTACCGTGGATTTGGATCCCGAGCGGGGCGGCGCCAGCAAACTTCGGGTCCGTATACTCGGAGGCTTTCTGGCCGTTGATCCAGCAGGTGAAGCTGTCGCCCTTGGCTTGGATCCGGATGGTATTCCACTCGCCCTCGGGCTTGAGCAGCCGCTTGGCCTCCTTGGCCTGTCCCGCCTCCGGATAGGCCGGCTTGCCGCCCGTGTAGAAGGAGCCGGTCATATCCACCCGCAGACTGCCCGAGACGCCCAGCTGCAGCTGAAGCTTCGGCTTGCGCATTTCGATCCCCGTATCGACCCCGCGCGGGGAAGTCGCCTTCCAGCGGACATCAAACTCGAGGACGAAGTCCTTGTACTCCTTCTGCGTCCACAGGTAGTGGCCAGTCTGGGCCTTGTTGTTCTCGCCGACGAGTACCCCGTTCTCGACGCGCCAGAACTCCGCGGCGCCCTCGGACTTGAAGTTGGTCAGGTCGCGGCCGTTGAAGAGCGGCTGGAAACGCGGTTCCGCGGCGAGGGCGGCGGAAGCGGCGGCGAGGAACAGGGCAAGGCTAAGGCGCAGGGCGGTGGGGTGCATCGACGCGAGCGAAGCGGGCTCCGCACCCGGGGGAAACACCAAAGTTGCCCGCCCCCTGCCGGCCACCTCAGAGCTGGATCGGCAGGCCGACCTCGATGATCTGCATCGGCGGGAGCTGGTAGTAATCCCGCGCCTGCCGCGCGTTCCGGCTCAGAAAGCCATAGAAATGCTTCTGCCACTCCCACATCCGCGAATCCCCTCCCGTGATGATCATCTCGCGGTTGAAATAGTAGGTCGCCTCGTTGGGCCGCAGCGGCACCCCACGGTCCCGAATCCCACCGATCAACGCGGCCACGTCTGGCGATTCCATATACCCGTACCGCGCCACGGCCCGCCAGATCCCCTCGCCGATCGCCCGCACCTCCAGCCGCTCCCCCTCGGGCACAAACGGAACCTCCTCGGTCAGAATGCTCAGCAGCACCACCGTCTCGTGGAGCACCTTGTTGGCCTTCACGTGGTGTAGCAGGACAAGGGGCGTGCCGGTGGGGTTGCCCGCCATAAACACGCCGGTGCCGCGCACCCGCACGATGTGGGGGCTAGAGGCGATGGCACAGAGCTCGGACTCCGTGATCTCGTTGGCGTAGACCCGCCGGAAAATCTCCCCCTTGCCCAGCTTCCAAGTGGTCATAATCGCCAGCACGCCCAGCGCAATGAACACGGGCAACCAACCCCCGTCGTGGAACTTGTGCAGGTTCGAGGCGAAGAAGACCGCGTCGAGCGCCAGGAAGCCCAGACACACCGCGGCCGCCCGCCAGACCGGCCAGCGCCACGCCCGTACCATCACGGCGTAAAGCGCTAGGGTGGTCACGATCATCGTGCCGGTGACCGCGATGCCGTAGGCGGCGGCCAGCGCCGAGCTCGACTTGAAACCGAACACCGTCGCGATCGCCCCGAGCGCGAGCACCACGTTCACCAGCGGCAGGAAAATCTGCCCGCGCTGGTCGGGGTTGGTGTGGCGCACGGTCAGGCGCGGGAAGTAACCGAGTTGGATCGCCTGGCGGACAAGCGAGAACGCGCCCGAAATCAAAGCTTGGCTCGCAATGATCGCCGCGAGGACGGACAACGCCAGTAATAGGTAGCGCGGCCAGCCCTCCGGGGCGATCGAGAGGAACGGGTTGGCCGCAGACCCCCGGCCCGCGAGGAAATGCGCGCCTTGTCCGAAGTAGTTGAGCACCAGTCCCGGCAGCACCACGCCGTACCAGCCGGAGAGGATCGCCCGCCGGCCAAAGTGGCCCATATCAGCGTACAGTGCCTCCACCCCCGTGAAGGCCAGCACTACCGCACCGAGCAAAATCCCCGCCTGCGCCGGATGACCGACCAACAGTTGGATGCCGAGCCACGGATCCAGTGCCCGTAGCACCGAGGGATTCTCCAGCACTCGCCACAAACCAAGGCCGCCGAGCACCGCGAACCACAGCAGCATCACAGGCCCAAAGATCCCGCCGATGAAGCGCGTACCAAGGTGCTGGAAGGCGAAGACCACGCCGAGGATCAGACAGGCGAGCGGCACCACCAAGAAATCCATTCCCGGGGCCACCTCCTTTAAGCCCTCTACCGCGCTGAGCACGGTGATCGCCGGGGTGATGATCGCCTCGCCGCACAACATTGCCGCGCCCAGCAACACCAGAACCGTGCCCACGTTCAGACCCGCCCGCACGCCCTGATCGAGCCGCCCCAAAGCCAGCAACGCGAAGATGCCCCCCTCGCCCCGGTTATCCGCGCGCAGCACAAAGGTCGCGTACTTCACGCTGACCACGAGCACCAGCGACCAAAAGACCAGCGACAATACCCCCAGCACCGCCGTCGCGTGCTCCGCCGGCGGCAGCGCGTGCAGGCACTCGCGGATCGTGTACAACGGGCTCGTCCCGATATCCCCGAACACCACCCCCAAGGCCCCCAGCCCAAGCGCCCAACGGGCGCCCGTCCCCTGGCCTGCTTCGGCGGTAGGTTTCATAAGCCCGACGATCCTCCCGTAATCGCCCGCCCCCTCCAAGCCGTTTCTCCCCCGGGCAGGAAAACTGCTTGCATTGCCCCCTTAGCCCCGGAACCCGCGCCCACCGTGGACAACGGGCCGGAAAGCCCCCACGGTGCCCAGATGAGCCCAGACTGGCAGGTCGCCAAGACGTACACCGACATCCTTTACCATAAGGCCGAGGGCATCGCCCGCATTACGATCAACCGGCCGGAAAAGCGGAACGCATTCCGCCCGTTGACCGTCAAGGAGATGTACGACGCCTTCACCGACGCCCGGGAAGACCCAGCCATTGGGGTGGTACTCCTGACGGGCGCCGGCCCCCACCGGGATGGTAAGTACGCGTTCTGCGCGGGCGGCGACCAAAGCGTGCGCGGGCACGCCGGCTATATTGATGAGGCCGGGGTGCCGCGGCTGAACGTCCTCGACCTGCAGAAACTCATCCGCTCGATGCCCAAGGTCGTCATCGCACTGGTCGCCGGTTACGCGATCGGCGGCGGTCACGTGCTGCACGTGGTCTGCGACCTCAGCCTCGTGGCCGATAACGCAATCTTCGGCCAGGTCGGGCCCAAGATGGGCAGTTTCGATGGCGGCTTCGGTTCCAGCTACCTCGCCCGCGTGGTCGGCCAAAAGAAAGCCCGCGAGATCTGGTTCCTCTGCCGCCAGTATGACGCCCACCAAGCGCTCGAAATGGGCTTAGTTAACGCCGTGGTTCCCGTCGAGCGGCTGGAGGCGGAAGGCGTGCAATGGGCCCGCGAGATCCTCCAAAAGAGCCCCCTCGCGATCCGCCTCCTCAAGAGCGGCTTCAATGCCGAACTCGACGGCCAAGCCGGAATCCAAGAACTAGCCGGGAACGCCACCTTGCTTTACTATATGAGCGAGGAGGCGAAGGAGTTTATGACCGCCCAGCGCGAGAAACGCGCGCCCAACGCCCGGAAGTATCCTTGGCTGCCTTAGCCCTTCGACGGGCTCAGGGCGGGCCCCTTCGACGGGCTCAGGGCAGGCCCCTTAACGGACTCAGGGCGGGCCGGCCTACGGAGAGCCCAGCCCGGCCGCTAGCTCCGCAAACCAACGCTTCCGTTGGGCAGCGTCCTGCTTGCGGTCAGTGGAAACTTCGAGGATCCGCACCCCAGGCTCCGGCGACGCCACCCGCGCGACTAGCGCCCCCCAGTCCGCCACCAATTCATGGGGCACCCCATGCGCGGCCGCCAGCCGCCCCAAATCCACCGCCTGCGGCGTCGCGAAGAAGTCCTCAAAGACGCCCGCCACCTGCGCGATCGGCAGATGCTCGAAAATGCCCCCCCCTCGATTGTTGATCACCACCACGGTCAGCGACCCGCGAAACCGCGGCGCCAGCAACAGTCCGTTGGCATCGTGCAGGAACGAAAGGTCGCCCGTTAAGAGCACCGCCGGCCGGTCCGAGCCGTGCGCCAAGCCCAACGCGGTCGAAAGGGTGCCATCGATGCCGTTGGCCCCGCGATTGCACCAGAGACGCAACCGGCGATTGCCCGCCGGCAGGACATACTCCGCGTCCCGCACCGGCATCGAGTTCGCGAGGAAGAGATCGGCCCCCTCGGGCAACGCGCGCCCCAGCAGCCACACGGCCTTCGGCTCGAACATTCCGGTCTCCGCCTCCAAGCGCGCGTCCAACGCCGGCCGCAACCGGGCCTCGTAGCGCGCCCACATCCGCTGGTAACCGTTGTCCGGCGCCACCTCCGGCAAGGCCCCCGCGAGCACCGCAACCGGCATCGCCAGCACCCGCGTCCGCCCGTGCAGCGCATCGCGGTTGTCCTCGCGCTCCGTCACCAGCCAGGTGTCCGCATCCGCCGCTTCCAGCCACGCCCGGAGCACCTTGCTCACCGGCCAGCCGCCGACCCCCAGCACCACCTCGGGCCGCAACCGCTCCGCCACCGCGGGGTGGCGCAGGATGGTGTCGTAGGTCGTGACCAAATGTGGGATCCGATCCGCCCATTGCCGCACCGGCGAAAGCGCGTCCGCCAACACCGGCCAGCCCAGCCGCCCGGCCAACTCGCCCAGCGCCACGGCCAACGCCTCCGGCTCCGCAGTTTGCACGGGCCCGACCACGATGACGCCGTGCACCTCCGGGGCGATCTCCGGGGGCCGGGTGATCCGGGTCACCGGCTCCGGAGCCGGCAAACCCCGGAAGAAGCGCTCCCAATCGATCGCCCCCGCAAGCGCCGCCGCCGCCCCACCGTCCGGCGTCGGCGCCAGCGGATCGCGAAACGGGACGTTCAAATGCACCGGGCCGCCGCCATTGCCGAGACTGCGGGTCACCGCGTGCACGATCGTCTGGCGCACGTAGCGCAGGCCGGCGGGATCCAACTCCGGCACCGCCAGCTCGTGGTACCAGCGCACGTAGGCGCCATAAAGCTTCTGCTGGTCGATGGTCTGGCCCGAAGCGCAGCCGCGCAGCTCCGGCGGACGATCCGCGGTCAGCACGACTAACGGCACGCCCGCCTCAGAGGCCTCAATCACCGCGGGCAGGTAATTGGCCGCAGCCGTGCCGCTCGTGCAGAGGAGCACGGCGGGCCGGCCCGCCCGCTTCGCCAGTCCCAAGGCGAAGAAACCCGCGGAACGCTCGTCGAGCACGGGAATCGCCTCCCACCCCGGATGGGTCGCCGCCGCCACCGCGAGGGGACTGGAGCGGGAACCAGGGGACACCACCGCCGCCACCGCTCCGGCCCGCACCAAGCTCTCCACGAGCACGCCGGCCCAAAGGGTGTTCAGATTGCGTAGATCAGGTTGGAACGGGTGCATCCTTCAGGCCGTGATGGCTTCCACCATCGCCTTAAACTTGAGGTCGGTCTCGGCCAACTCCTTTTCCGGATCGGAGCCCGCCACCAACCCCGCCCCCGCGTAGACGCGCGCGGCCGTGCCCTCGACCAGCGCGGAACGAATGCCCACGAGAAACTCCCCCTCCCCGCGCGCATCAAACCAGCCGAGCGCGCCCGCATAGAGCCCCCGCGGAAAGCCTTCGAGCTGGCGGATCACCTCGGCCGCCCCCTCCCGCGGTTCCCCGCCGACCGCCGGCGTCGGGTGGAGTGCTGCAGCCACATCGAGCGGGTGCACGCCGACCGGCAGCGGACCCGCAAGGCGGGTGTGGAGATGTTGGACGTTTGCCAGGCGCCGCACGCCCGTCGTCGCGGCAGGTCCCACGTCCACCCCAAGCTTCGCCAACCGGCTCCGCAAATCTTCCACCACCGCCTGATGTTCGCGCAGATCCTTTTCACTGCGCAGGAGCACCCCGCCCAAGGCCAAGTCCTCGGCCGCACCCCGGCCGCGCCGGATCGAACCCGCGAGCGCCTCGGTCTCCAGTTCGCCCGCCCGGACCCGCAGCAACCGCTCCGGGCTGGCGCCAATAAAGCTCGGGCCCCCACCCCAGGTGAAAGAGAAGGCGTAGCAGTCCGGGAAACGCTGCCGCAGGCCGTTGAGCATCCGCAGCGGATGGAGCGGCCGGTCCGTGCTCCAATCCTGCGCCCGCGCCAGCACGAGTTTGCGGAACGTCCCCCGCGCGATCAACTCGAGCGCCGCCCGCGCCGCGGCCGGATAGTCGCCCGCCTCCCGCCGCTGAAAAATCGCCGGGCCCGCCTCCGCCGGCGGAAACTCCCCCGGCTCCAGCCCCCGAAACTTCCGGTGCGCCCGCCACACCCGGCCCGCCAAGGCCTCCAGATCCGACTCGCCCGTCACCAGGAGATTCGCCACCGCGGTGGTGGTGTCGCCCGCCAGGCCCACCTGCCACTGCGGCACGAACGCCGCCGCCGCCGGAAAAGGTTGCCCCTCCTCGGCCTCCGCCTGGAAACCAAAGGCGCAGAAAACGTGCGGCCCCCCGAAGCGCGCCGCCACGTCCCCGACGGCCACCGCATCCGCCAGCAGGGCCTCCGCCCAAGCCTTGATCCGGGCGAAGCGCTCCGGCCCTTCCGCGGTACACGCCGCCGCCACCTCCGCCCCCGCCAGCGCCCAGCCCGCGGCCGGCCGCTCGGCGTAAAAATGCGGCGCCCGCGGATCGAAGATCGATTCCAGCACCGCCAGCGGATCCAGCGCCTCGACGGCTAGCGAAATGCTCACCAGCCGCGGCCGCCCGCTCCGTCGCACCTCCGCCTGGCAACGCGCCAAAAACTCCCGCAGCGCCTCCGGAGAGGAACTGTTGTCCGCCGGATGCAACGGGAGGATGGTCATCGCCGGGCAAGCCCCTACGCCGCCGCCGGCTTCTCGGGCCGCGGGAACAGCACCAGCGCCGGCGCGACCGCGTTGCCCGCCAACCGCCCGCCCCAGACGAGCTCGTCCTTCCAGACGGCGCCCGGACGATGCCCGAGGACCTCATTCACCTTCGCCGTCGTGCCCGGAATCACGTGCTGCATCGCCGCCACCGCCAACCGCAGCGCCTCCGCCATCGTCGCCAGCGCGGTCCGCAATCGCGCCTGGTCGGCCGGATCCGCGGACTTGCCCAGCTTCCACGGCGCCCGCCGCTCCACATAGGCGTTGGTCGCCGTCACAAAAGCCATCGTCCGCTCCAGCGCAGTGTGGAACTGAAAACGCTCGCCCAGCGCCACCCCCTCCGGGCCCGTCTGCGCCCACAGCTCCCGCAACGCGGTCTCCGGCTCCTCCGCCGCCTCTGCGGCCGGCACCACCCCGCCGGCGAAACGCGTAGTCATATTGAGCGTCCGGTTCACCAGATTGCCGAGGTTGTTCGCCAGCTCGCTGTTGTAGCGCACCAAAAACTGCTCCGGCGTGAAGTCGCTGTCCTGCCCGACATTCATCTCCCGCATCAGGAAGTAGCGGAAGGCGTCGGCCCCGAACTGCCCGACCAGATCCAGCGGATTGAGGGCGTTGCCGGTGCTCTTCGACATCTTCGCCCCACGCTGCAGCCACCAGCCGTGGGCGATGATCCCCTTGGGCAGCTCAATGCCCGCCGCGTGCAGCATAATCAGCCAATACACCGCGTGCGGCGGCACGAGGATGTCCTTGCCGATCACGTGGTAATCCGCCGGCCAGATACCGGGCCGATCCACCACCGCCGAGTAGTAGTTCACGAGCGCATCGAACCACACGTACGTCACATACTGATCGTCGAACGGCAACGGGATGCCCCACTCCAGCCGCTCCCGCGGACGCGAGATACACAGGTCGTTCAGCGGCTCCTTCAGGAACTCCAACACCTGACTCTGCCGGAAAGCGGGGAAAACGTACCCCTCGTGGCTCTGCAGGAACGCGACCAGCCACTCCTGATGCTTCCGCAGGCGGAAGAAGTAATTGGCCTCGGTAATTTCGGTGACCTCCCCGAAGAGCTCCGGCCAACTGCCGTCCGGGTTGCGGTCCTTCTCCTGCAGAAACTGCTCCTGGCGAGTGGAGTAGAAGCCGCGGTACTCCGCCCGGTAAATCTCTCCTTGGTCGTACAACCGCTGCAACAGCTCGCGCACCACGCGCTGGTGGCGCTCCTCGGTGGTCCGGATGAAATCGTCCGGCCGCACGTCGAGCCGCGGTAACAGGTCCCGAAACTCCTGCGAGACCGCGTCGACAAAGGCCTGCGGGGCGATCCCGCGCGCCCGGGCGCTCGCCTGCACCTTCTGGCCGTGCTCATCAGTGCCCGTCAGGAAGTGCACCGTGTCCCCCTGCTGCCGACGGAAGCGCGCGATCACATCCGTCAGCACCTTTTCGTACGCGTGGCCGAGGTGCGGAGAGCCGTTCGCGTAGTCGATGGCGGTCGTGATGTAGAAGGGCTTCATGCGCGGCCGCACAGCCAAGGCCCGGCACCGGCAAATGTCGAAAACTTTGGCGCTCCGCCCCCTGAGCAAGGCAAGGCGGCACGCCCGGACCACCCCCGCCCCACCCACCGAGGCGCACGCCGCACGGGAAAGCACGGGCGTCTTTCGCAAATGAATGTCGCCAGTCCGACACTTCGTGCCAGTTCGCCCACCGAATCCTAAAGCATTCATTCATAATGCTTTACTCAATCCAGGAGCATAGAATAGGCTATTAACCCCATTTGAAGTGTTAAAATATGTCTCTTTTGCTTACACATTTCAGAACTCATTTTCCGGATCGCGACCTTTTCTACTTTTCTGATACTTTTATTCACCTGGCCCAGCCATAGTTAGGTGTTGCCACTCATTTTTAACGCTAGTTGGCAGCGTTAAAGCTTAGTCCGAG
>CAIOTK010000331.1 GCA_903861185.1 uncultured Opitutia bacterium | reverse complement strand
TTCGACCAAGTGAGCCTCTGGACGCACGACCACTACCACGCCAGCACCGCCGGCTACTACCTGCAGGCGCTGGTGATCTTCGGGGACGTCACCGGGCTCGACCCCGTCTCGCTCGGGCCAGACGAGCAGTGCGCCTTCGAACTCGGCCTTTCCAAGAAGCAAGCGACTGCCTTGCAACAGGTTGCCCGAGAGGAACTCGGCGCCTCCGCCCCGCCCGCCGCGCTCCGGCCCTTCGCCACCCGGACGCAGCCACGTAGTCCCGTCCGCTGAAGGCCAACCTCGGAGGCCAAATCAGGTCTCCTTTTGTCCAAACGGCCGACAAACCGTCGGCTGGGTTGACAGTTTCTCGTCAATCTTCCGTTGGCAACGCTCCTTCGGCTGAATTTTACCGGTTTCAACCCACTACGTATCAGGGGTTAAGAAGAAACCGGACCGCCAATGCGCCCAGTGGGCACGCGAACTGCGTACTGCTACGCATCCTTCCTACGTAGTGTCCGCTCACGCGACCCGCCGTACCCTGCAATGATTCTCGTCTTCAAAATCGCTGCTTTCACCTTCCTCGCCGGAGCCGGGCTCGCCTACTGGCTGTGCCACCGGGCCCCGGAGGGCCAACAAGATAGCCGAGGTTTCCGCCCCCAAGCCGATGAGGGTGCGGAGGGCTGACCCTCATCGGTCGGCCTCCTCCTGCCCCCCGCGTACTCCCCCGTCCGTCCCGCCCCAAGCCTCACCTGAGGCCGGGAGGGGGGGCTTTCCGGGCTCGTCCCGCCCCACCCGCCGCTGACGGCGTGCCGCTACCCGGCGCGCCGCGGCGGCTTTTTTGCGTCTCCGAGGGAGACGGCCCGGCCGGTGCGCATCCGGCCCCGTTTGTCCATAGGCGAAGCTACGCAATCGCACTACGTGAAACCCGAAGCACGGCCCGCTCGCGCACCCCCGGGGGCCAAAAGTGAAATGTTTGTAAATCACCGGGGCCCGCTCCCTCGCGGACCCCGCCTCCTCCTCCCGGACAAACGCCACCGCCCTTCTTTAACGAGAAATTCATATGCGCCACCCGAACCTGCCCCTGCCCGCCTGGAAGCGCTCCCTCGACCTGGTGTTCTGCGCGGCCGTCTTCCCGGTCTTCACGCTGGTGACCCTGTTTATGGCCTTGATGGTGCGGCTGACCTCCCCGGGACCCGTGCTCTTCAAGCAGGAGCGCATCGGCCTCGGCGGGCGGCGGTTCAAGATCTACAAGTTCCGGACGATGCACGTCGCCGCCGACACTCGCGGCCACCAGCAGCACTTCACCGCCCTGATGACCAGCAACGCCCCGATGCAGAAGCTGGACGCAAAGGGCGACTCCCGCCTGATCGCGGGCGCTTGGCTGATCCGCGCCACCGGCCTCGATGAACTCCCGCAGATCATCAACGTCCTCCGCGGGGAGATGAGTGTCGTCGGCCCCCGCCCCTGCATTCCTTACGAGTACGAGCACTTCACCCCTGCCCAGCGCCGCCGCTGCGAGAGCGTCCCCGGCCTCACCGGCCTCTGGCAGGTCTCCGGGAAGAATCGCACGACCTTCGAGCAGATGATCGCCTTCGACTGCGCCTACGGCCAACGCCGCAGCCTGTGGCTCGATGTGAAGATCATCTTCCTGACGCCGGTCGCCCTGCTGGTGCAGGTAAGCGACCAAGTCCTCGGCCGCTCCCGCCCGGCGCCCGCCGCGCCCACGCCACCGGCGCACCTCCACGCCCATTCCGCCTTCGTCCCTGCCGAGACGGCCCGCATCGGCATCGCTCGCTGAAACCCGCGCCCGCCGGGCGCACCCGCCTCCCGCTTCAGCGCTCCCGCTCGGTCCGCGCCAATCGGGCATTGAAGGCCGCGATCAACTCCAAGTGCTCCGGTGCCTCGGAGCCATCGTGGTGCAGTAACCCCGAACCGAAGGGTGGCCGTTCCGCGGGCTCATCCCGCCAACGGCCCCAGCAATAGCCCACCGCCGCCGGATGGGCAGCGAGCCGATCGAGGGCCGCGCGCGCGCGGCGTAACATCCGCTCTACCCCGGTCGCACGATCTCGTCTGCCGCCCGGCCCGGGCGCGCGAAACTCCGGCGTTCCCCACGCCACGCCATCAGCCAAAAAGGGATGCGCCGAATCCAACGGGGGAGCCTCGCGCCACCCGAGCAGGGGCAAGTCCACTGCGGGATAGGAGCCTTCGGCCGCCACTTCCGGGCCCGTCTGTAGCCCGAGCGGACATCCGAGGATCAGATGATTGGGATCCGCCGCCCGGATCGCCGCGGCCGCGGCGGTGAAGTAACGCCGCGCGAACTCGCGAGTCCAGCGCTCCGCGTCCCGCAGGTACCCCCGGGTGGCGAGGCCCTGCTCAGCGCGGGTGAGTTCACGCACCCGCTCCCGGTGCGCCCAGTCCTGCCCCCACGCCCGGGCCACGCCCTCCAAGCGCCCGCCGTGCAACGCCAGCACAAATTCCCAAGCCGCGTGGTAGGCCGCCGCGGAGGGTTCCTGCGCGAGACAGAGCTGCAGCAGCGTGGGCCGCCCGGACCCCGGCACCTGCGCCCAGGCCAGGTCCGCGTCCGTCACCCAGCCCACCAACTCCGTCTCGCCCGCGGCCGGCCCGCAGACCTCCGCCGCCCGCGCCACCGCCCGCGAGGGCCACGCTAAATCGAAGACGTCCGGCAGCCGTAAGTCCGGTCCACTGAGCACGGACCCGGCGCGGCAGAAATCGACCACCCCGACATGAGGGAAACCATCCGCCCGGATCGCGTCGGCGCCCACGCCGACGGCATTGAAACCCCAGCTCCGCAGCCGCGCGGCCGCATCCGGGGGCAACGGACCATCACCCGGCGGCGGACTCGGCTCCACGTGATGGACCGCCCGCAGAAAAACCCGCTCGCCCGCGGGATCCAGCAACCGCCAGCGCCCGCCTGCCCCCCGCTCCAGCCGGAACCATCCGGGCCGCCCTCGGACCGCCACCGGGCCGCCCGGCCCCTCCTCGCGCGCCAAACCTGTAACCGGCATCCCGGGGCTTACTTCGCCTTGCCGGACGCGGAGCCGCGCTTGCCGCCCGAACCGGTGGCGAGGATCGTCCCCCCCAGCACGCCCACCGCGAAGATGCCGAAATAAATCAGGGCCGCCGAAGCCCGCAGCGGGGCCTTCGCGGTGGTGCCAGCGACGGGGAAATGAAAGTCGATCGCCTGCGGGTTGTTCATACCCACGTACAGCATCACGAAGAGGATCGCGAGGAACGCGATGGTTTTGAGGATAGCCTTGATCATCGGAGAAGGGCGCCCGCCCGCCGGATCGAGTAGACCGGCCGCCGGACGCCTGCAAACGCAAACCAGCCGCCCGCGCGCCGGACGTCGACAGCCGGCACGAAAAATCCCACGCTTGCGGAATGCTCCGCCCCGCCCTCCCCCGTCGCCCGACCGCCGCGCGTCCGCTCCTCCTCCTCGCCGCCTGCCTCGCCCTGCCGTTGCCCGCCCAGGAGTTTGATCTGGTCCTGCGCGGCGGCCGCCTCGTGGACGGCAGCGGCGCCCCCGCGCGGGTGGGCGACGTCGCGCTGCGCGGGGATCGAATCGCCGCCGTCGGGGTGGTGCCCGGCCGTGGGCGAGAGGAGATCGACGTCAGAGGCCAAGTCATCGCACCCGGTTTCATCGATGTGCACACGCACTCCGAGGACATCACGAGTATCCCGGTGGCCGAGAACTTCCTGCGGATGGGCGTCACCACGATCGTTACCGGCAACTGCGGCACGTCCCGGGTAGATGTGGCTACCTTCTTCGCGGCGGTGACCGAGGCCCGCACGGGCGTGAACGTGGCCACCCTGCTGGGCCAAGGCTCGATCCGCGGGCAGGTGATGGGCGGCAGTTTCCTGCGCCCGCCCACCGCGGAGGAACTGGGCCGGATGCGCGACCTTGTCGACCAAGGGATGAAGGAGGGCGCCCTTGGCCTCAGCACCGGACTGATCTACCTGCCGGGGACGTTCACCAAAACGGAGGAACTGATCGACCTCGCGCGGGTGGCCGGCCGCCACGGCGGGCTCTACGTGAGCCATATGCGCGCTGAGACGGTGAAGATTTTCGACGCGCTCGACGAATTGATCCGCATCGCCCGCGAGGCCGGCATCCGCGCGCAGGTCTCACACCTGAAGCTTTCCGGCCCCGCCGCGTGGGGCCGCACGGATGAGGTGCTGGCCAAACTGGCCGCCGCCCGCGCCTCCGGCCTCGATATCGGCCAGGACCAATACGTCTACACCGCCTCGTCCACCTCCATCGCTACGCTGGTCCCGGATGAGGCCCGCGAGGGCGGTAGCGAGGCGTTCCAACAGCGGCTGGCGGACCCCGCGCGCAAGGCGGCAATCGTCGCCCAGATGCGCCGCACCCTAGAGAACGGCAAACGCGGGGACTACACCTATGCGGTCATCGCCAGTTATCCCCGCAACCCCGCCCTTAACGGCAAGACTATCCCTGAGGCGGCCGAAATTCTCGGGCGGACCCGCTCACTGGAGGATCAGATCGAGACCGTGCTCGAGATCGCCCAGAACGGCACCGCGTCCGGGATCTTCCACGGGATGCACGAAGGCGACCTCCGGCGGTTCCTCGTCCAGCCGGAGACGATGTTCGCCTCCGACGCGGGCCCCCGGCGCCTCGGCCAGGCCGTGCCCCACCCCCGCGGCTACGGCAACAACGCCCGCGTGCTCGGCCGTTACGTGCGCGAACTCGGGCTCATCTCGCTCGAAGAGGCCGTGCGCCGGATGACGCAGCTGCCCGCCCGCGCCTTCAACCTACGCGACCGCGGCGAGTTGCGGCCCGGAGCCGTGGCGGACCTCGTCGTGTTCGATCCCACCAAGGTCTCCGACCCCTCTACGTTCTCCGATCCCCACCACTATGCGATCGGCTTCAGCGAGGTACTCGTCAACGGCACCCCGGTCATCCGTGGCGGCTCGCTCACGGCCGCCCGGCCCGGCCGCCCCGTCCGTCGCGGGGAATAACCCCAAGGGCCCAGCTTGGACTTGCGGCCGCTGCCCCGGGCGCGCTTTCCTCCCTCTCCTATGTCCAAGGGCAACGGCTTCACGGAAACGATCCTCGAACGCACGATCTTCGCCAGCCGCTGGCTGCAGGCGCCGCTCTACGTCGGGCTGATCGTCGCCCAAGGGGTCTACGTGTACCAGTTCTTCGTCGAGCTCTGGCACCTCGTCGGCGTGGCGCTCCACGGCGCCCCCCAAGGCGGCCCCGACACCTCGACCACGATCATGCTCTACGTCCTAGGGCTGATCGACGTGGTGATGATCGCCAACCTGCTGATTATGGTGATTATCGGGGGCTACGAGACCTTCGTCTCGAAGCTCAACCTCGATGGGCACGCCGACCAGCCCGAGTGGCTGAGCCACGTCAACGCGGGCGCCCTGAAGGTGAAGCTCGCCACCGCCCTGATCAGCATCTCCTCCATCCACCTGCTGAAGACCTTCATCGAGGTTCGCCTGCCCACGACCACCTACAAGAACGACGACGTGATGTGGCAGATTGTGATCCACTGCGTGTTCGTCCTCTCGGCTGTCGCCCTCGCCTACGCCGACCGGCTGATGATGCTGAACGCGAACCTGGCCCACGGGGGCAAGGCGAAGGACGATTCGGCGGCGCACTGAGCCCGCTACAGGGCCGCGGCCGCCTCAGCGCCGCAGCCGCAGCAGCCGCTCGCCCGCCGCGTGCAGGGTTGCCGGCCGCTTGGCGAAGTTGAGGCGTACATAGCGGTTCTCCGGGGTCGCGAAGAAACTCGAGCCCGGCACCGGCGCCACCCCGATCTCGCGCGTCATCCAATGCGCGAACTCGACGTCACTCGCGAAACCAAAGGGCGAGATGTCCACCATCACGAAATAGGCCCCCTCCGGCCGCGAGTACGCCAGCCCAGTGCGTTCAAGGTAGCCGAGCAGAATGTCCCGCCCAGCCGCATACTCGGCCGCCAAACCCGCGTAGTAGGAGTCCGGAAAGCGCAGGGCCGTCACGACCGCATGCTGCAGCGGCGCGGCGGCCCCCACGGTGAGGAAATCGTGCACCTTGCGCGCTTGCGCGATGACCGCCGGCGCCGCCTGGACATACCCCAGCCGCCA
>CAIOTK010000330.1 GCA_903861185.1 uncultured Opitutia bacterium | reverse complement strand
GTGCAGCCGGCCCTGGAGCCACGCGTGGTAGGCGGACTTGATGAGCGTATCGGTCTTGGGATTTTCGAGCCAGCGGTCGCCGGCGACGCCGTTGAGCCAGCCCGTGAGTTCCCGCGTCGCGTGATCGTAGGTCATCGCGAAACATTGCCAGGCGGCATCGAGGACCGCGGCCGGGGCATCCGCGGGCACGGCGGGCGCGACGTCGGCCGAGTTGCTCTTGTGGAGCGCGTAGCGGTTCAGGAAGGAACTCGCTCCATTCTCAGACACGTGGCCGCACGCGGCGCCGGCTCTATTGAGCCCGGCGAAAAGGGCGTACTGCCGCTGGCCGCGCTCCACCTTCCGGATGCCCGCGGTCTCCTTCTGCTGCAGGTCGGTGCCCTCGTGCCAGATCCCGGCGAGGGCGTGGTTACCGCTCTCGCGGATCGCCCAGACGACAACGGTGACGGACTGGTGGGGGCCCTTTAGGTCGATCGGCGAATCGTGCAGGCGCGACCGCGGCACGAAGAGGAAAGGCCGGAACGAGGCGTCGGTTTCCTGCCGGATGCGGATCGCCTCGCCGAAAGGCCCACGGCCGAGCAGCGGGAAATCCGCGTAGGTGGCCGCGCGCCCCTCGCCCCAGTAGTCGCGGACGTAGTTGCCGGCCTCGAGGGCAAAATCGTTCGCCTCGCCGGCGGGCACGTGCGCGGTGAAGCGTTGCGCGCCAGCGGGCTCGCGCTGCACGAAGTCCCAGAACGCCACGCAGCCGGGCGTGCCGGTGACGCTGGCGATGCGGTCGGCGGGCTCGGCGCCGGCGAGGGTGAGGCCGGTGGCGAGGAGAAATGCCGGAATGCAGCGGAGCGCGGCTCCACGGGCGTCCGCGGGCGCGGAGAAGAGCAGAGTAAGGCGGTTCACGGGAGGGATGAGGAAAGGTGCCGGCGGCGGGAGATCGAGCGGAGAAGGGTTGAGCGGTTTTCACGCGCGCAACGCCCGCGGTCCGAATCGCCACAACCGCCGCGTCACCCGCGCAGAGCGCCGAGCGCATCCGGCAGCGAGAGCGCCTCGACCCCATCGCCGAGGCCGTAGGATTCCTCGCCGGCATAAACGACCATCCGCCTCGTCGCCTTGATGTCGTCGCACCCGAGATAAAAACCCTTGGCCAACACCGGGGCCGAAGAGCGCTTGATTTCAATGGCCCAAAGACCCTGGGTCGGGATTTCCAGCACCAGATCGATCTCGGCGCCAGCGGCAGTTCGGTAAAACCACGCCTGCGTGCCCGGCGGCGCAGCGGCGAGCAGATTCTCGATGATAAAGCCCTCCCAACTTCCGCCCGTCACCGGATGACCGAGGACGGCGTCGAGGTCGCGCAGACCGAGCAGGGCATGCACTAGGCCGCTGTCGCGCACATACACTTTGGGTGAACGGACCAGGCGTTTGCCGGTGTTTTTCGCCCAGGGCTGCAAGCGGCGCACCAAGAGCAGATCGACCATCAGGTCGAGATAGCGGCCCACGCTCTGGCCGCTGACCCCGATGGCTCCGGCGACGGACGCCGCGTTCAGCAGGGTGCCCTGTTCGTGGGCCAGCATCGTCCAGAAGCGGCGCAAGGTCTCGGCCGGGATTCTCGGACCGAGCAAAGGAATGTCTCGCTCGAGATAGGTGCCGATAAACTCCTCCCGCCACTCGACGCTCGCGGCATCGTTCGCGGCGAGAAAACTGTCGGGGAAGCCGCCGCGCAACCACAGCCGGTCCCGATGGGGCCGCTGCCTCGTCGCGACCTCCTCCGCCAACAAGGGGGTGAGTTCGGAATAGGCGATGCGGCCGGCTAAGGACTCGGACGATTGTTGCAGGAGCTCGATCGACGCCGAGCCCAGTAGGAGAAAATGGCCCGTGCGGCGGCCTTTTCGGCGCCGATCATCGATCACGCCACGCAGGACTTCGAAAATCCCGGGCCGGCGCTGGATCTCGTCCAAGATGAGCAAGCGGTCTTCGTGGGCGCGGAAGTAGAGCTCCGGGTCCGAGAGCTTGGCCCGCTGTGAGGGCAGCTCCAGGTCCAGGTAAACGGCTTTGGTGTCAGATTCCTCGGCGAGGCGGAGGGCCAGAGTTGTCTTGCCGACCTGACGCGGGCCCAAGACCGCCACGGCGGGAAACCGGGTGAGAAGGTCGCTGATGCGGGCTGCGGCCAGACGACTTACCATATCCCAATTATTCCATTCCGTGGAATAATTGCAAGGTTGCCTAAGCGTTGAACGTTACCCGACCGGCTGGTCCGTGGGGGAATTAGCGTCCCCGTGTCGTTAGACCTTTGCTCACCAGCTACTTGTGCCCGGGGCCCCGTCCTATCCGGGGAGGTGGCGGGCATCGACGAACGGCCGCGCGGGGGCGGCGGCGAGTGGGGCATCCCTGGCCGGCACCGCCTCACCAAGTGCTGTTCGTGCCATCGATGTTCTGGAAGTCCACGCGATACTCCTGGCCACTTTTCAGCCGAACGCGCGCTCCCGTCAAAGACGCTACGCCGCCGGGCTGCAACGGAGCGATCGACTCGATGGGTTGGAGTTGGTCTTCGGTCCACGGAGTGTCGTCGGTCCGGTGCAACAACACGGAGACGAGCAGATCGGGAGCGCCGAATCGCTCCGGGTCGGTAGCGGTGGCGTAGATCACGGTGCTGCGCGCGGCCTCAGGGTTCCGGCCCGCGTGGGCGCGAACCGCCAGATCCGACCAGCCCTGATAAACTGTCAGCGCCAACTGGCGGCCGGGAATGGCCGCCTGCAAAGAGGCGTGTCCCGCCATGTTCGTCCTCGTGATGACGGGTTCACCCTTGAGGTGCGGCAGGCCGAAGTGGCTGATTCGAACACTGGTCCGGTAGATCCGGCGGCGCCGATCGATGCGGATTTCGCCTCCCGGAATCATAATGGTGGCCATATCCACGGTGGGCGGAACGTGGTAGGTGAATATGGCCTGGCGATAGAGCACCCCATCGCGGAACCCGGCCGAACTCACGGCCGTCGGTAGAACGTAGGCGCTGAGTTTGCTCTGATAGTTGCCGGCGTCGAAAGTCAGGGCGCCGGGCACGATCCCGTCCTCGCTGGCATTCTCCCAAGGGAAGGCTGAATTGTAGACCAGTCGTGAGTAGTTCGGATTCTGATCGCGAATCTTGCTGGGGCGGATCTCCGCGACTCCGGTTTCGCCGTGATTGGTAACCAGAAACCCTGGCCCGGGCCAGAATTGGTTGTAGATGTCTCGTTTCCCGAGCAGGCCCCATGCGCCCATCTCCTCCTTGGCCGTCCAAAAAGCGTGG
>CAIOTK010000329.1 GCA_903861185.1 uncultured Opitutia bacterium | reverse complement strand
TCCCCGCGATGGAAGACGAGCCGGTAGCGCAGGAGCAACTCGCCCCCCGCGGGGATCACGTGGTCGCCGGCTTTCGGCTGGTCCTTGAGCTTCTCGAAATCGTGCCGGCCGAAGGGATTCGCCGACAGGAGGCCGTAGTCCCTCGCGTGCCACCAAGTCGGATGCCGGAAGTTGCTCGGATGCTCCAGCAGTGCCACGCCGATCACTCGTCCGTCGGATAGGGGGCCGTTGTAGGCTGCCCACGCGGCGCGCTTGCCCCACGCGGGAATGCCGGAGTCGCCGTTCGCGTTCACGAGGCGGCCCGTGCCCGGGCGTTTGGTCGGGCCTTTGCCGTGGGTCACGCGCAGGGCCTCGTTCACCCGGACCGCCATTGTGCCCTCCTCGGTGTCGCCGAGGGTCACCGGCCCGTGCGTCGCGAGGAGCCGGACCTCGTAGTCGAGGCGGGTCACCGCGCCCGCGCGGGCGATGCGCAGGGTCGTCTCGTCGGTCAGCAGCGGATGGCCGTCCGCCGTCTCCCAGACGCTGCGGACGCGCAGCAGGCCGGCCGGACCGTCCCGCGTCTCCACGATCCGATCGAGGCGCACGCGGCCGGTCTTCCGGTCGGGCAATTCCCGCCAGAGGTCGTGGCCGTTGACCGCGCCGTGGGCGAACCAGACCCCGCGGTGCCAGTCGTGATCGGGCACCTCGGCGGGGTTCTTTTGGAACGGGTAATCGCGGGTGTACGCGGTGCCGTCGGCATCGAGGATTGGGTAGAGGCAGGGCTTGGGCCAACCCGCGTGCAGGTAATCCGAGAAGTGCCGCCCGCCGATCTCGATGCGGACGCGGTCGGTCTGGCGGGTGAAGGTGACCGGCTCCGTGGCGAGGGCGACGGAGAGCGCTGTGAGGGGGGCGAGTAGGCGGAGCAGGGCTTTCATTTCGCGAGGGATTGACGCTTGGTCTCGGGGGCAAGCCAGATGACGAGGATGCCCGCCGCGTAGATGAAGGAGGCGGCCGCGCCGACCCGGGCGTAGCTGCCGCCCAGCGCGGTGAAGAGAGCACCCGCGGCGAGCACTCCGATGGCGGTGGCGAACCGACCGACGTTGTAGGAGATCCCGCTGCCGGTCGCGCGCACGGCGGTCGGGAACAACTCGGGCAGGTACAGCGGCAGCCAGCCGAAGAAGAGCGTGGCGACGAGGCCCTGCGCGAAGACGATGGGCAGGAACGTCGCCTCCAGCGGGGCGGTCAGCCGGAACATCGCCCAGGTCAGGCCGAAGGCGCCCACGCTAATCAGGAAATAGGAAAGGCGCCGGCCGAGCAGCGCGGCGATCTGGGCGCCAATCAGGCTCCCGAGGATCGCGCCCTTCGCCCACCAGCCTTGCGTTATCGCCTTGTAGTTCGACTGCACGGCGCGCCCGATCTCATCCGCCCAAGGGATCATCCACTTGCTCGCTGCCCAGGCGCCGACGAGCGGGATCGAGCCCAGCAAGATTCCGACCAACGTGATCCGCAGCAGCGGGGGCCGGAACAGTTCGCGGAGCGGCGCCGGCGGTTTAGGCTCACCGGCCTTGGCGCGGGACGCCAGCCAAGCGGGCGACTCCGGGAGGAACAGCAGCGCCGCGACCCCGAGCACAGCCGGCGCCCCAGCGAGGTAAAACAGCCACCGCCACGAGTCCGGGGTCACCGGACGGACCTGGGCGACCTCTGAGAGCAGTAGAATCCCCGAGTTGATCGCCGCGCCCATCAGCCCGGCCACGACGGGGCGGGACTTGTCGGGCCAGGACTCAGCCACCAGGGCGACCGCGTTGGGCCAGACGCCACCGACCCCGAGACCCACCGCAAAACGCAGCACGAGCATCTGCTCCTGGGTCGACACCCACGCGCCCACGCCCGCGAAGACGGAGTAGAAGAGGATGCTCACCCCCATCGCGCGGGTCCGCCCGATGCGGTCGCCGAGCGCGCCCAGCAAAATGCCCCCGAGGGCCGCCCCGCCCATCAGCGCGGCCGTGTACCGGGCGAACCAGTCGCCGCCGAGCGTGGGCGTGTAGGCGGCGCCCACCAGCGACTGCGAGACGGACAGAGAAACCAGCGGCATCAGGCCGAGCTCCAGGCCATCGAAGAGCAGCGCGCCAAAGGCGACCGCCAGGACCGCGTAGCGGGCGCGGGGGGAGAGCGGAGTGGCGGTCATCGGGGGTCGTTGGCTCCCGCGCGGGCGGTGAGCACGCGGATGATGGCGCTGTTGTCGAGCGCGCCTAGCCCAGCCGCCTCGGCCTCCTCAAGGATCGCGCGGTGGGCGCGGCTGAGCGGCATCGGCAGGCCCGCGGCGTCGCCCTGCTCCAGGATCAGCCGGACGTCCTTCAGGTGCTGGGAAAGGCGGGCCTCGGGGGTGAAGTTACCGGAGAGCATCCGTTCGCCCTTGCGATCCATAATCCGCGAGTAGGCGGGTCCGCCCTGCATCACGGCGAGGGCCTGGCGGGCGTCGAGCCCGAGTCCCTGCGCGAGCGCAAGGCCCTCGGCCAGCGCCGCCCGGTTCAGCCCGAGGACGACGTTGGTGACCAGCTTCATCCGGGCGCCAGCTCCCGCGTCTCCGCAGTGGAAGGTCGCGCGGCCCAGCGGCGCGAGGAGGTCCCCGCAGGCCGCGAACGCGGCGGGGTCGCCGCCCACCATCAGCACGGCCGAGCCCTCCCGGAGCTGGGAACTGCTGCCGGAAACGGTGGCGTCGAGGTACGCGACGCCTCGGGCGGCCAGCTCGGCGGCCAACTCCGCGGTGGCCTCCGGGTCGCCGGTGGTCGTGTCGACGATGACGTGCCCCACCCGTACCTCCGTCCCGGCGGCGGCCAGCACGGCCCTCACCTCGACGTGCGTGGGCAGGCTCAGCAGGACGCGGCGGCAACGGGCAAAAACCTCCGCTGCCTCTCTCGCGACCTCCCCGCCGGCCCGCGCCAGCGCCGCTTCGCGAGTAGGATCCAGATCGTGACCGAGGACGGACCGGCCACCGCCCCGCAGTCGCTCGGCGAGCGCGCCGCCGAGGAGACCAAGGCCGATCAGACCGATCGGTTCAGAAGTTGGAGAAGGGGAAACCATAGGTGCGAGCGAAGGGGGGCGCGGCGATGGCGAAGCAGGCGAAGACCCCGAGCAGGCCGAAGGTCGCGGTGACGGGCACCTCCAAGAATGGCTTCCACGCCGCCGGCAACGCCGCGCCGCCCGGTAACGGGAGGTGCGTAAGCACGAGGAAAAGGCCGCCGAGGATGGTGAGCGGCACGAGGGCCACTATCCCCGCACGGATCGCCGCCAGCGCCGGGTTCTCACCTACGGCTTGGAGGCCGCGTAGCCAGCGTGCACCGGGACGGGGCAGGGGAGGGCTCATAGCTTCGCGATATCCCCGTGGTCCACGGGCGACCGCCTGCCGGAACACCTGCAGAATGGGGCGCACCTCGACGGTCAGGATGAGTACCATGGGCAGGCAGCGGCAGAGCAAGCGGTACGGTAAGGGGCGCATGGGGTACGGCCGACGTCCCGAGCAGGCACCGCCCGCGCGCGTCTGGCAAGCGCGGGGCGCGCTCCCCCGCGCCACGCTTGCCCCGGCGCCGCTTCTCGCCACCTCTAGGTCTAGCACCTGTCACCGATGCGCTCCCCCCGTCTCCTCCCCCTGCTGTTCCTCCCGGCCTTGCTCCCGGCCCAACCCGCCCCGGCGCCTCGCCCGCCCGCGCCCCCGGCCGGCGAGGCGGTTAAGCTCGAGGCGTTCACCGTCACCGGCACCAACATCCGCCGGTTGGACGAGGAGAAGATCCTCCCGGTCACGGTGATGAACCTGGAGGACCTCGACCTGCGGGGCGTCCCCACCGCGGCCGAGCTCTTCGACACCTTCTCGATCGGCGGCCCGATCACCCTCGACGAGGGCAACACCCTCGGGGCCGATGCCCGCGGCGACAATTCGACGATCAACCTGCGCGGGCTCGGCTCGGGCAACACGCTCGTCCTGCTCAACGGCCGCCGCCTGCCCCCGCATCCGATCAGCATGGCCGAGAGCTCGGTCCCCTCCCTCTCCACCAACGTCAATAACCTGCCGATGGCCGCCATGGCCCGCGTGGAAGTGCTCCGCGACGGCGCCTCCGCGATCTATGGCACCGACGCCGCGGCCGGCGTGGTTAATTCCATCACCCGCGCCCGCTTCGACGGCCTTTCGGTGCGCGCCCGCGCCAGCGTCACCCAGCGCGGCGGCGGCAACGATTGGAACTTCGAAATCACCGAAGGCCGCAACTTCAACCGCGGCCGGAGCAACCTGCTAGTGACCCTCGATTACTACCACCGGGACTTCCTCTGGCTGAACCAGCGTAAGTTCTCCCGCAATCAGGACGTTCGCTTGGTCCGCAACGTCCCGCCGCCCTGGGACGGGCTGCCGCTGCTCGATGCCGCCGGCACGGTGGTTCGGGACAACGACTTCGACAACCGCCTGAGCACCGATTCGAGCTACTACGG
>CAIOTK010000328.1 GCA_903861185.1 uncultured Opitutia bacterium | reverse complement strand
CGCGGGCCTTCTTCTCCGTCATCTCGACCTCGGTGGAGGCACCGACGTTGAAGACGGCCACGCCGCCGGCGAGCGTCGCCAGGCGCTCCTGGAGCTTCTCGCGGTCGTAGTCGGACGTGGTCTCTTCGATCTGGCGGCGGATCTGCTTCACGCGGCCTTGGATCTCGGAGGACTTGCCCGAACCCTCGACGATGGTGGTGTTCTCCTTGTCGACCACGATGCGCTTGGCGCGGCCGAGGTCGTCGGTGATGCAGCGGCCGCCGGTGAGGATCGCGATGTCCTCGAGCATCGCCTTGCGGCGATCACCGAAGCCAGGCGCCTTCACCGCGCACACGTTGATCGTGCCACGGATCTTGTTCACGACCAGCGCGGCCAGGGCCTCGCCCTCGACTTCCTCGGCAATGACGAGGAGCTGCTTGCCGCTCTTGGCGACCAGCTGCAGCAGGGGCAGGAACTCCTGGAGGTTGGCGATCTTCTTCTCGTGGATCAGGACGTAGCAGTCCTCGAGAATGGCCTCCTGGGCCTCCATATTGGTGGCGAAGTAGGGCGAGAGGTAGCCCTTGTCGAACTGCATCCCCTCGACGACATCGAGAGTGGTCTCGATCGACTTGTTCTCCTCGACCGTGATGGTGCCGTCCTTGCCGACCTTGTCCATCGCATCGGCAATGATGTTGCCGATCTTGTCGTCCCAGTTGGCCGAGACGGTGGCGACTTGGCGGATCTCCTCGCGGTCGTTGACGCGCTTCGAGATCTTGCCGAGCTCGGCGATCGCGGCCTCCACGGCCTTGTCGATGCCGCGCTTGAGGAAGATCGGGTTGGAGCCGGCGGTGACGTTCTTCAGGCCTTCCTTGTAGATGGCCTCGGCGAGCACGGTGGCGGTGGTGGTACCATCGCCCGCGGCGTCGCTGGTCTTGGAGGCGACCTCCTTAACCATCTGGGCGCCCATATTCTCGTAGGGATCGGGCAGTTCGACCTCCTTGGCGACGGTGACACCGTCCTTGGTGACCGTCGGGGAACCGAACTTCTTGTCGATCACCACATTGCGGCCCTTGGGCCCGAGGGTGACCTTGACGGCCTTGGAGAGGAGCTCGACGCCCCGGAGGACCTTGTGACGAGCGGCCTCGTCGAACAGGAGTTGCTTAGCAGCCATATTCGTTGGTTTGGATAGAGTTGATTAGGGAGGGGTGGGGACTCAGGCGATGACGCCGAGGATGTCATCCTCGCGGACGAGGGTGTACTTCTTGTCGTCGAGCTTCACCTCGGTGCCGCCGTATTTGCTGATGAGGACGCGGTCGCCGACCTTGACCTCGAAGGCCGTGACCTTGCCGTCCTCGCCCTTCTTGCCGGTGCCGAGGGCGATGACCTTGGCCTCCTGGGGCTTTTCCTTGGCGCTGTCCGGGATGATGATCCCGCCGCGGACCTGCTCTTTTTCCTCGATGTGCTCGACGAGAACACGATCGCCGATGGGCTTGATGGTGACTTTAGCCATATGTGGTTTTGGTTGGGTTTGAACGGAAGGGTTCAGTGGGTTGGAATAAAGCCCGCCGGCGGCGCGGAGGCACCGTCGGCAGACCAAAGGGGGAGGAGATTACTTCTTTTTCTCGTCTTCGTCTACTACCTCGAAGTCGGCATCGACGACATCGGCCTTCTTTTCGGGCTTCTTGCCGGCGGGACCCTTGGGGGGCTCCGTGGCGGCATCTCCCGGGGGCGGCGCGCCCGCGGCTCCGGCGGCCTGTTGGGCGGTCGCGTAGAGCTCGCCGCCGACCGCGGCCAGCTTCTCGAGGGACGCCTTCATCCGCTCGGGATCGTTGCTCTCGAGATCCTTCTTCGCCTCGGCCAGGGCCGCATCGGCCTTGCCCTTCAGCTCCGCGGAAACCTTGTCCCCGGCGTCCTTTAGGGTCTTCTCGAGCTGGTAGATCGAGGAATCGAGCTGGTTACGGGCCTCGACCGCCTCCTTGCGCTTGCGGTCTTCGGCGGCGTGCAGCTCGGCATCCTTGGTCATCTTCTCGACCTCCTCCTTGGACAGGCCGGAGGAGCCTTGGATGGTGATCTTCTGGTCCTTGCCCGTGCCCAAGTCCTTGGCGGACACGTGCAAAATGCCGTTCGCGTCGATGTCGAACGTGACCTCGATCTGCGGGGTGCCGCGCGGCGCCGGCGGGATGCCGTCGAGCCGGAACGTGCCCAGCACCTTGTTGTCGCGGGACATCGGGCGCTCGCCTTGGAGGACCACGATTTCCACGGAGGGCTGGCTGTCGCTGTAGGTGGAGAACGTCTGGGTCTTCTTGGCCGGGATGGTCGTGTTGCGCGGGATCATCGGCGTGGCGACTTGGCCCGCCGTCTCGATACCGAGCGTGAGCGGGGTGACGTCCAGCAGCAGCACGTCGCGGACCTCGCCCTTGAGCACGCCACCCTGCACCGCTGCGCCGACCGCGACCACCTCGTCTGGGTTAACCCCCTGATGCGGGGGCTTGCCGCCGAGCTTGTGGGCGATTTCGACGACCTTGGGCATCCGCGTCATCCCGCCGACGAGCACCAGCTCATCGATTTGGGAGGAGCTCAGCTCGGCGTCCTTGAGGCAGTTCTTGAAGGGCTGCAAGCAGCGCTCGAAGAGCGCGTCGCAGATCTGCTCCATCCGGGCGCGGGTGAGCTGCAGATTGAGGTGCTTGGGCCCGGAGGCGTCTGCGGTGATGAAGGGCAGGTTGATGTCGACCGACTGGGCGGAGGACAGGGCGATCTTGGCCTTCTCGGCTTCCTCCTTCAGGCGCTGGAGGGCCATCGGGTCCTTGCGGAGGTCGATGCCGTTCTCCTTGCGGAAGGTGTCCACCAGCCAGCCGATGAGGGCCTCGTCCCAATTATCGCCGCCGAGGTGGGTGTCGCCGTTGGTGGCCTTCACCTCGAAGACGCCGTCGCCGATTTCGAGCACGGAGACGTCGAACGTACCGCCGCCGAGGTCGAACACCGCGATCTTCTCGTCCTTCTTCTTCTCGAGGCCGTAGGCGAGGGAGGCGGCGGTGGGCTCGTTGATGATGCGGAGCACCTCGAGGCCCGCGATCTTGCCGGCATCCTTGGTCGCCTGGCGCTGCGAGTCGTTGAAGTAGGCCGGGACGGTGATCACGGCCTGCGTGATCTTGTCGCCGAGGTAGGCCTCGGCGTCGGCCTTGAGCTTGCCGAGGACGAAGGCGGCGATCTGCTGCGGCGCGTACTGCTCCGTCTTGTCGCCCACTTGGACCTCGATGTAGGCGTCGCCGTTCTTCCCTTCCGCGACCTTGAAGGGCATATTCTTCGCCTCTTCGCGGACCTCGGTGAACTTGCGGCCGATGAAGCGCTTGGCGGAGAAGACCGTGTTGCGCGGGTTGGTGATCGCCTGCCGCTTGGCGGCTTGGCCGACCAGCCGCTCGCCGGTCTTCGTGAAGGCCACCACCGACGGGGTCGTACGGGCGCCCTCCGCATTCGGGATGACGACGGGTTCACCGCCCTCCATCACCGCCATGCAGGAATTGGTCGTGCCCAGATCGATGCCAAGAATACGGCTCATGCTCGCCCATAAGCAAACGATGTGCCTTGGGGCGCAAGGATTTCTCAAAATACTTTTCCCCAGTGGGTTAAAAAATTCCGACCCGCCTTCTGGCCCCGCCCGAGGAGGGCCCGCTGGGCCAGTTTGGCCCATCCCGGCTGTCCCAGTGCGCACGGGGTGGGCGTGCTGTCTCAGTTGAATCTCCCGCAACTCCCGTTACGGTCTGGCTTATGGAGATGGAGATCACGCTGCCCGACGAAGTGCCGGTGATGACCTTGGCGGAGGCGACGCTGTTTCCGCAGGCGCTGATGCCGCTCCATATTTTCGAGCCGCGTTACCGGGCGATGTTGCGGGATGTGTTGGCGGGAGATCGCCTGTTCGCGGTGGTCGGGCTCGATGTGCGCCGGGCGGAGGCGGGGGACTTCGAGCCGCCGCACCGGGTGGCCGCGGTGGGCATTGTGCGGGCCTGCCAGCGCAACGCGGACGGCACCTCCAATTTGCTCCTGCAAGGCCTGTGCCGCGCCGAGGTGGTGGCGATCACCCAGGACGAGCCGTACCGCCGGATTCAGATCCGGGCCCTAGCGAGTGAGGCGGGCGCGACTGCGGAAGCCAATGAGGCCCTCCGCCGGGAGTTGTCCCGGCTGATTGGGGTCAAGTTGCGCCTGGCCGGTAAGGGCGAGGGGGAGATGGCCGCCTTCCTCAAGACCGTCGATGACCCCGAGGCGTTCGTGGACATCGCGGCGTCCAGCCTGTGTGATGACGCGGACCTGCGGCAGCGGCTGCTGGAGACCCTCGACGTGCATCGGCGGTTGGCGTTGTTGGGCGGGGTCTTGCGCCGGGAAATTGAGGCGTTGCGGCTGCGGCGGAAGCTGCAGGGCGACCTGCCGGACGACCGGATCGAGCACAACTGAGGCGGGTTGATTTCCGCGCCCAGTGGCCCTCCCGCAGCGGGGGGAGTTCGGGCTGCGCCGTGCCCGGGGCGGAGGCTTGCTCGTGCGGTGTGCCTCCAGTGTGCCTAGCTACATCCTTCGGTTATCCTTCGGTTGCCGTTCGGTCCTTAGAGGGAGAGCTGACGTAAAGTGTTGAAATAACCGAAGAATGACCGAAGGATAACCGAAGGATGTAGGTGCGAGAGGCGAAGGACGAGGCTTGGATCAGGGTGGGGAAGCAGGCGGTGGTGGGTCGGCCGGTGGAGCCCCGGGGCGACGCGCCCCCGGCTACACCGAGCCGAATGGTTTCGGCCTACGGGGTGCAGCGGATCGATGTAGCTGGGGCGCGTCGCCCCGGGCGGCGGGACGAGAACGCTTCCCGCTGCTCTTGCCCACAAGGGGTCAGGCCGTGAATTGTTAATTTTGGCGGGCTCTGGTTCCTCCCGCCATCCCGCTGCTAGCGATTCACGGCCTGACCCCTTAGGGTGCGAGGTCGCCCGCTGCAACTTAGCACCGGTTAGCGTCGTCCTCTCGAGCGCGGTTCATTCTCGGCCCCCCTTATGCACGTCGCCTTTCGTCAGGTCACCCGTTCCCCTTGCGCCTTCCTGATCGTGGGACTGCTCGGGCTAGGCACCCTGAGTGCGCTGCGCGGCATCCCCCCGGCCAATTCGTTCGGCGTCTGGGACCGGGGCAGCGCGTATGATCCCAAGGAGTATCCGTTCCTAAAGGGCCTCGCGTTCAACCAGACGTGGGCGGAGCTCGAGCGGGTGCCCGGGGTGTTTGATTGGAGCGCTTTGGATGCCGCGATGGAGCGCGCCGTCGCGCGGGATCAGTTCATTTACCTTTCGCTGGGCGTCGGCCCGGAGGCGCCTGACTGGATCTACACGCAGGGTGTTCCCGCCGTAAAGACCGACGGGCAGATGCACGACAGTTGGCCGGTCTACCCCTTCTATCCCTCCGCGGCCTACCGCGCGTTCTTCCAGCGACTGATCACGGAATTCGGGAAACATATCCGCCAATACCCCCGCGAGCAGCAGGAGCGCATCGCGTTCATCCAGGTGAAGACCGGCTGCACTGGAGATGAGTGTGCCTACAAGGGCGCGGCGATCGAGCCGCGGTACGAATTGCCGGTTCGGTCCCGGGAGTGGCGGGAGTTTCGCCTGTGGGCTTTCGACGTGTTCGTGCAGACTTTCCAGCGGGCCCCCGACGAATCCAAGATCAGCCTCCTGTTCAATCACGTCGCCCCGGACGAGGATACGCCCGCTGGGCGCGGCTATGGCGTCGAGTGGAATTGGGTGATGGCCAACGCCCTTGGCGGCGTGGGGATCAAGATCGCCGGCAGCGGCCGCGGACACCACCTGAGCGGCGAGCGGAGCAAGATTCGAACTTGGGAGCCGCGGCTGGTGGCCGCGGCGGGAACGCCGCTGTTCGCCCGTTCCGAGATGGACCAGACTTGGCGGCGCGCGTGGTACCAGCTGAACGTCCCGCTCAGTTTCTATTGGGGCGCCCTGACCGGCCTGCAGAGCGGTCAGAGCATCTGGGACATCTCCTCCGCCGCGATGGAGGCCTGTCGGGAGCAGGGCTTCGACTACGCCTTCCACTTCTTCAATCGCTATGCGGGGCAGATCCGACCGGAGAGCGCCACCGGGGCTTTCTGCGCCCTGCACAAGGGCCTCGATGCCGCCGACACGGCGGCGTACCCGGAGGCGGAGTTCGGTCCGGCCACGCCGGGCAACCTCGCCCGGATGGAAAAGATCGTCGCGGCCCACGCGAAGTATGGCGCCGCGGTCGATGACCGGAATGCCCTGCTGCTGGGGCAAGTCCGGCAACGCGATACCCAGCGCGGCTTCAACGACGTGGGATGGGACATCTGGCCCGACAATTACGGGCGTTTCCTCTCCCAGATCGACGCGGATGCGACCTCGGTTCCCCGCTGGCGGGTCGGGGGGGCGATCACGAAGACCTCCTCCATCTACTCGCGGTTCGCCCGCGGCTTCGAGCATGCCACCGGCCGCAATGCCTTGTATTTCAAGCTGCACGATGGGTTCTCGCAGGGCAATGAGGCCAAGGTGATGTCGATGACGGTGGTCTGGTACGACGGCACGGCGGGATCAACCTGGCGGCTCGACTACGATGCGGGCTCGGCCGGGATGAAGACCGCGCTCGCCGTCCAGGGAAAGGGTGACCGGCAATGGCATCACGAGACCGTCACGGTGGAGGATGCCGTTCTGCGTCAGGGGGGCGCCCGGGGCGCTGACTTCGTGTTGGTGAACACGGACGAGCAGGACGATAGCTTCAGCCTGCTGGAGGTGCACCGGGGCCGGTTGGAGCAGCCCGTGCGGCAGCCGCCGACTGACTACTTGGTTTCCGCGGAGGATCCGCGGCCGCCCAAGGCGGAGAAAGCCGCTGAGCCCGTCCGGGAGCGGAAGGGCAAGCGGAAGGCGCCGGGCCCCGCGCCGTAGGGGCGGATCAAACCAGGGGTCTACTGGTTGCGTGTTGCGACGCTCTTGCCCACAAGGGGTCAGGCCGTGAATTGTTAGTTTTGGCGGGCTCTGGCTCCTCCCTCCATCCCGCTGCTAGCGATTCACGGCCTGACCCCTTAGGGTGCGAGGTCCGCCCTTGTCAGCGGCGGGCGCCGCTTCTTGGCTGGGGTCGTCGTCCGCGAGCTCTGATTCCCTCTCCCCTTATGTCCCGACTGCTTTTGCTTTGCCGCGCTTGTTGCCTCGTCGCTTGGCTCGCGGCGGGCCTAGGTTTAGGGGCGGCCGAGGCCGCGCCCGTGCGCCGTGCGCCGGACCCTGCGCTGGCGCCGATCGTGGATGTTCCCGGCCTGCCGCGGGTGCTGTTGCTCGGCGATTCGATCTCGATCGGCTACACGCTGCCGGTGCGCGAGGCGCTGCGCGGCCGGGCGAATGTCCACCGTCCGCCGGGCAACTGCAGTTCCGCCGGGTACACGCTGACCAAGCTCGACGGGTGGCTCGGCGCGGGGAAGTGGGACGTGATCCATTTCAACTGGGGCCTGCACGACGCGAAGCTGCCGCCCGAGGGGGTGCGCCACGCGCCGCCCGAGGTCTACGAGCAGAACCTGCGGCGGTTGGTCACGCGCCTGCGGGCGACCGGGGCGAAGCTGATCTGGGCGACGACCACGCCCGTGCCCCTGGGCGGCAACCTCGCGCCCAACCGGCGCTTCGGCAGCGTCGATACCTACAACGCGATCGCCGCGCGCGTGATGGCGGAGTTCGGGGTGGTGACGAACGACCTCAACGCCGCCATCGCGCCCCGGATGGAGACGTTGGGCCGGCCGAAGGACGTGCATTTCACCGCGGAGGGCTCCGCCGTTCTCGCCGAACACGTGGCGCGCAGCGTGGCGGCCCTGCTGCCCGCGCGCTGAAGGGCCGCGGGCACCGTTCCCGCGCGCGATGGGTGGCCGCTTGGGAAAGGCTGTCGCGAGTCAGGCTTTCGGTCTGTGTTTACCGGGGAAGGATTCCCCGGCTACACCAAGCCGAATGGCTTCGGCCTTAGCTCACGGCGCGCGGCGCGGCGGGGTCCTCGACCGCGGGTTCCGCGGCGGCCAGGCCCTCGGGCAGCACCCGCTGGGCTTCGCCGGCGGGGAGCGCCTCGACGTCCCGCAGCTTGCGTTCGATCGCCCGGGAGCGGACGCCCGTCCGCTCGATCTCCTTCGTGGCGGCCTCAAGCTTGCGTTGCACGGCGTCGAGGGTGTCCCCGAACTTGCCGAACTCCGTCTTCACCGCGCCAAGCACCTGCCAGACCTCGCTCGCGCGCTGCTCGATCGCGAGCGTGCGGAAGCCGACTTGCAGGCTGTTGAGCAGGGCCGAGAGGGTGGTGGGGCCAGCGACGATCACCCGGTGCTCGCGCTGGATCGCCTCCGCGAGCCCCGGCTGGCGGATGACCTCGGCGTAGAGGCCTTCGGTGGGCAGGAAGAGTAGCGCGAAGTCCGTGGTGTGCGGAGGGGAAATGTACTTGGCCGCGATGGTGCGGGCCTGGTCCTTGACGCGGGCGCCGAGGGCCTTGGCGGCGAGCGCCAGCTGCTCGGCGTCCCCGCGTTCGGCAGCGGCCGCGAGGCGGTCGTAGTCCTCGGTGGGGAACTTAGCGTCGATGGGGAGCCAGACCGGGAGCGCGGCCGGGTCGCGGCCCGGCAATTTGAGGGCAAACTCAACGCGGTCGGCGGAGCCGGGGACGGGGGCGACGTTGGCCTCGTACTGTCCCGGGTGGAGCATCTGTTCGAGGAGGGCGGCCAGCTGCACCTCCCCCCAAGTACCGCGGGTCTTTACGTTGGTGAGCATCCGCCGCAGGTCGCCCACTCCGGTCGCGAGGGTCTGCATTTCGCCGAGGCCCTGGTGCACTTGCTCGAGGCGCTCGCTCACCTGCTTAAAGGATTCGCCGAGGCGCTTCTCCAAGGTGCCCTGTAGCTTCTCGTCGACCGTGCGCCGCATCTCCTCGAGCTTCGCGGTGTTGTCGGCCTGCAGTTGCGCGAGTTTGCCCTCCACGGTGGCGCGCAGCTCTTCGGACTTGCGGTCGAGCCGGTCGGAGAGGGCGCTCGCTTGGGCGGTGGCGGCCTCTTGCTGGCGGCGCTGGACGTCAGCGGCCGCGGTGGCCTGTTGCTGCAGCGAGGCCCGGAGGTCGTGGAAGGCTTGGGCGAGTTCCGCGCGGGTCTTGAGGGAGGTGTCGGCCTCGGCCGCGCCAAAGTCGGTGAGGCGGCGGCCGAAGGCCTCGAGCTGCTGCTGGAGCTGGGCGGCGTTCTCGCTCAGGCGGCGGTCGATCGCGTCGCGGCTCTGGCCGAGGGTGGCCCCGAGCTCGGCGCGGAGCCCGCGGGCCTGTTCTTCGGTGGCTTGGCGGCTGAGGGCGAATTCCTCCTTGAGGGCGCGCTCGGCGCGTTCCTGCAGGCGTTCGAGGGCCTCGAGCCGGGGGGCGAGGGCGGCGAGGGCCGGGTCGCCCCCGGCGCGGGGCGTGCGGAGCACGAGGAACACCAGCAGCCCCACCGCCGCGGCCGCCAGCAAGAGGATCAGGATCTCCATAAGGGGCAGCGTGGGCGCGCGCAGGGCCGGCGCCAAGCCCGGCCGCGGGCCGGGGGGCGATCAGAAGGTGCCCTTGATCCCGAAGTTCCAGTTGGCGCCGTATTCCTGGTAGAGCCGGAGAACCCGCTGGCGGCGTTCGGCGACGCCGGGCGGCGTGTCGAACCAGCGCAGGGGCTGACCGGTGATGTTGCGCCCCTGCACATAGAGGGAGGTGGAGGCGTTGAGGCGCCAGTTCAGGGAGGCATCGAACTGCAGTACCGCCTCCCGGAAACGGCCATAGACGCCGTCGGGCCGCTCGTCGGTGAACACGCCCCCGAGGGAACCATTGAAACGCCGGTAGGCGTAGCCGAGCCGGCCCGATAGTCGGTGCGGCGCGAGGCCATTGCGGCGCTGGCTCGCGGTGGTGCGGGAGTAGGAGAGGTTCACGCTGGTCCCGCGGAACAGGTCCGGCAGGAAGCCGAGGGTCTGCTGGTAGGAGAGCTCGAGGTTACGGAAGCGGCGCGTCTCGGTGCTGTTGCGCGTGGTGCGGAAGACGTAGGTCTGCAGGTCCGGGTCCTCCTCGCCGAACTCCGAGGCCGTGAAGTCGAAGGTCTCGCGCAGGTTGCGGATGTCGTTCTGCGCGAGCTGGAGCGTGAGCTGGCCGGGCGCGCGGTGGCCGAAATAATACGCGAGGCGCGCCTGATAGTTCTTCGAATATTCCGGCTGCAGGGCGGCGTTAGGCGCGTCGACCCGCTGCACATCCTCAACCACATTGTAGACCCCCGTGAGCGAGTCGACTGGCGGCCGCGAGATGGCCTGGTTGTAGCCCGCTTGGAATTCGAGTTCTGGGGTGAAGCGGTACTTCGTGAGCACCGAGGGGAAGGTGTTGCGGTAGGAACTGGTCCGCGCGACGCGGGGCTGGCTGAAATACTGGTACTCGAGCCCGGGGATGGTGGTGGCGCGGCCGGCGGCGTTGACCGGGTAGCCGGCGGCGAGGATTTCCCGGCGCAGGCGCGGGTCGTACTCGAGGAAGCGATTCCCCGTTTCCTCGAGGCGGAGGCCGCCCCGCAGCGTCCAGCGGGCCACCGGGCTCACGTCCAGCTGCACGTAGGCCGCATCCACCGTCTGCCGGAAGTTGCGGCGGTTGCCGATGAACGCCGTGTAGTAGTTGTCCACCGTGGCGGCACGGACGAAGTCCTGCGGCTGCGCCTGAAACAGCTCCCCGATGCGCTTGCGGTCGGCGCGCGGCAGATTGCCGGTGACGCCGCTCAGGCTGGTGAAGGTGAGGGCGTTCGTCGTGCCGGTCTCGAAGGGATGGACCGCGAGGTAGCCTAAGTTTGCCCAGCTGCCGTTGGTCGTGATGACCGGCAGGCCGGTGGTGGCATTGGTGCCGGTGAGGGTGTCGCCGCCGGGGCCAATGTAGCGCCAGAGCTGCCAGGGCGCGTAGTTGTTGTTCTTGCGGTGCTCCTCCGTCCATTTGCCGCCGAACTTGAGCACCGCGGGCAGGCGCCCGAACAGCGGGAAGGTCCAGCGGGCGTTGGCGGAGGCGAGGTAGACCTCAGTGATCCAGCGGCTGTTGGCGCTTTGGACGCGGGTGCCGCCGGTCCAGTTGCGGAGGTCGAAGGGGTCGGGGCCCGAGGTCTGGCGGATGGTCCACTCGTGGGAGTCGGCGCTGGGCCGCGAGGCGGTCCAGTCCGCGGGGAGGGCGAGCGTTTCCGCTTGGGAGATCCCGCGCTCGAGGGAAACGTAGCTGTTCACCGCGCGGGAGTAGTTGAAGCCGCCGTCGACGGTGAGGGTGGGGAGCTTGTACTCGAAACGGGGAGAGACGGTGCGGGTGTAGTTCTCGGCCGCCGCGGTGCCGCCACCGTTGTTGATTACGGGGACCGTATTGGCCGTGGTGCGGCGGGTGCTGAGGGTGAGGAGACCGTCGCCGCCGACCGTGCCGCGGCCATTGTTGACGTTCGTATTCGAGTTGGCCGCGACAAAGGTGAAGTTCCGGTTCCAGAACTCGCCTTCGACGTAGGTGTAGCTCGCGTTGAGGGAGAGGACGAGGCGCGGGCCGGCCTTGTAGTCGGCCGCGAGCGAGACGGCGTCCTTCCAGATCATCTTCGGGCCGTCCTTGAAATCGAGCTGGCGGATGACGAGTGGCCGCGGGTCGGCGGCGGTGGGCGTGCGGTTGTAGTCCTGGGAGAACGAGTACTGCTCGGTGTAGGAGTTGGCGCGGCTAGCGGTGAGAATGAGGCCGAGGCGGCGGTCGAGGAAGGTGTCCGAGTACTCCAGCTGCGCATTGGGGCGCCACTTGTAGCGCTCGCGTTCGGCGGGGCCGAGGGTCTTGCGGAGCGTGAATTCCTCCGCGTTAAAGTTCAGGCTGAAGTTGTAGCCGAGGACGCGGCCGCGCCGGTCGAACGCGCGCCGGGTCTTCATATTGATGGTGCCGGAGGGGGAGTCCGCGTCCGATTCGGCGCTGGTGGTGCGGCTGATCTCGATCGATTCGATCCCGGTGATGAGGATGCTCTCGAAGCTGGTGGCGCGGGAGGCCTCGCCGCCGCCCCGGTTCGAGTCGGCACTCGCGGTGCGCATCCCGTCAACCGTCACGCCCACGTACTGCCCATCCATCCCGCCCAGCCGCGGCCCGCGCGCCTCGGACTCCACGTAATCGATGTCTACGCCGGGCAGGTATTTCAGAAACTCGCCCATATTGCCGTCGGTGATATCGCCGAAGATGTCCGACGAGACCGAGGTGGTGATGTCCATATTCCGCCGCTGGGCCTGGACGGCCTTGGCGTTGCCCTCGCGCTCGGAGGAGACGGTGAAGGCCTGGAGCTGGACGCGGCCGTCCTTGACCGGGGGCGGGCCCGCGGCGGCGGGGGCGAGGTTGATCTCGCGCACGGCGGTCTGGCCGGCGGCGACGGTGAAGGTTTCGGTCGCGGGCGGGTAGCCGGAGAACGTGACCGTGACGGCGGCGGGGCCGGCGGGGACGCCGGGGAAGGCGAAGCTGCCGTCGTTCTCGGTGAAGGTCACGCGTTCGGTGCCGGCGAGGCGGACCTCCGCATTGCCGACGTATTCGCCCGAGAGCGGGTTGAGGACGCGGCCCTGGATCGCGCCCGTGGGCGCGGGGGTGGCGGCGCCGGCGGTGGCGGCGAGGGCGAGGGCGAGGAGGAGGCCGAAGCGGCGGCGGAGGGATGACGGGAGCAGCACGGTGGGGTAGGGGTAAGGCGGGGGTGAACGAGCTTCCGGGAGCCATCCCGGGGCCAAGGAGCGGCGAGGTCTAGGCGGGCCGGATCAGAGGATGCTTGCGAGTTCGGCGAACCAAGCAGTCACCGGGCCGCGGAAAAAGAGGAAGTAGGCCGCGGCGGCCACGGCCAGCATCGGGCCGAAGGGCACCTGCGCCCCGAAGCCCAGCGGGGTCGCGGCGCCCTCGGCCGTCTGCGCTGGCAGCGCCACGGGTGCGGAACGGCCTGCGAGGCGCGTCCAGACGGCCGCGATGCCGAACCAGAATACGCCGACCACCGCGCCCCCAAACAGCGCGAACACGGCCCCCTGCCAGCCGCAGAAGGCGCCGATCGCCCCGAGAAACAGCACATCGCCGAACCCCATCGCTTCGCGCCGCAGCAGCGCCTCCGCCCCCATTGCGATCCACAGCAGCAGCCCCGAGCCCACGCAGAGGCCGAGCAGGGCCGACAGGAGGCCGCGGAAGCTGTCGGCGAGGGCGAGGTCCCCCGTGTGGCCGTGCAGGGCCGGGACCAAGGCCGAGAGCACCACCCCGGTCGAGCCGAGGCCCAACGTGAATAGGTCGGGGATCTCGAAGTGTTCCAGGTCGATCCCGCTAGCGCCGATCAGCCCCGCGAGGAGGACCCAGCCGGTGGCCGCTACTGCCGGGGAATGGCGCAGGGCGCAGGCGGCGAAGAGGAGGCCCGTGAGCAGCTCGACCGCTGGGTAGCGGAAGGAGAAGGGCCGCCCGCAGCACCGGGCCCGGCCGCGGAGGAGGAACCACGAGAGCACCGGGACGTTGTCGAACCAGCGGATCGGCTGGCCGCAGCCGCAATGCGACCCTGGGGTGACCACGGATTCTTTCCGCGGCAGTCGGTGGATCACCACGTTAAGGAAGCTGCCGACGCAGGTCCCGAACAGGAATGCCGCGAGCGGGAAGAACCAAGGCAGCGCGGCGTGCAGGGTGGAGAATTCGTGCAGCATCGGGTGGGGCGCGCCGGCGTTCGGGGGGAGTCTTCCGCCGGGCCTCCGCCAGTCAAGCGAGGGCCGCCCGCGCGGCCGCGGCCATCGCCGGGGCGGTGCAATGGGCGGGGACGCCGGTCCAGAGCTCCAAGGCCTTGGCGCCCTGGTGGACGAGCATCCCGAGGCCGTGGGCGTGGGGCAGGCCGAGGGCGGCCGCCGCCTGCAGCAGGGGCGTGCGCGGCGGATTGTAGATCATATCGTAGACCGCCGTGGGCCGGGGCAGGGCGGCGAGGTCCACGGGGGCCGGATCTTCGGGCCGGAGCCCGGCGCTGGTGGCGTTGATCACGAGGGCCCCGGCGGGTAGGTCCGCCGGCAGGGCCGCGGGCGCGAACCCGCGTACGGGGATGGCGCCGGCGAGTGGCCGCAGGATGTCCAGCAGCGCGGTCAGGTTCTCGGCGGAGCGGTTGGCGATCGCAAGCGAGGCGCAGCCTTGGCGGAGGCATTCGACGGCGGCCCCGCGGGCGGCCCCGCCCGCGCCCAGCAGCAGCACGTGGGCGCCGGCCAGCGGCCGCCCCAGCTCGGTGCGGATGGCCGTCGCGAGCCCGAAGCCATCGGTGTTGAAGCCGTGCCAGCCCGCGGCCTCCAGCCGCAGTGTGTTCACGGCGCCGGCCGGCTGCGCGGCGGCGTCCACCCGCGCCACGCGCCCGAAGGCGATCACCTTGTGCGGTACCGTTAGGTTCACCCCGTGGAAACGCGCCGCGCGGAGCAGGTCGAGGGCGCGGGGGAGGTCGTCCGGTGGGACCTCGAAGCGGAAGTAGCGCCAGTCCGCGTACCGCGGATCGACGGTCGCCAGTTGGGCGAGGGCGGCGTTGTGCATCGCCGGGCTGACCGAGTGCTTGATCGGGTGGCCGAGCACCGCGAGGGACGTGCCGGGGCGCGCCCAGGCGGCGAGGTCGGCGAGGGTCAGGACGGGTTCGGCGGACATCGCCGCCGGATCACGGCGGGAGGGCGGGGGATGTCAACGGCGGGGACCGGCGGGGCGGGTCCCGTAGAGGGCGGTGCCGACGCGCACCTGCGTGCTCCCGGCGGCGACGGCAGGCTCCAGGTCGCCCGTCATTCCCATCGAGAGTTCCGGGAGCGGGCGGCCGGTGCGGGCGGCGAGGGTGTCGCGCAGTTCCCGCAAGGCTTGGAACGTGCGCGTGGCGTGTTCGAGCGTCTCCGCCGGGGTCTGGCCGAGGGGGGCGATCGTCATTAGCCCGTCGACGCGGAGGTGGGCGCAAGCGAGGGCGAGGTCGAGCAGGCGGGGGGCGTCGGCGGGGTCCGCGCCGAACTTGGCGGGGTCGTGGCCGGCGTTCACTTGGAGCAGAATCGGCAGGGGGCGGCCTTCCTCGGCGGCGGCGCGGTCGAGGGCGGTGAGCAGTTTTTCGCGGTCGACGCTCTGGATGCGGTCGAAGCCAGCAGCGGCGGCGCGGGCCTTGTTGGACTGGAGGTGGCCGATCAGCTCCCAGCGCAGGGGGAGGTCGGGGGCCTCGGCGCGTTTGGCGATGCCCTCCTGCACGCGGTTCTCACCGACCCCGCGGAGCCCGTAGCGGGCGGCAAAGGTGGCGGCCTCGACCGGGTGGGTCTTGGTCACCGCCAGCAATTCGACCGTGGCGGGGTCGCGGCCGGCTGGGGCGCAGGCGGCGGCGATCCGGGCGCGGATGGCATCGGCGCGGGCGGCAAACTCCTCGTAGGAACAGGTCATCGGGTTAAGCGTTTCTAATAAGGGTTTGCGCGGGCGGGGTAGCTTCGCTTCAGTGGTCGTCAAGGCCAGCTTATCATGCAGATCGAGAACTTCAAAATCTTCGCGGACTTGGTCGAGACCCGGAGTTTCTCGAAATCGGCGAAACTCAATGGGATCACCCAATCGGCGGTGAGCCAGCAGGCGCGGGCGATGGAGCGGCATTTCAAGACGCTGCTGATCGACCGGAGCCAGAAACAGTTCCAGCTGACGCGGGAGGGGCAGCGGGTGTACGAGGCGGCGAAGGAGATCCTCCACAATTACGAGAAGCTGCAGTCGGAGCTGCAGGAGATGAAGAAGGTGATCAGCGGGACGATCCGGATCTCGACCATCTACTCGATCGGCCTCCACGAGCTGCCGCCGTTCATCAAGAAGTTCTTGCACGATTTCCCCTCGGTGAACGTCCGGGTGGAGTATCGGCGCTCGAACCTCGTGTACGAGGACCTGCTGCACAATTCCGTGGACTTCGGCTTGGTGGCCTTCCCGGTGAAGCAGCGGCAGATCGAGATCCTGCCGTTCCGGGATGACCAGTTGGTGCTCATCACCCATCCGCAGCACGCGTTGGCGCGGCGGACGAAGGTGGAGGTGAAGGACCTCGCCGGGCAGCGTTTCATCGGTTTCGACCCGGATATCCCGACGCGTAAGGCCGTCGATGCCATCTTCCGGGACCACCGGCTGGAGCTCGATCCGGTGATGGAGTTCGACAACATCGAGACCGTGAAGCGGGCGGTGGAGATCGACCACGGCGTGGCGGTGGTTCCGCTGGCGACCGTGGCGCAGGAGCAGAAGCAGGGCACGCTCGCGGTCGTCCCCTTCGAGGGGAAGGAGTTCACCCGGCCCTTGGCGATTTTGCACCGGCGCGGGCGCGTGCTCACCCCGGCGATGAAGAAGTTCATCGAGGTGCTGGGCCTCACCCTGCCGGAGGGCCCGACGCGCTGAGCCGACGGTTGCGCCGGCGAAGCTTACCCGTTTCCTCCCCCTTTCTTTCCCATGAAGACCCCCCGCCTCCTCCTCGCCCTCGTCGCCTGCGCCGGCCTTGCGTGCGCGCTGCCTGCCGTCTTCGCCGCTGCCAAGGGTGGCGCCTCCCTGCCGGTGCTCCGCGAGGCGCCGGCCTGGACCCTGAAGGACGTTGACGGCAAGACCGTCCGCTTCGCCGATTTTAAGGGCAAGGTGGTCGTGATCGACTTCTGGGCCACCTGGTGCCCGCCCTGCCGCGAGGAGATCCCCGGCTACATCGAAATGACGAAGAAGTACGGCAAGGACGGCCTCGTCATCATCGGCATTTCGCTCGATCAGGCCGGTCCCGGGGTGGTGCGGCCCTTCCTGGCCAAGGCGGGCATCAATTACCCGATTGTGATGGGCGATGACGCCACGGTGGCGGCCTTTGGCGGGGTCGAGGGCATTCCGACTACCTTCCTGATCGATCGCGAGGGCCTCATCCGCGACAAGAAGGTCGGGATGATGGCGGCCGCCGAGTACGAGAAGAAGATCCTCGCGATCCTGAAGTAACCCGCGCCCGGGCGGCGACCGCCGCATCCGGACAGCAGAAGGGGCCGGCGATAACCCCTTAACGCCGGCCCCAGTTTTTTCTGCTTTTCCGGCCTTTCGGCCGGACCAGTGTCACCCAAACCCTGCATGGGTGACGCTTGGGTAAAGCAGCCGCCGTGCCAGCGCCGCGATGGCAGGATGAAACCTTTGCATCGATCCCGGGCGGGGCTCAGTCGGCGAAATGGGTGAGCCGGGCGAGCGGGGCCGCGCAGCGGAGGTCGTTGGCGGACCGTGGCACGCGGTGGAGGCCGCCTTCCCGGCCCTCGGCGCGCAGCCAAGTGGCGAAGACGCCGGGCATCACGAGGCGGACGACGGGGGCGGAGATCTTGCCGGTGCGGCGGCGGGCGGCGTAGCCGGGATTGAGCCCCTGCAGGGCGGCATCGAGTTCCTGAGCTAGGTGGGGGCCGGTGGGGGTGGCGACGGTACCGGCGCGAAGTTCCACCCACCACTCGTGGTGGCCCCGGGCGAGCCCGGCGGCGGCGGCTTCGTCGACCCGGGTGGCGACGTGGAACTGGACCAAGGTCCAGCCGTGGCGGGTGCAGACTCCGGCGAGGCAGGTGGTGAGGTCCCGTTCGGAGACCTCCTCGCCGAAGCGGGTCAGTTGGTGCTCGATCCGGCCCGTCGGGAGCAGTCGCGGGGGCTCCACGCTCGTGAAGCGCACGAGGTCTCCCACCAGGGTGCGGACGAGCCCGCCGGGGGTGGTGACGACCAGAGCGTAATCGACGCCGGGGCGCACCTCCTCGAGGGGCAGCGCGCGGGTGCCCAGCGAGGCGGGGAGGGCGGGATCGTAATCGGCCCAAGGCAGGAACTCGAAAAAGAGCCCGCTGCCGGTGAGCAGGCGGAGACCGTCCTCGGGCCGGGGACTGTCCTGGCAGGCGTACAGGCCTTCGACTGCGGCGTGGACCTCCTGCAGGAGCGAACCGGGGCCGAGCACGGCGCGGAGTTCGGCGGCGCAGGGGGCGAGGGGCTGGCCGGTATGGAGGCAGCCGATGAGGTCTGGCCAGAGCTCGCGGAGGTGCCGGGCCGGACGACCGGCGCGGGCGGCGTGAGCGAGGACCCGTTGACCGAAGGCAGCCAATTGGTCTGGGAGGCCGACGAGCAGCCCCGCGGGGTGCGGCCAAGTGGCGGCCACGGCCGCGGCCGCGTCGAGGCGATCGCCCCAGGTGGTGGCGGTCGCGGGGGTGGGGCCGGGCAGGAAGCGGTGGCCGGCCTCGGCGGCGGCCGCGGTCGCGCTGAAGAGGGTGAACGGATCCGCGGCGGGCCCCGGCGGGATGGCATCCGCGGTGGTGGGTGCGGCGCCGAGGAACAGATGGGGTGCCGCGAGAAGCCCGTGGCGGCCGGACCAGAGTCGGGCGTGGAGGAGTACCGTTTCGTGGGCGTGCCGGAAGTGTTCGCCCAGGGCATCCGTCACCGGGAGCACGCGAGCTTCGCCCGTGGCCGTGCCGGCGGAGCGGACGAAGCGGGTGCAGGGGCCGGGCCAGAGCACGCCGGTCTCGCCGCGGCGCATCCGGTCGACCTGCGGGGCGAGGGCGGTCGGGGTGGTGAGCGGCAGCCGGCGCCGGAAGGTGGCGTAATCGATTCCGGCTTCGAGGCCGGCGGCGGCCCAATGCGAAGCGCGGGCGAGGTGGGGCACCAGGTCCACGAAGGTCCGGTCTTGGCGGGCGGGGGCGTTCTCGTCCCGGTGGAGGCGGCGCGCGCCCGCGGCCTCGCGCAGGGCGAGGCGCAGGGGGCGGAGGCGGCGCAGCCAGGTGGGCATGGGGCGGATCCGGGCCTTAGCCCTCGCGCAGGCAGTACAGGTGGCGGTGGCCGCGCAGGTAGAGGTCGCCCCCGAGCATCACCGGCGAGGCGTCGAAGCGATCGTCGAGGACATTCGACGAGACTACCTCGTACCGCGCGGCATCGCGGATCACCAAGGTCGTGCCCTCGCGGCCCACGATGAACACGTGCCCGCGCGCCGCGACCGGGGAGGCGTAGAGCCCGCGAACGCCCTCGAGGCGCTGGTCTTGGTAGTGCACCTCGCCCGTGAGCGCGTTGAGGCAGGAGAGGAAGGCGTCGTTGCTTTTACCCACGTAGAGTCGCTCGCCCGAGAGCACGGGCGAGGGCACATAGGGGGCGCTCTTGCGCGCGCTCCAGACTACGGCGGGCGTGTCCGTGACGTCCCCGCGCGCGGTCAGCTTCACGGCTTGGATCGCGTTGCCGCGGAAGCCGCTCGCGAGGTAAACCATCCCGTGGCCGATCACCGGCGTGGGGATCACGTTCTCGGTCAGCCCGGCGGCCTCCCAAATCACCTCGCCCGTCGCGGGATCGTAGCTCCGGGTGCGGCCGGCGGCGGCGACGATGGCCTGCAGGCGCCCGTCGACCGTGACAATGACGGGGGTCGACCAGGAGGAGCGTTCCTCGCGGGGCCGGCGCCAGCGTTCGGCCCCGGTACGGGCGTCGAGCCCGACGATGAACGAGTTATCCTCGTGGTCCCAAGTCACGAGGAGCGTGTCTCCGGCGAGGGCCGGGGAAGCGCCTTCGCCGAACGTGCCGCGGGTGCGCATATCGCCGAGGTCCTTTTCCCAGACCTGGTTGCCCTGGAGGTCGTAGCAATAGATCCCGCGGGACCCGAAGGAGGCGTAGAGGCGGGAGCCGTCGGTGACGGGGGAGGCGGAGGCGAAGCTGTTGGTGGCGTGTTTGCCCTCGTGGGGGACCTCGCGGCGGGCGGTGCGTTGCCAGACCGTGGCGCCGGTGGCGCGGTCGAGGGCGAGGACGATGAACTCGTGGAAACGGGTGGGGTTGGGGCCGCCGCCGAAGCCTGGGGGGCCGCCGCGCTTGCCCTTGCCGTCGCGGCCGGGGCCCTTGCCCGGGGGCGGGGGGGGCGGCTCGGTGGGGGCGGGGCGGGCGGGGCCTTCCTCGGTCGTCTCGACGGCGGTGAGGAGGTAGAGCCGGTCGCCCCAGACGATGGGGGTGGAGAACCCGAGGCCCGAGACGGGGATTTTCCAAGCGACGTTGCGGGATTCGCTCCAGATGAGGGGTGGGGTGGCGCCGGGGGCCGTGCCGTCGTTGGCCGGGCCGCGCCAGACGGGCCAGTGGGGAGTCGCGGCGGCGAGGGCGGGGGCGAAGGTGGCGAGGGCGAGCAGGAGGGAGGCGGGGTGCATCGGCGGCGGTGGGTGGGCGGAGCGTGGGGTGCCGGGAGCTGGGGTCAAATGCGACGGAGGGGAATCGCCGGAGAAAACCGTTTCCCCGCTTGAGTGGCGCCGGGCTTGTCCGCAGCGTGCGCCCACCCATGAACCCCAGCGCCTCTGCCCCCAGTCCGCTGAACCGCACCGCGTGGCTTATCTGCGTGATCGCCGCGATCGGCTTCGCCTTTGATATTTACGAGCTGCTGATGCTGCCGCTGATCATCAAGCCGGCGATGGCCTCGCTGAGTGCGCCGCTGGTGGAGCAGTTGGTGGCGGGTGGGATGGAGCGGGCGCGGGCGGCGGCGCTGTGGTCGCCCGGTGGGGAGGAGTACGTGAAGTGGGCGCGGACCCTGTTCTTCGTGCCGGCGATCGCGGGCGGCGTGTTCGGCCTGCTGGGCGGTTACCTCACGGACCTGCTGGGCCGGCGGCGGGTGCTGACTTTCAGCATTTTGCTGTATGCCTTTGCCGCGTTCGCCGCCGGATTTGCGACCTCGCTGGAACAGCTGCTGTTCTACCGCTGCCTCGTTTTCATCGGGGTGTGCGTGGAGTTTGTGGCGGCGGTCGCGTGGCTGGCGGAACTGTTTACCGATCCGGTCCAGCGCGAGAAGGTGCTCGGCTACACGCAGGCGTTCTCCTCCTTCGGCGGCCTGCTCGTGGCCGGGGCCAATATCCTCGCGGCGAAGTGGGCGGCCGATCTGCCCGCGATTCACGGCAACCACGAGGCGTGGCGCTACACCCTGATCTCGGGCGTCTTCCCGGCGCTGCCCCTGATCCTTATCCGGCCCTTCCTGCCGGAGTCCCCCATCTGGCAGCGCAAGCGCGAGAGCGGCACCCTCCGCCGCCCGAGCATCGCCGCCCTCTTCTCGCCTGAGCTGCGCAAGACCACCATCCTCACCACGCTGGTGTTCGCCTCCAGCTACGGCATCGCGTTCGGCGCGATCCAGCAGCTCCCGCAGATCCTCGGTGCCCAGCGCCTCGGTACGCCCGCGGAGGCCGGGCACGCGGCCGTGGTCGCGGCGGCGAAGGAAAAGGGCGGCGCCGCCTTGGCTGCCGCGAAGGCCGCGGGCAAGCCCGACCCGGTCGCGCAGCGCGAGCAGCGCCAAGCGGCCGGCAACGCCAGCGACCAGCTGGTGGCCGGGGTTACGCTCTGGCAGGAGATCGGCGGCCTCGCCGGCCGCTTCGCCCTCGCGATGCTCGCCGTCGCCATCGTTTCCCGGCGCACGCTGCTCCGCCTCTTCCAGATCCCGGCCCTGCTCTTCGTGCCACTCTACTTCTGGTGGGTCTCCACCCAGCTCGGGGACCCGGACAGCCTCACGCCGATCAAGCTCGGCATCTTCATCGCCGGCTTCCTCACCGTGGCCCAGTTCAGCTTCTGGGGGAACTACATCCCGCTGGTGTTCCCGGTCCACCTGCGCGGCACCGGTGAGAGCTTCGCGGCCAACATTGGCGGGCGCGTCATCGGTACCGCCGCCGCTTGGATCACGCTCACCCTCTCCGCCTCCGACAAGCCTGACCCTGCGCGGGTCGCGATCGTGGGCGCGTGCGTCGCGGGGGTTTACGTGCTCGCCGGGGCGCTGCTCACGCAGCTGCTGCCGGAACCCAAGCCCGAGGCGGAAAAAGAGTAATTCCCCGCCGGTCTGCCTATGCCGCTGCGCTGCGTCGGCCTCGGGGAGGTCCTCTGGGACCTGCTCCCCTCGGGGCGGCTCCTCGGGGGCGCCCCCGCGAATTTCGCCTACCACGCGGCCGCCCTCGGGGCCGAGGCCCGCGTGGTCTCCCGGGTGGGCAACGACGAGCCGGGGCGCGCCCTCCTCGCTCGCCTGCGGGAACTCGGCCTGCCCATCGACGCGATTGACGTGGATCCCGCTGCGCCCACCGGGACGGTCACCGTGGCGATGGAGGCCGGCGGCCATCCGCGTTACACGATCCACGAGGGCGTGGCGTGGGACTGCCTCCAGGCCGGGCCCGCAGGCCTAGCTGCCGTGGCCGCGGCGGACGCGGTCTGCTTCGGCTCGCTGGCGCAGCGGACCCCCGGGGCGCGGGCGGCCATCGCGGCGCTGCTGGACGCCACCCCGGCCACGGCGCTGCGGATCTTCGACGTCAATCTCCGGCAGCATTACCATTCCGAGGAGGTCATCCGCTCGTCCTTGGCGCGCGCGAGCGTGCTTAAGGTGAACGAGACCGAGCTGCCGGTGCTGGTCGCGCAGCTGGGGTTGCCCGCTGGGGAGCGTCCAGCGCTGGCTGCCCTGGCGGCGGCGTACCGCCTACGGGCGGTGATCCACACCCGGGGCGAGCGCGGCAGCCTAGCCCTCGTCGACGGGGGCTGGGCGGAGCATCCGGGCGTGCGAGTCGAGGTGGCGGACACCGTGGGCGCGGGGGACGCGTTCACGGCGGCCTTTGCCCTTGGGCTGCTGCGTGGGTGGGCGCCGGCGACGATCCTTGAGCGGGCAACCGCGGTCGCGGCCTTCGTGTGCACGCAACGCGGGGCGACGCCGGCTTTGCCCCCAGCCCTGACGGCGCCGTTTCGCCGCTGATGGGGGGTGACGGCCGCCGGGAGGCTCCCGCGCCCCGGGGCGACCCGAGAATGTGGTTGCCGCGGCAATTTCCCTCCGCGGATAGTCCGGCCCCCTTTTCCTCCTATGAAAAACGTACGTCTCGGCATTGTCGGTCTGGGCAACATCGGGCGGTTCCACGCCGGCTACCTGCTGGAGAACAAGGTGTCCCGCTGCACCCTCGCCGCCGTGAGCGACGCCTTCGCGCCCGGTCTCGAGGCCTACAAGGGCCGTCCGGGGCTGAAGACCTTCACCAGCGCCGAGGAGATGATCCGCTCCGGGGAGATCGATGCGCTGGTCATCGCCACGCCCCACTTTCTCCACACCTCCCTCGGTATCGAAGCCCTGCAGAATGGGCTGCACGTGATGGTCGAGAAGCCGATCTCCGCCCACAAGGCCGACGCGGAGCGCCTCATCGCCTGTGCCGCCGCGCGGCCCAAGCAGGTGTTCGCCGGGATGTTCCAGATGCGGGTCGAGCCCCGCTACCTCAAGCTCCGCCAGCTGATTCAGGGCGGCGAGCTCGGCGAGTTGGTGCGGATGAATTGGATCATCACCGACTGGTTCCGCACCGAGGCCTACTACGCGAGCGGCGGGTGGCGGGCCACTTGGAAGGGCGAGGGCGGCGGCGTCCTCCTCAACCAGTGCCTCCACCAGCTCGATATGCTCCAGTGGCTCTGCGGGATGCCCGCCCGCGTTCGCGGCTTTTGCCAGCTCGGCCGCTTCCACAACATCGAGGTTGAGGACAACATCACCACGTACCTCGAGTGGGCCAACGGCGCCACCGGCGTGTTCATCTCGTCCACCGGCGAGGCTCCCGGCACCAACCGCTTCGAGCTCTGCGGCACTCGCGGTAAAGTCGTCCTTGAGAACAACAAGATCCACTTCACCCGCAACGACGCGGATATGGTCCAGTTCTCCAAGGCCTCCAAGAGCGGCTTCGCCAAGCCCGAGGTCTGGAACGTCGAGATCCCCTTCGACAACGCCCCGAACGCCCACTGCACGCTGATCCAGAACTTCGTCGACTCGATTCTGGACGGCACCCCGCTCATCGCCCCCGGCGCCGACGGGATGGGCTCCGTCGAGCTGGCCAACGTGCTCCTCTACTCCTCGCTGTTGGGTCAGAACGTCGAGCTGCCGATGGACAGCGCGGCGTGGGAAGGGAAGCTCAACGAGCTCATTGCCAACTCCCGCCACGAGAAGAAGGTCGTCCAGCAGGTGGCGGAGGACTTCACGAAGTCCTTCCGGCGCTGAGCCGGGCGCTGGCCGGGCAGACCGCCCAACTGCGGCGCCAGCGTCCGCCCCGGCCACCGGCGCCGGGGCGCGCTGGGCTTCAGGGCGCGAGGGTCAATTCGCGCAGGAGCTCCTCCGCGCGCTCGACTGCCGTCAGGACCCAAAGGAGGTAACGGGAATCGCAGTGGATGCTGCGGGTCCGCTCGCGGTCGTGAAAGTAGTCCGAGGCCACGGTGTCGTAGGTCCCATCGAAGAGCAGCCCCACGAGCTCGCCGCGGGCGTTGAGGGTGGGGGAGCCCGAGTTGCCGCCGGTGGTGTCGACGTTGGAAAGGAAATTTACCGGGACGTCCTTGAGCCGCGGGTCCACGTAAGGGGAGGTGGCGCTCGCGCGGAGGGCCGTGATGGCGGCGAGCTGCGTGGCGGGGGTGTGGAAATCGCCGGTGCCGGTGGCTTTGGCCGCCACGCCGCGGAGGGTGGTCTGCGGTAGGTAGAAGAGGCCATCGCGGCTCTCGACGCCCTTGACGGTGCCGAAGGTCACCCGGAGGGTGCCGTTGGCGTCCGGAGCCGAGCGGCCGCCGGCGTGGGCCAGCACGGCCGCGGCGTGGACGGGGCTGAGGCGGGCGAGGCGACCGCTGAAGTCCTTGGCCTCGGTGCGCACCTGCTCTTGCACGGGGAACAGCTCCGCCGCGAGCTGCAGCAGGGGATCAGCGGCCGCGGCGAGCGCGGTGGGGTCCTGCGCGAACAGGCCGAGGCGGAAGTCCCGGTCGTAGAGGCGCGAGGCGCTGACCTGCCGGTCGACCCAGGCCGTGATGGCAGCCGTAGCGGCGGCAGGCTCCTGGCCGGGCGTCAGGCCTACGAGGCGATCGAGCACGGTGAGGCGGGCGTCCGCGGGCAGCTTTGCAATGGATTCAAGGTGGTAGGCGAGGAGCGCGCGGTCCGCGCGGCGGTCGAGGCTGCGCTGGAGCCGCTCGAGGCTCTCGCGGAGGCGGGGCCAGTTGCGTTCTTGGAATTGGGGATCGCGCTCGGCGTCGGGCTTCGCG
>CAIOTK010000327.1 GCA_903861185.1 uncultured Opitutia bacterium | reverse complement strand
CTGCTCCTGCCGGAGCGCGGCGAGGTCCGTGGCCTGCAGCTTGCCCGCCAGTTCCGGGATCACCCGCGTGATGACGACGAGGCCCTTACCGTCGGGCAGCCAACGCGGGGACGAGACGCCGTAGGGCAGCTCGAGCACGCGCTCCGGCTCACCACCGTCGAGCCGCAGCAGGTAAAGGGCGGAACTCTCGTCGTCGCCGCGCTTCGAGGTGAAGGCGATCCGGGTGCCATCGGGACTCCATACCGGGGAACCGTCCGCGGCCCGCGCGGTGGTCAGGCGCCGCGGAGCGCCGCCGGCGACGTCCGCCAGCCAGAGTTGGGTGGTGGCCTGATTGCGCTCCACGGACCACTCCTGAACGGTGAACACGACCTGACGGCCATCGGGCGAAAGCGCGGGGCTGCCGAGGCGCTGGAGCGCCCAGAGGTCCTGCGGGAGCAGGGGGCGGCGAGCGGGGGCGCTGGCCGCGGCGGCGGCGACGCAGACAAGCGCGGCGGCGAGGCCCGCGGACAGGAGACGGCGGAGACGGGTCATCGGCCGATTGAGCGCGGCCCGCGCCCGGAGTCAAAGCCCACCCCGCGGCCGGCGCGCTAGGCCGCGATCCGGATTTGCCCCGCCGCCCAGCTTCGGCAGGATTGGGGCAATGCCGTCGCTCCGCCTCTTGCTGCTCCTGCTGGTTGCCCTTGCCGCCGCGCTGGCGCCCGGGCTCCGCGGGGCCGCCCCCTCGCCCGTGAAGGGCTCACTCGTCGCCGCCGAGACCGCCGTGCAGGCCGGCCGGCCCGTGACCGTCGCCCTCCGGCTGCAGCACGACCCACACTGGCACACCTACTGGCTCAACCCGGGCACCGGCCTGCCCACCACGCTCGCTTGGCAATTGCCCCCCGGCTGGACCGCCGGACCGATCCTCTGGCCCGCGCCGCTCCTCCTCCGCGACAAGACGGGCAACATCGTCGGTCACGGCTACGAGGGGGACCTTCTGCTCCCGGTGGTTCTCACGCCACCCGCCACGCTCGAGGGTTTCGCCGTCGAGTTGAAGGCGAAGGCGGACTGGCTGATGTGCGAGACGATCTGCGTGCCCGGCGGCGCGGCGGTCAGTCTCACCCTCCCCGTGGCTGGCGCCACGCCGGCGGCGGACCCCCAGTGGGGCCCGCGCCTCGCCGAGACCCTGGCGCGCCTGCCCCGCACGGACGACGGCTGGCGCGTCGCCGCCGTGCGCGAGGGCGCCGCGGTGCGGCTCACGGTTTTCCCGGCCGGCCCGGGCGCGCCGCGGGATCCGGGCGCGCTGCGCTTCTTTGACGCCGATAACCGAGTGGTGTACGATGTGGACCAGGCGGTGACGCCCGCCCCCGGGGGCGGCTTTACCTTGGCGCTGAAACTGGATCCGACCACGCCCCCGGACGTGGCGCGGCTCACCGGCGTGCTCACCGCGGCGAACGGGTTCCGCGCCGACGGTACGTTGCCCGGCCTGACGGTCGATGCCCCGCTGGTCGCCGCGGCCGCGCCGGACGGAAGCAAGTCCGCCGGCAACGCGAGCACGCCCGCCGCGCCCGCTGCCGCCCCGTTAGCCGGGACGCTGTTCCTCGCCTTCGTCGGCGGCCTCATCCTCAACCTGATGCCCTGCGTGTTTCCGGTCCTTGGCCTGAAGGTGCTCGGGTTTGTCGAGCAGGCCGGGCGGCAGCGGGCGCGGGTTGCGATGCACGGGCTCGTGTTCACCGCGGGGGTGTTGGTTTCGTTTTGGACCTTGGCGGGTGCGCTCGCGCTGCTGCGGGCGGGTGGAGACCAGCTGGGCTGGGGTTTCCAGCTGCAGTCCGCGCCGTTCGTCTACGGCCTCGCCGTGCTGCTGCTGGTGTTCGCGCTCAACCTGAGCGGCCTCTTCGAATTCGGCCTCGCGGCCACCGCGGTGGGCGGCGACCTCCAGTCAAAGGGCGGCTTCGGCGGGTCCTTCTTTACGGGCGTGCTCGCGACCGTCGTCGCAACGCCCTGCAGCGCGCCGTTCCTCGCCCCTGCGCTGGGCGCCGCTCTGACGGTGCCGCCGCTGGAGTCGTTTTTGCTCTTCACCGCGATCGGCGTCGGGTTGTCGGCGCCCTACCTCGGCTTTTCGGCGTTCCCGGACCTCGTGCGGTTCCTGCCGCGGCCGGGGGCGTGGATGGAGACATTCAAGCAGCTGATGGCCTTCCCGCTCTACGGCACGGTGGGCTACCTGGTGTGGGTGCTGGCGGCGCAGACCAGCGAGGAGGGGTTCCTGCACTTGCTGCTGAGCCTCGTTGTCGTGGCCTTCGCGGTCTGGCTGTACGGACGTTGGACGGCGCCTGAGGCCCGCCCACGGCGGCCCCGCGCGGCGATGGCGGCCGTAATTGTCGGGGGCACGCTGTCGCTCTGGTTCGGTTGGCCGCGAGCTGTCCCCGCTCCGGGCGCCGGCACGGCCGACGTGACTTGGGAGGCGTGGAGCCCCGAAGCGGTGGAACGGCTGCGCGCCGAGGGCCGGGTGATCTACGTCGACTTCACCGCCCGCTGGTGCGCCACCTGCCAGACCAACAAGCGCCTCGTGTTCGGTTCGGCGGAAGTGCGCCGAGTGTTTGCGGCGCGCCGGGTTGCGACGCTGCGCGCCGACTGGACCAACCGCGACCCGCGCATCACCGCGGAGCTCGCGCGTTACCAGCGCTCCGCCGTGCCGTTCAACGTGATCTGGCAGCCCGGCCGCGCGGAACCGATCCTCCTCCCCGAACTGCTCACCCCCGGGATCGTGCTCGACGCCCTCGGCCGCTGAGCGGTGTCAGGTCGGCCACGGCACGTCCGCGCGCAGCGCGAAGCGCGTGCCAGCCGGGAAATGCAGCCCGAAGTGACTCGCCAACACGGCGAGCAACTCGTCCGCCTCCGCGATCACGTGGCGTTCCACCCGCCCTTCCGCGTGGCGCACGGTCAGGTCGCGGTTGAGCAACGTATGCCGCCGGTCCGGGAGGGTAAGCGACGCCCGCAGCTGGTGGCGGAACGCGGAGTCCGGATGAGCGCACGCGTACCAGTTACCCAACTCCAAATCCACGTCCGCGACCGGCTCCGGCACGAAGGTGTAGACGTCCCCCCACGTCTCGCCCAGCCGCGCCTGGTGCGCCAGCAACGGGCCGCGCCGGACGAGGCGCCGCGGCTCCAGGCCGGAGGGCTGCTCCTCGTCCTCGACGAGCCGCAGCGGCCGCGTGAGCGACATACTGCCGAAGCCGACGTCTGCCAGCCGCGGACCCGCGTCAGCTGTCCCAACCAGCAGCACTTGGTGGACCAGCGGCGTCGCGACGTCCGCCGGCACCTGCCAACGCACGCGGCCCAGGAGCGGCGCGACGGTGAAACCGAGCGCCCGCAGCGCCGCGCCGAGCAGGGCGTTTTGTTCGAAGCAGTAGCCGCCGCGCCGGTCGTGGACGAGTTTGCGGGTGATCGCCGGTAGGTCGGTCGCGATGGTCCGGCCGAGCAGAATGTCGAGGTTCTCGAACGGGATCGTCCCCGCGTGCGCCGCGTGGATCGCCGTGAGCACGTCCGCCGTCGCGGCCCGCGGACCCGCGTACCCGATGCGCGCGAGGTAAGCCTCGAGGTCCGGCGGCGGGAGGACGGCGGGCATCTCCGGGAACGCGGGCCGGCTCAGGGCTGCCCCGCCTTGCCCTTGCGGACCGGGGCCTTCTTCCCGGCCTCCGAGGGCGGCGCGACCTGATCCGCGGGCGCGAAACAGTCGGCCGGGGGCGCGGAGGGCAAGGTGGCGCGCCAGTCGAGCGCGAGGCGACTCAGGCGGGCGACGATGGCGGGATTTTCCGCGGCGACATCCTGCGCCTCGGCCCGGTCCTCGGGCAACCGGTGCAGCGAGACGCGCCCGGCGTCCGCGGTGAGGAGCAGCTTCCAACCGCCGTCGCGCACGGCGAAGCGCGGCCACCAGTCGGGTTCGGTCTGGTTGCCCCGCCATTCCCAGAACACGGGGCGCGTGCGGGCGACCGGTTCGCCGAGCAGCGCGGGCAGCAGGTTCTCGCCGTCCCCGCGGTAATCGTCCGGCAGGGTCACGCCGGCCGCGGCGCACAGGGTGGGCAGAAGGTCGACCGCCGTGAACACCGTCGTCTCGTCGCGGACGCCCGCGGGCGCGCGGCCCGGCCAGCGCACAAGGAACGGGACGCGCACGCCGCCCTCGAACAGACTCCGCTTCCGGCCGCGCAGGCCGCCGGTCTCGCCCACGCTGTAGTAGGTGTCGTAGCCGGTCACGCCGGAGTCGCCCTCGGTGTAGGCCGGGCGCGGGGTGCGGCCGGTGCTCTCGGGGCCGTTGTCGCTCGAGAAGAGCACCAGCGTCCGGTCGGCCACGCCGGCGGCGCGCAGGGCCTCGAGGATCCGGCCGACCGCGTTGTCACCGTCGGTCACCACGGCGGCGTAGACGCGGCGCTGCTCGTCGAGGTGCGCCCACTGGGCGGCGGCGGCGGGACTCGGGGCGTGGGGCGTGTGGGTCTCGTGCAGCCACACGTTGAGGAAGAAGGGCTGGTCGCGGTGCTTCGCGATGAAGGCCGCCGCGTTCTCCGCGGTCTCGCCCACCTTGGCCGCGGGCCAGCCGGCCCCGCCATTGAACACCGCCCACTCGTCGATCCCGTACGCCTCGGGCCGCGGCGCGCCGGGCGTCTGGCGGTTGGTGAGGTGCCACTTACCGAAGTGGCCGGTGCGGTAACCCGCTGCCCGCAGGAAGCGCGGCAGCGTCGGCGCGCGCGGGTCGAGCCAGTCGGGCATCCCGCGCGGCCGGTTCTGGCTCGGGTGCGCGAAGTGCTGGTGCACGCTCCACCGCGCCGGATATTGCCCGGTCATCACCGCCGTCCGGCTCGGGGAGCAGACGGGGTTCAGGACGTTGAACTGCCCGAAGTCGATGCCCTCGGCCGCGAGCCGGTCGAGGTGCGGCGTCCGCAGCCAGGTCGAGCCGTGGGCGGAAAGGTCGCCCCAGCCCCAGTCGTCGGCGAAGATGACGACGATATTGGGGCGTGGGGCCGGGGCCGCGGCCCGTAGGGAAGCCGCGGCGAGGACGAGGAGGACTAGGCGGAGGAGCATCAGAGAGGCGGGGGCCGGGCCCCGGGGTGCGACCCGGCGGAACTCAGCGCACCGTGAGCACGCCCCGCATCAGCAGGTGGTGGCCGGGGAACGAGCAGACGTACGGGTAGTCGCCAGGCGTTGCGGGCGCCGTGAACTCGAGGACCTCCTCGCGGTTGTGGTCGACCAGCTTGGTCGCCGCGAGCACGTCCCCGCCCGGCGGGACCCAGTTGAGTTCGAACCCGCGCGCGCCGAGCGCCACCGCCGCCTCGCCCACCGCGTCCGCCTTGCCCGGCCGCACGAGCAGCCAGTTGTGCGGCATCGCGTCGGGATTGAAGAAGGTGAGCCG
>CAIOTK010000326.1 GCA_903861185.1 uncultured Opitutia bacterium | reverse complement strand
GCGTGCCGTCCTCCTCGAGGGCGGCGATCAGGCCGCTCTCGAGCGGCACGAAGAGCACGGTGATCTCGACGCCCTCCCCGAGGGCCTTGGCGTATTCGCGGGAGGCGAGGGCCCGCACGTGGTTGCGCAGGGCCTGCGCGTGGTCGGTGCGCCGCACCGCGCGGTCGGCGTCCGAGAGCGCCGGGTCGAGCGAGTCGAGGTACGCGCTCAACGGCACCTTGGCGTCGATCGGCACGAAGCGCCCGCCCGGCAGCCGCACCGTCATGTCGGGGCGCAGCCGCCCGCCTTCGTCGCCCTGCACGCTGGACTGCTCGCTGAAGTCGACGTTGTCGACGAGGCCGGCCATCTCGGCGATGTTGCGGAGCGAGATTTCGCCCCAGCGGCCGCGCTGGCGGTTGTCGCGCAGGGCGCTCGAGAGCGTCTGGGCGGCGGCGGAGGCCTTCTGCTGCAGGTCGGAGATCTGCTTCAGCTGCTCGCCGAGCGTCTTCACGTCGCCTTCGCGCTTTTCGCCGAGTTCCTTCACGAGCCGCTCGCTCTTCTCGAGCTGCTCCTTGAACGGGGCGAGGGTCGCGTCGATCGCCTTCTGCCGCCCCTCGAGATCCTGCTGCGAGAGCTTGTGCTGATTCTCGAAGTGCTCCTTGGCCTGCTGGAACAGCGCCTGCGCGCTCTGCTTGAGCAGGTCGCCGCCGGTGGCCTTGAAGGTGTCGGTGAGCGCGGTCTTTGACTGCTCGATCGCCGCCTTGAGGTCGGTGATCGATTTTTCGCGCTCGGTGAGGACCTTTTCCATCGCCTGTTCCCGCTCCGTGCCCCGCGTCGTCGCCTCGCGCAGCTGCTGCTGCACGGCGGAGAGCTCGCGGGAGGTCTGCTCACCGCGCGCCCGCTCGTCGGCGACCTGCTTGCCAAGCTCCGTGACCTGCGCCACAGCCGAGTCGCGGGCCGTCTGGGCCGCGACCGTGCTCTGCTCGGCGGTGCGCAGATCCGCGCGGAGGGAACCGGCTTCCGAGCGGAGCCTTTCCAGTTCCTGTTGGCCGAGCTGCGCCGCGGCGAGCGCCTGGGCGGTGGCGCTGGCCCGGAGCATGAAGAAAACGGTTGCGATCGCCGCCCCCAGCGCACCGCTGATCACGACCCCTGCGAGCAAGGAAAGGCTATCCATGTTGAAATTTCTAGTTCACCGGGCCGCGTGGAACGAGTGAAAACCGGCGTCCCGCCCGCATGGGCGCCGGGCGCCGCCGGCGGAGTCGCGGGCGCCAGTGGGCGCGGCCGGCTCAGGGGGCGGTCCAGAGTGCGCTCTGGCTTTGCACCAGAACCGGTCCGGCGTCCCGGTCCTGGACGCTCAGGCGCCAGGCGACGGGGCGACTGTCCGCTCCGGGCCAGTCGGAGCCAGTGACCCCGAGGTGGAGGACCGGCTCGCCGGAAGGGAGGTCGAGGGTAAACCGGTGCGTGACCACGTTCGGGCCGGCCGGGAGGACCAACTCCAGGCGCACCTCGGCGGCTGGCAGTGCCTCGGCGAGCCGCAGGCGAGTCAGGAAGTAGAACCCCTCGCGGGAGTCGGGCTGGGAGCGGCGGAGGATCCGCCCGCTGCGGCGTTCGCCCCCGCCGAACAATTCACCGACGGTCGTGAACGAGTCCGCCGTGCGGTAGCCGGGCCAGATGCGGACGATGCCGGCTGCCTCGGTCGCGGCCGCAGCGGCGGCCGGAATGGGAGCCAGCGCGAGCAGCAGACCGGCGAGTCCCGGCAGGACGGGGCGCAGGAAGCGGCGGAGCCGGGTGCGCGGAGCGTGGAGGGTGGCGGGGGCGGCGGGACGTGACATCGGGAAAAGGCGGACCGGGGTGCTCAACGGGTGGCGGAGTCGGGGGATCGGAGTCCGATCGTGTGGTAACGATGGAAGCCGAGGAGCGCGGGCGTCCAGCCCTCGACGGCGGGATGGATCAGGAACGTCCGCGTGCCGTGGTAGAGCGGGACGATTGGAGCCTCGTCCAGCAGGATCGCCTCGGCCTCCCGGTAGAGCGCATTGCGGCGCGCTGCGTCGGCCTCCGCGGCGGCGGCGCGAACGAGACGATCGTAGGCGGGGTTCGCCCAGCCGGTGGCGTTGTTGCCGCTGTTTGCGAGGAAGACTTCGAGGAACGTGCTGGGGTCGACGTAGTCGCCGATCCAGCGGGCGGCGGAAATCGCGTAGTTGCGCTGACGTTCGTCATCGAGCCACACCCGCTGTTCCTTCAGGGCGAGGGTGACCTCGACGCCCAGTTCGCGCCGCCACATCTGCTGGATCGCCTCGAGGAGGCGCTGGTTAAGCTCATTGGTGAAGCTCATGATCTCCAGCCGGGGAAACCCCTTGCCGCCGGGAAATCCGGCCTCCGCGAGCAGACGGCGCGCCTCGTCGAAGGAGTCCGGGATCCCCGGTCCAGCCGTGTACCCCGCGGTGCCAGGCGGCGTGAGCGTGTGGGCGGGAGTCTGGCCGGCGAGGGCCACGCGCGTGACGAGCGCCGTGCGGTCCAGCGCGTGGGCCAAGGCGCGGCGGACCCGCGCATCGCCGAGGGGTGGCCGGCCGAGATTGAGTCGGAGGAAGGCGGTTTCGAGGAATGGATCGGAGCGCAGCAGCGCCGCGTCCGGGCCCTGTCGATACGCCGCGAGCTTCGACAGCGGGACCTCGCTGGTCAGGTGGATCTGGCCGGCGCGGAACGCCGCCTCCTGCGCGGTTGCGCTCTCGTACGGATAGAAGACCACCGAGGCGAGGCGTGGCGTGAGGCCCGCGCGGGCGTGCGGATTTCGCACCGTGACGATCCGCTGGTTCGGCGTCCACTCGGTGAGGCGGAACGGACCGTTGCCCACCCAGTGCTGCGGCAGCGTCCAGCGGTTCGAGCGGTCATCGGCGCCGCCGAGGCGGGTGATGACGTGCCGGGGCACCGGGAACGCGGTGGGCAGGGCGAGGATCGCGGGCAGGGCGGGGGTCGGCTGGGCGAGCCGCAGGACCAGCGTCCGCGGGTCGCGGGCCTCGATGCCGAGCGTCGCCGGATCGCGAGTGCGGCCGGCATTGAAATCCTCGGCGCCCGCGATTGGGAACAGGATGTACGCGTACTCGGATCCCAGCTGCGGGGAAAGAACCCGGCGGAGCGAGAAGGCGAAGTCATCCGCCGTGAGCGGTGTGCCGTCGGACCAGCGCAAGTCCGGCCGCAGATGGAACGTCCAGGTCAGGCCGTCCGCCGACGATTCCCAGCTTTCCGCCGCGGCGCCGATCGGCTGGGACGTCGCCTCGTCGATGGCTGTCAGGCCCTCGAAGAGCGCGAGCACGACGGTCATGTCGTTGAACGCGACGAGCACCTGCGGATCGAGGTCCCGGGGCTCGGCGCTGATCGCGAGGAGGAGCGTGCCGGTGCGGCGTCCCTCCTCGACGCGCGTCTCGCGGCGTCCGCAGCCGGAGACCCCGAGCAAGACGGCGAGGCCGAGCAGAGTGGCCGTGATCAGACCTCCGGCGCGGGTGGACGTGGAGTGACGGACGACCGAGCGGGCGGGCGCGGCCGAGCGGGCGGACGAACGGGCGGGACGGAGTCCGGGCATGGGTGGAAGGTTAGTGGCGTCCGCGGCGGGCGCCACTTCGGATTTGCGGCGCGGGCGCCCTTGGTCCCAAGTGTGCCGCCATGGCATGGTACTATGCGACGGACGGGCAGCGACGCGGGCCGGTGAGCGACGAGGAATTCGGCGACCTCGTGCGCCGCGGCGTGATCGCGCCGGACTCGCTCGTCTGGACGGCGGGGATGGCGGACTGGCGGCGTTTGTCGGAGGTCGCGCCAGAGCTGCCGCCGCCGATGCCCGCGCGGACCGACGCTCTGGGTGGTGCGGCGGGTCCGGCTTTGACCGGGACGGCGGCGACCTTTGGGCGGGCGGTGGCGGAGGCCGGTACGGCTCCCCGCTATGCGGGCTTCTGGCTGCGGGTGGCCGCGCGGCTCATCGACGGCGTGCTGCTCTGGGTCGCCGGTCAGGTGGTGGGTGGAGTGCTAGTGGCATTGTTGATTCCGGATGCGCTGGGCGCGTTCTCGATCGAGCCCGGGGCCGAGCCGAGCGGCGAGCAACTCGCGACCCTCCTGGCGGTGTTCGGCATCGTGTTTTTCTCGAGTCTCGTGACGGGACTCGTTTACGACCTGATCTTCCTCAAAGGGTGGTCGGCCACGCCGGGCAAGCTGGCGATGGGACTGCGGATCCGGACGGCGGACGGCGGGCCGCTCACGATCGGACGAATCATCGGACGGCACTTTGCGGTGTCGCTGAGCGGCCTCCTCATGGGCATCGGTTACCTCATGGTCGCCTTTGACCCGGAGAAGCGCGGATTGCACGACCACTTCTGTGCGACGCGCGTGGTTCGCACCCGCTGAGCGACGACGCGACGGAGAGCTGGCGTGGCGTGACCGCGCGCTTGCCCTTGCTGGTCCATCGCGGAAGCCTTCTCGCATGACGCGCGCGTGCTGGATGGCCCCGAAGACCTGGTTGACTGCGATGGCGCTGGGATGGCTTGCGCCGGTGGGGGTGGTGGCCGCTCCGCAGCCGGCGAATCTGGACGAGGCGAAGGTGCCGGCGTACGTGCTGCCTGATCCCTTGGTGGACTCCGCCGGCCGCCGCGTCGCGGATGCCGCGGGCTGGCGGGCGCGCCGTGCGGAACTGCTCGAGTTGGCCACGCGCGAAATGTACGGCCGATCTCCGCTGGGTCGTCCGGAGGGAATGCACTTCGTCGTGACCGCTGAGGATCCGCGGGCCCTGGGGGGGCGGGCGACGCGGCGCGAAGTGACGGTGCAGTTCGGTCGGGCGGCCGATGCGCCCCGCATGCGCCTCCTCGTCTACCTTCCGAATCACGTCGCCGGCCCACGCCCGGCGTTTGTCGGCCTCAACTTCACCGGCAACCACGCCACGACCGACGACCCGGCGGTCGCGGTGGCGGAGGACACGGTTTATCCGGAGACCGCGCGAGCGCGGCCGCGCGGCAAGAACCTCGAGCTGAAGGCTCGGGGCTCGGAGAGTGAGCGCTGGCAGGTGGCGCGGGTGATCGACCGCGGCTATGCGACGGCGACGGCGTGGTACTACGACCTGTGTCCCGACCGCGTGGAAGGCATGGAGCAGAACGTGGCGACCCTCGCCGCGGCTGGCTCGACGGAAGGGCGCGCCCCGGATGCCTGGGGTGCGGTGGCGGTGTGGGCGTGGGGGCTTTCCCGTGCGCTGGATTACCTTGAGACCGAGCCTCGCGTGGATGCGCGCCGCGTGCTCGTGCACGGCCATTCCCGGCTCGGCAAGGCGGCGGTGTGGGCGGCCGCGACCGACGAACGCTTCGCTGGACTCATTGCAAACAACAGCGGCTGCGGCGGAGCGGCGCTGAGCAAGCGCTTCCTCGGGGAGACGGTGGGCCTGATCAACCACCGCTTTCCGCATTGGTTTTCCCGCAGCTTCCGGCGCTACGACGATCGCGAGGCGGATCTGCCCTTTGACCAGCACCAAGTCCTCGCGCTGGTGGCGCCGCGGCCCCTCTACGTTGCAAGCGCCGCCGAGGACCTTTGGGCGGATCCAAAAGGTGAATACCTAGCCCTCGCCGCGGCGGGGCCGGTCTACGCTTTGCTCGGGCAGCCCAGCCTGGGTGCCGCGCCGATGCCTCCGGTCGGCCAGCCCATCGCGACGACGGCGATGGGGTACCACGTCCGCACCGGGAAGCACGACATCACGGCGTACGACTGGGACCGCTTTCTTGACTTCGCCGACGGCGCACTCGCTCGCTGAGCGCGGGCAGTGTCACGGGTGGCCGAGGAAGACGGCGGCGAGCAGCGCGCCGAGCGCGAGCACGGCGGTGATCCACCAACGCCAACGCAGGCCGGACGGACTGGCGGAGCGTTTCCGGATCGCCGCGTTACGGTCGGAGTCGTCGTCGGGCAGATCCACCCCATCGAGGTAGGCGGCCTCCTCGTCCCAGCCGCTGCGTTCGTCGGCGCCGCATTCTGGGCAGGCGCGGGCGCGCGGCGGAACCGCCGTGCCGCAGACGGGGCACTCGGCGGGCGGGTGGCGTGGCATGGATGGGTGGGCGCCTAGACGAGCGACCACGGACTGCGGGCGGCGCGGCCGCGGAGACGATTGGCGACCGGATCGTCGGGGAACGATTCGGTCACCGGGTCCCAGCGCAACTTACGCCCGAGCGTCATGGCGATCTGGCCGAGATTGCAGACCGTGGTCGTCCGGTGGCCGATTTCGACATCGGCGACGGGCCGGGCGCGGGAGCGGATGCAATCGAGGAAGTTCTCGTGGTGATTGTCGCTGCGGGCGAGCGTGACGCTCTTGCCCGGCCGCTGCATCTCGCGGAGCAAGTCGGGGGACGAGGCGGACATCGCGTTGCGGGCGATGTCGATCCAGCCCCGCTCGCCGATGAAGCGGACCGTGCCGCCGCCGTCCTGGCGCGTGCGGCAGCTCATCGGAATGCCGTTGGCGTAGTGGCAGGTGAAGTCCACGTGCGTGGCGCACGTGAAGAGCCCGCTCGTCGGGAAGTGGCCGTGGCCCTCGACGGCGATCGGACCGCTGTCATCGGCGTTGAGTGCCCACTGGCCGATGTCGAGATAGTGAGCGCCCCAGTTGGCCACCTGTCCGTTGGCGCAGTCGGCGATGAAGCGGAAGTTGTAGTGGCAGCCGGCGGAGTGGTACGGGCGCCACGGAGTGGGGCCGAGCCAGAGGTCCCAGTCGAGGGTGGCGGGGATGGGCTCGGGCGTCCAGGAGGACCCGATGAAACGATTGTTGGGCGGAATGGCGACCTCGATGCGCTCCAGCTTGCCGAGACCGCCGCTGCGGACATAGCCGGCGGCGTCGAAGAAACGCTTCATTGAGCGGTGCTGGGTGCCGTGCTGGACGACGCGCCCGTGCTCGCGGGCGGCGGAGACGAGGGCGCGGCCCTCCTCGATGGTGAAGGTCAGCGGCTTCTCCACGTAGGCGTCCTTGCCGTGGCGGACGGCGTCGAGCGCGATCAACGCGTGCCAGTGGTCGGGCGTGCAGACCCAGACCGCATCGACATCGGCGCGGCGGGTGACCTCCCGGAAATCGTTGACCGAAGAGCAGCCCCGGGAACCGTAAGCGGCATCGACGAGGGCGGCCGCGCGGTCGCGGCGTTCGCGGTCGACATCGCAGACGGCGACGATCCGGACGCGCTCGGGGTAGCCGAGCAGCGTCTTGAGATGGCCCTCGGCGATATTTCCGGTGCCGATGATGGCGACGTGGATGAGATTCGACGGCGCGGCGGCGCCGCGCAGCTTCGCGGGCAAGATGAGCGGCGCGGCGGCGGCGAGGGAGCCGAGCTGCAGAAACCGGCGGCGGCCCATGGTGGACGCGGGAAGGGAAGAGGGAGGGTTCATGCGGCGGGACCGGTGGAGGCGGGACGGAGCAGGGCGAGGGCGCGCGTGGCGATCGCGCGGATTTCAGCGTGCTCGCCGGCATCGCCGGCGAGACGCGAGAGCGTTTCGCGAGCGCCGGGGCTCCGGCGGGCGCCGATGGAGCCGACCAATCCGATCCTCGCCCGACCCGAGAGGGAGGACAGGCCGGCGAGGAGAGCGGCGGCCGCTTCCGCGCCCGGGAGGCGCTCCAGTGCCACGCGCGCGGCGTCGGCGGAGGCCTCCGCGGCGAGCAAGCGTCCCAGTACGGGCACGGCGGCGGCGGAGCCGACGAGCGCCAACTGGCTGCAGAGGAAGTCGCGCCCTGCGGCGGTTACGGCCGGGTCCGCGAGGGCGCGGAGGAGTTGCGCCTCCAACTTTGCCAGACCGGCGACCGGCGTGCGGCCGACCTGTTCGCGGATGATCGCGGCGAACGAACCATCGCCGCCGTGTTCCAAGCGGACGATCTGGCTCCACGAATCGACATTTGGGCCGGCTTCGGCGCCGACTACGACGACGCGGTCGGGTGAGGGAGGGGAATCGGGAGTGTTCAAGGGAGAGTGACGATGGAAGAGTGAGGGGAGCGTCTCTTGCGGCAGTGATGCGGCATTCGGCGAGCGTGCGCCGGCCGATGAGCCGATCGAGCAGGGCTTGGATCAGCCCTTCGGGCTTGGAGCCGGCGGGGCCGGTGTGGCGGCGTCGGGGGCGGGTGCGGGCGCGGGAGCCGCAGCGCCCTCGGACTTGGCGTCGGGGGCGGGATCCATGCCCTTCTTCACGAAGGCGACGGCACCCTCCTTTTCCTCCTTCAGCCGGATGCTCTTCTGACCGCGCGTGTCCTTACCGACGAAGTCGATCGTGGCGGCGGCGAGCACCGGCAGATGTTTGCGCAGATCGCGGCTCTCGCCGTCGGAGCTCACGTCGACAGTCCACAGTTCGGCGGGTGGGGCGTTGTCGCCGGCTGGCTGGTTCTCGCGGGCGGAGAGCCGGAGGTACTTCTCGTACTTCACGACGGTCACCATGTATTCACGATCGCCGATGTACTCGGTGCTGGGCGGTTCCTGGTAAGTCTGGGTCGCGAAAATCGGGTTGCCGTTCTTGTCGACGCCGACCGGGACCACGACGGAGAAGACGCGGCCGGGCAGCGTGCGGTAGATCGGCTCGGTGCGCATCTCGCGAACCAGCTTCGGCTCGCTCACCCCGTAGTCCAGATTGACGACGATCTCGGCGAGTTCCGGCTTGGGGGCCTCGTAGAGACCGCGACCGGACAAGGCGGTGCGGACGAACCGCTCGGCCTCTTGGTTGCGCAGACTCTTGGGGTCGATGCCGGCGGCGTTGGTTTGGAGACGGTAGGCGACCGCCTTTTCCGCCTCGGGCTTGGAGAGGGCGTCCACCTTCACCTGGTAACTGCCGGCGCATCCGGCGAGCCAGACAGCCGACACGCTGCCGAGTGCGAACGAAAGCAGGGGAGCGAGTGCTTTCACGGGGTTGAAAGGGGACCGGGGCCGGGAAGACCGTCGATCAACCGGCGGGAAAAGGCAACTCCCTGCTGCAGGCGGCATGTCCCTTATTGAGTTCTGGCGGCAGGTCATCATGGTGGAAGGGCTTTCCTGTTACCTCCATGAGGCCATTGGACCTTTTTCCTGGGCCGCGCCGGGCCGTATTGTGGGCCCTGGGCCTGCTCCTGCCATTCCTCTCGGGATGTGAGTCGGGCGTATTGGCGACAAAGCAGCGCGTCTATGTGGACTCGATCAGTGCCCCGGCGGAGGTGCTGCGGGAGGCGGGATCTTCGTACCACCTGACGGCGCAGCGCGCGATGGTGGCGGGGCAGCAGGCGAGCCTGCCGGCGATCGTGGCGTGCGTGAATGCGGCGCTGGCGGGGCGTGGCTTGTTCGAGGTCCAGCCCACCGCGGTGCCGGATCTCTTCATTGAAGTGACCTACGGGCGCAACGCGCTGCCCCGCGAAGTGCAGTACGGCAATGAAGTTCACCTCCGGTTGGTGGCGCGGCGGAACCTCGCCCGCACCGTCCTGCAGACTGAGTCGGAGGAAGTCTGGGATGTCCGCGTGGGCGTCCCGGGTGTGAACGCCCGGCTGGAAAGTGCGATGCCTCTGCTGGCGACCGTGGCGAGCGAGCACATCGGCAAGGATACGCAGAGCGAAGTACCTTTCGACATGTTGAAGAATTCCCCGGCCGTGCAGGCCGTGCGCGACACGGCGACCCGCGCCCTGGGGCTGCCGACGACGTCGGCCAAGCCCTCGTCGGGAACCGCGGCACGCCCGGCTGGCGGTGAGCCGCAGCCCAGCGCAGCACCGTCTGCGGCCGGGCCTCCGGCCAAACCCTGATCCGGTGGAGTGTCCGTCGGTCGGAGGCCCACTCCCTCCGCCTTGGTCAGCGGCTGGAAGGATTCAGTTCAGTGGCTGAGCTTTGAACGGAATCTTCACGAAATTTCCCCGTGTTTCGGTCGATAACTGGTCAGCTGTCGCCCCTGCCATGCGCCGAGCCGATCCGTCCCTTTCTCGCCCCCTCAGCGCTTGCCCTGTTTCCGGGACGGGGCGCGGTGCGGTGTCGATGGGCCCGATTGCCGGCCGAGTGCTGTGACTTCGATGCTCGTCGACTCCAAGTTGTTACCGAACATGTTCCTGCCGCCTACGTTGCAGGACTTGCTGCTGCGTGAGGCCGTCTTTCAGGTGAGCCGGCGGCGGTTGGAAGAGGCGTTGGCGGTCGCGCGGGAGGAGTTGACGGGGATTCAGGCCGAGCGGCCGCGTCTGGGCTTTGTGCGTCAGGAAGCGAGGCGGGCTCACCAATTGCGGATTGAGGAGGCGGAGGAAGG
>CAIOTK010000325.1 GCA_903861185.1 uncultured Opitutia bacterium | reverse complement strand
GCGACGAAGTCCCGCACGCAGAGCATCGCCGCGATTTTCTCCCCCTCGCTGAGGCGGAGGAAGGAGCCGACCGACTTGCCGCGCGAGGCCCGCGTGCCCTCCGGGACGTCGTAGCACTTGCGGGCGTGGCATTGCCCGCTGCTGGAGAGGAAGAGGATGTAGTCGTGCGTGCTGGCGGTGAACAGGTGCTCGACGAAGTCCTCCTCGTAGGTCTCGGCGCCGATCACGCCCTTGCCTCCGCGCCGCTGCGACCGGTACTCGGCCGCGGGCGTCCGCTTGATAAAGCCGAGGTGGGAGACCGTGATCACGCAGCCCTCGTTCGGCACTACGTCTTCCATCCGGAACTCGCCGACCGCAGCCTCGATCGCGGTGCGCCGCGGCGAGGTGTACTTAGCCTTCATTTCCAGTAGCTCGCGCTTGATCAGGTCGAGCAGTTTGGCCTCCGACTCGAGGATGCCGCGCAGCTCCTCGATCAGCTTCATCAGCTCGAGGTACTCGGCCTCGATCTTGCCGCGCTCGAGTCCGGTCAGTTGGTAGAGTCGCAGCTCCAAGATGGCGTCCGCTTGGCGTTCCGAGAGCGGGTAGCGGGCCATCAGGCGCTCGCGCGCCTCCTCCCGGTTGGAGGACGCGCGGATGATGCGGACGAAGTCGTCGAGGTTGTCGAGGGCGATGATGTACCCCTCGAGGATGTGGGCGCGGTCCTCGGCCTCGCGGAGCCGGAAGCGGGTGCGCCGGGTGACCACCTCGCGGCGGTGCGCTAGGTAGCACTCGATCAGCTCCTTGATGTTCATCTGCTTCGGCCGCTTCTGGTCGAGCGCGAGCAAGATGACGCCGAAGGAGGACTCGAGGGCGGTCTTCTGGAAGAGCTGGTTGATGACCACCTTGGCCTGCTCGCCCCGCTTGAGCTCGATGACGATCCGGGTGTTCTCGTCCGACTCGTCGCGCAGGTCGCGGATACCATCGATCTCCTTTTCGGAGACGAGCTCGGCGATGCGGGTGACGAGGGTGCTGCGGTTAACGTTGTAGGGGATCTCGGTGATGACGATCTGCTCCATCCCGCCCTTGAGCTCCTCGGTGTGGGCCTTGCCGCGGGTGCGGACGATGCCCTTGCCGGTGCGCAGGTAGCTGAGGATACCCTCGCGCCCGGAGATGATGCCGCCGGTGGGGAAGTCGGGCCCCTGGATCATCCCGCAGAGCTCGTCGACGGTGATGCCGGGCCGGTCGATGATGGCGCAGGCGGCGTCGATGATCTCGTCGAGATTGTGCGGAGGGATGTTGGTCGTCATCCCGACCGCGATGCCGGTCGACCCGTTCATCAGCAGGTTGGGGAGGGCGGCCGGGAGGACGGTGGGCTCGGTGGTGGACTCCTTGTAGTTGGGGACGAAGTCGACCGTCTCCTCCTCGATGTCGCGGAGCAGGTCCTCGGCGATTTCGCGGAGGCGGGCCTCGGTATAGCGGTAGGCGGCGGGTGGATCGCCGTCGACGGAGCCGAAGTTACCCTGCGGGTCGATGAGCGGGTAGCGCATCACCCAGGGTTGGGCGAGGCGGACGAGGGTGTCGTAGACGGAGGAGTCGCCGTGGGGGTGGTAATTCTTGAGCACCTCGCCGACGACGCCGGCGCACTTGTCGAAGGCGCGGTTGTGGAGGAGGCCCTCGCGGAGCATCGCGTAGAGGATGCGCCGTTGCACCGGCTTGAGGCCGTCGCGGGCGTCCGGCAGGGCACGCGAGATGATGACCGACATCGAGTAATCGATGTAGGCCGTCTGCATGATGTCGGTGATGTTCGCGGAGGAGAGCTTTTCGCTGGGCTTGTCCATTCGGGAGGGGAGCTAAGCGCGAAGACGCGAAGGCGCGCCAAGGTTCGCGCAGGTGGCTTCAGGTCGGGCTGACTTCGGTCTGAAAGTCGAGGTTGAGGATTCGGTGGAGGCCCTCCTTGAGGAGGGGGACGTGGAAGTTGATCAGGAGCCCGAGTGGCAGGCGGAGCAGCCGGAGGTAGGTCGTGAGCTGGACCCGGTGGATCGGCTGGAGGGCCTCGACGGCCTTGAGCTCGATCAGCAACTCTCGGTCGACCAGCAGGTCGATCCGGTAGGCGCGGGGGATGGTGTGGTCGCGATAACGGATGGGGAGCAACTGCTCGCGTTCCACCGCGTGCCCGCGCGTCGAGAGCTCCAGCTGCAGGCAGTCGCGGTAGGCGCTCTCGAGCAGGCCGGGCCCGAGCGCCCGATGCACGGCCAAGGCGGAGTCGACCGCGGAGCGGGCGAGCGCCTCGATCTGAGCGGGAACAACGACCTTCAGCATAACCTTGGCGAACCTTAGCGTTCCTTGGCGTCTTGGCGCTTTGCTCAGACGTCCAGGTACTGGACGTTCAGGGCGTTGTCCTCGATGAACTGGCGGCGGGGGGGCACCTCGTCGCCCATCAGCAGGGTGAACAGAGCGTCGGCCTTGGCCGCGTCCGCGATGTCGACCTTGAGCAAGCGGCGCTTCTCCGGGTCCATCGTGGTCTCGAACAGCTGCTTCGGGTTCATTTCGCCGAGACCCTTGTAGCGCTGGATGCTCAGGCCCTTGCGGCCGAGGGCCCGGATCTGGGCCACGATTTCCAACGCGCCACGCAGGGGAGTGTGCGCCTCGGACTTCTGGCCGGCGTTCTCGGTCAACTGGTAGGCCGGGTTCGCGTCTGGCGTGAAGCGGGTCGCCCCGAGGCCCGCCTCGTCCAGCGCGCGGAGGAGCTTGGCCATCTCGGTGCTCTCGTAGACCTCGTGCAGCGTAACGCGCCGCGTCGGGACCGCCGGGCGGCGCTCGCCCCCGAAGGGGGGGGCGGATCCGCCCTCGTTCTGCTCGGTCAGGTCGGCGTTCAGGTTGTGCGCGGCGAGGAATCCCGCCCGGGCGTGCTCGTCCGCGAGGAACTGGTGGGACTCGCGGTTGCCCTCGCGGATGCGCGCCATGTAGCGGGGCAGGGCGTGGGTGGCCGGATCGCGCGCGTCGAGGTACTCGCCCAGCGGCGCGCCGTGGCGGGTCACCCCGCCGCCCAGCTTCTCGAGGGCGGCCAGCACCTCCACGATCCGGTCCACGGCCGCCGGCGTGAAGACGTGCCCGTCGCCGAGGCGGGTCAGGAGCACGTCCTCCGAGCCGAGCTCCAGCAAAATGCGGTTCAGCTGCTCGTCATTGTCGACGTACTGCTCCCGCTTCTTGCGCTTGATCTTATACAGGGGCGGCTGGGCGATGTAGACGAAGCCGCGGTCGATTAGCCCCTTCATCTGCCGGTAGAGGAAGGTCAGCAGCAGGGTGCGGATGTGGGAGCCGTCCACGTCGGCGTCGGTCATAATGATGACCTTGTGGTAACGGGCCTTGTCGGCGTTGAACCCGCCGACGGCTTCGTCGCCCTCGCCGATGCCGGTGCCGACGGCGGTGATCAGAGTGCGGATTTCCTCGTTGGAGAGCACCTTGTCGAGGCGGGCCTTCTCCGTGTTGATGAGTTTGCCGCGCAGGGGCAAAATGGCTTGGAAACGGCGGTCGCGGCCCTGCTTGGCGGAGCCGCCGGCGGAGTCGCCCTCGACGATGTAGAGCTCGGTCATGGCGGGGTCCCGTTCCGAGCAATCGGCGAGCTTCCCGGGGAGGCCGCCGCCGGAGAGGGCGCCCTTGCGGACGGTCTCGCGGGCCTTGCGCGCGGCTTCGCGGGCGCGGGCGGCGTTGAGGGCCTTGTCGATGATCCGCTTGGCCATCGAGGGGTTGGTCTCGAACCCCATCATCAGCCCCTCGTAGCAGGCGGAGCCCACGATGCTTTCCACCTCGGGCGAGAGCAGCTTCACCTTGGTCTGCGACTCGAACTTCGGGTCGCTGTGCTTGATCGAGATTACGGCCGCTAGCCCCTCGCGCACGTCATCCCCCGTGATCTGCGGATCCTTGTCCTTGAGCAGGTTGTTGGACTTGGCGAACTGGTTGATCGCGCGGGTCAGCGCGCTGCGGAAGCCGGAGAGGTGCGTGCCGCCATCCGGGTTATGGATGGTGTTGGTGTAGCAGAGGACTTGGTCGCTGTAGGAATCGTTGTACTGGAAGACGACCTCGACGTGCACTTCGGCGTCTTTATCGTCTAGCCGCACGCGCTGTTCGCGGCGGATCGCAAATGGCTTGGGGTGCAGGGGCGCCTTGCCCTGGTTGAGCTGGCGCACGAACTCCTCGACGCCGTCCTTGTACAGGTAGTTCTCCGGCTTGGGGTCGGCCGGCCGCTCATCGATGAAGACGATCTCGAGGCCGGAGTTGAGGAACGCCAGTTCGCGCAGGCGCTGGGCGATCCGCGGGGTCTGGAAGACGGTCGTCTCGCGGAAGATCTCCGCGTCGGGCTTGAAGGTGATCAGCGTGCCCGTGCCCTTGGCCTTCCCGATGACGTCCAGCTTCTTCACCGTCCGCCCGCGCTCGAACTTCATGTGGTGGACTTGTCCGCCGCGCGACACCTCCACCTCGAACCATTCGGAGACGGCGTTCACGCACTTCGCGCCGACGCCGTGGGTGCCCCCCGAGAACTTGTAGCCGCCTTGGCCGTACTTACCGCCGGAGTGCAGCGTCGTGAGCACCATCTCGACGCCGGGAATCTTGTACTGCGGGTGGATGTCCACCGGGATGCCGCGGCCGTTGTCGCGGATGCTGATCGAGCCATCCACGTGGATCGTCACCTCGATGCGGGTGCAATGGCCGGCCAAGTGTTCGTCCACCGAGTTGTCGAGCACCTCGGAGACGCAGTGGTGCAGCGCGCGCTCGTCGGTGCCGCCGATGTACATCCCGGGCTTCTTGCGGACGGCTTCCAGGCCCTCGAGTTTGCCGAGTTTGGAGGCGTCGTAGGCATCGCCGGCGGGGGTGTCCGGAACGGGGCTGGCGGCGGGCTGGTCGGTCATGCTGGGTGGCGCAAAGGGTTAATGGGAAATCCTCGGCGCGGGCGGCGCAGGAGGCGAGGGTTTTCTCGGGGAAAAAGGGGGTCGCGAAGGCCTTTTCCGTCGCTTTTACGGGGTTGGGGTGGCCGAGCCCCTACGGGGGTAGCCATCGGCGCTCCAGACCCGCCTGCGCCCGCCTCCCGCCCCGCCCCGGCGCCCCACCCTCCCGCGGGAGACAAGCGTTGACCCGCTCCGGCGCGCGTCCCACGGTCCCGGGCAATGCTTTCCCCCGTGTTGCAGGCCCTGTTGGTGCTTCAGGATCGCGACCTGCACCAACGGTCGCTCGCCGCCCAGCTCCGGGCCGTCCCCGAGGATCAGGCCCGCGTCGAGCGCCAGGTTGCCGCGGAGAAGGCGGCCATCGAGGTCGCCCGCGGGGAACTTAAGGAGCTCGAATCACGCAAGAAGTTGCTGGAGATCGAGATCAGCACGGCGGAGGGCAAGGTAGCGCAGTACCGAACCCAGCAGCTTTCGATCCGCAAGAACGACGAATACCAAGCGATGGGACAGCAGATTGCGGCGACGCAGGAGGCGATCGGACGCCTCGAGGAGCAGGAACTGGGCGTGATGTTCTCCATCGACGAGGCGCGGAAGCGCTTCGAGGCGGCGGCGGCGGTGCTGCAGGCCAACATCGCCGGCCACGAGTCCCGGCTGGCGGTGCTCCGGCAACGGGCTGCGGCGCTGACCACGGAACTGCGCGGCGCCGAGGAGACCGTGGCGGCCGCCCGGGCGGGGGTGGAGCCGCTGCGGTTGCGCGCCTATGACCGCGTGGCGGCGCGCCAGATGCCGGTTGTCGTCGCCATCCACGGCGGCAAGTGCGGGGGCTGCCACCTCAAGGTTTCCAGTGAGGTCGAGTCCGCCGCGCGCGCCAAGACGCCCGACCCGCTTGCGCCGCTCCCGGCCTGCGACCAGTGCGGGCGGATCGTGCACTGGGAAAGCTAACCGGGCCGCGCCGTCGGCGCCCGGGACGTTTTGGGCGTGCCTCCGCGCCCGCGCCCGGCCCAGATGATGGAATGTTGCCCTGCCCCCCGCTTCGTCGGCTTGGCCTGCGCCTCGTCTGCCTCCTGCTCACCGTCCTGCCGCTCCTGCCCGCCGCTGCGCCGGAAGGCCCGCGCCGAGTGCTGGTGGTGACCGTGACCACGGGTTTCCGCCACTCCTGCATCCCGCTGTCGGAGCAGATCCTCGAGCGGATGGCCCGCGAAGACGGACGCTTCGCGGTCGACTTTGTGCGCCAGCCGGAGGGGATGCCGCGCTCGCCCTCCCGCCCGCGGCCCGGCCCGGCAGGCGAGTCGGATCCGGCGCACCAGGAGGCGCTGCGGCGCTTCGCCGAGGAGGAGCGCCGCTACCGCGAGACCTGGATGCCGCGCGTCGCGGAGGCCCTGCGCCCGCTGCACCCCACCAACCTCGCACGGTACGACGCCGTGCTCTTCGCCAGCACCACCGGGGACCTGCCCCTGCCGGACAAACAGGGCTTCATCGACTGGATTGCGTCCGGGCGCGCGTTCATCGGGGTGCACGCCGCGACGGACACCTTTCACGGGTTCCGGCCGTTCATCGAGATGATCGGCGGTGAGTTCCTGCGCCACGGCCCGCAGGTGCCGGTCGAGGGGCTCAACGACGATCCCGCGCACCCGGCCGGGCGCCCGCTGCCGGCCCGCTGGCCCGTGTTCGATGAGATCTATCAGTTCAAGTCCCACACGCCGGAGCGCGTGCATAGCCTACTTCGGTTGGACCGGCTGATGCTCACGGCGGAGGACGTCAAGGCGGGCCGGGCGACTCCGGGTCATTACCCGCTGGCGTGGGCGCG
>CAIOTK010000324.1 GCA_903861185.1 uncultured Opitutia bacterium | reverse complement strand
CGCCAGGCCGACACCAGATCGGCTCGGGACGTTGCGCTCGAACCCGTCCGCCGGGTCGCGGCGAAGGCGTCATCCACCCCATCCTGGTCTTTATCCTCACACCAAGGATGGTCGTCGCTCTGCAACACCTCCTGGAGCCAGACGCCTTCGCCGCCCGGCCGCACCCGGATCCGCGGTGGGGCCCCGAGCACAGCGGGGAGGTCGGCGGCGAGCAACCGCGGGCCGGCCAGGATATCCCAAGTGCGGCGGGCCGGATCGAGCCGGAAGGTGAGCACGGGCGCCGCCGCCAAGTTACGGCCCGCGTGCGGGGCCGCGACCAGATGCAGGCCCAGCGGCCGCCAGCCCGCCACGGGGTCATCGCGCAGCAACTGCAGGGCCTGAGGCGCCGGACTAGGGATGAAGCCCACCCGCGCCCCACCCGCCTCAATCACCGTCCCCGCAGAGACCTGCGCCACAAGCACCACGTGCACCATTCGGCTCCCGCCTACCCGCAGCGGCCGCATCCATTCGGCACCCGGGGGGAGATCGAGGTAAGCCACGGCATTGCGCTGGCCAAACGGGAGGAGCGTGCCGCTGCCGGCTCCTGCCAGTTCCTCCCGCTGCCAGCGCGCGTCCGGCAGTCGCGCGAGGCGTGGGAGCTCCACGCCGGGGGGCCCGTCGCCGGCGACCCCGTTGGCCACCCCAATCACGGTCGGGAAGATCGCGCGAAAAAGATTTCGGAGGTTCATGGTTGGCGGGTGGTGACGTCGGGCTCTCCTGGCGCCGCGAGGTTGCGGGCCGGATCGAACTCGAGATTCCGGTCTCCCGGAGTCGGGTTGAAGTGAACCGTCAGTCCGAGTTCGCCCCGCGCGTCGAACTGGAGGCCGGCCGTGAGTTTGGCGTGATGCCAGGAGACTACGGCGCCGGACGGATCCCGGATCGGACGCACCCGGAGGAAATAGCCCCGATCCGGGCGGCGCAGGTCGTCCCCGCAGCGTTCGCCGGTCCGGCATTCCCAGGTCCGGAGCGAGACGTAGCCTTCCTCGGGGGCGAGATGGGGCAACTGGAGCGCGCTGTAAGCGAGATGGCCCTCCCGTACTTCCACCAGACCGCCGCCAGGCTCGGGCACCGAGAGCTCAAAGCGCGCCCGCCACCTGCCGTAAAGGAAGCGCGCCTCCGCCTCGCCGAGCGGCGTACCCGCGTAAGGAGCCCGCAAGTCCGCCATCACGGCGGGCGGAAACTTCCAGCCCAGGAACTGCCGTTCGACTCGGACACGGACGTCCGCCCGCGTCCCCCGGCCCCGAGGCGGCAACGGTTCACCCCGCTCCAAATCCAGCTCGTAAGTCTGAATCTCCACCGTGCCCGGTGGCTGCGGTTCCGCTTCCCCCCATTCCACCCGGAAGCGCCGGACGTGGAGCGCGACGGGGCGGCGTACCTCCCGCAGGATGAGGCGACGTTCCCGCGGTTCGTCCGCGGGCGGTAGTTCCAACTCGACCGGATACCGGCCCGGCGCCTCCGCGCGCACCAGGACGCGGCCGATCGCGGTGCCACGCGCGACGAACGCGCCAGCGGGGTCACTCACCCCGGAGCGCACCTGCTCGGCCCCGAGCTCCGGCGTCGTGAACACCACGGTCGCGAGGGCACCAGCGAACGGTTGGCCGGACTCGTCGACGAGGAGCAGCCTCAGTTCACCGGCGAACGCCCCGGCGACGGCACCAACGAAAATCAGGATGAGACGGAGGGTCATGGGAGGAGGCGGGCTTGGAGCAGGATTTGGCGGTACAGCGGGGCTACGTACGGCAGGGCCACCGCGCGGAAGTCGCTGTGCAGCCAACGGGCGTGATTGCGGTGATCGAATCCACGGGGCTCATCGGGCCAGAGGTCGGGCACGCGCCCGATCTGCTCCAGATTGAGGTTCCGGCTCGCCCCGAGCGGATCGAGCGGTTGTAGCGCCGTGCCGAACGAGAGCGCGGGGATGCCGCGCGCAAGGACGTCATACTGCACTAGGCGGCGGTTCGCGGCGGCGGAGGCGCGAACCGGATCGCGGTGTAAGAGGTCCGCCTCGAGGAAGGGCGCGAAGTAAGGTTCGAGCCGCGGATCAGGCGAGGGGGAGAACCCCGGCCAGTAGTGCACGCTGGGACCCCAGCCCGCCTGCAGGCGGCTAAACACCAGCGCCGCCAGCGAGTCCCCGAGGCTGGCCCCCTTCGCGAACTCCTGCATCACCCACGAACCGCGCGTGACAGCAAATCCCTGCCGCACGATGAGCGCCACCATCGACGCGTTACCCGCTTCGGGCGCCGCCAAAATCTCCTCACCCGGCGAAAAGAAATTCACCGCGGCGGGCAGAGCGCGCGTCAGACGGCCCCGCCAAGTTAACGCGGCGCGCGCATCACCTGACGCTCCGGCAAAGAGCTCGTGCCAGCGCGAGGCATAGGTCGTAGCCGGCAAGGCGCGCCAAGTGCTGTGCGTCATCG
>CAIOTK010000323.1 GCA_903861185.1 uncultured Opitutia bacterium | reverse complement strand
TCCTCGGGGGATCGCTGCTCTCCGGGCTGCTCCGCACAGAATACCAGCTGCTTCTGACGCCCGGGGAACCCGCCGCGCGACTCGAGGTACCGCGGGAGTTGGAACTCGCGGTCGCGGACGCCGCGGATCCACGTGCGCCAGCCGTACTGGTCCGCCCGCTCGCGGACCTGCGTCCTGACCTTGAGCTTTCCGCCCCGGACTTGCCCTTCGTCGCCACGGTGCTCGCCTTCGCCCCGCACGCGCGGCTCGTGCCCCGCGGTCCCGGTAGGGAACCGGATTTCGGCTTCGCCCCGCCGACCCGCAGCCCCGGGGAACGGGACCATCCGGCCGTCCGGTTGGCGGTGACGAGCATCGCCGGCCACGCCCACGAGGTGGTGGTCTCGACGGCGCTCCCCGACGCGCGGACCGTGGTGGCCGGGGGACGCGCGTGGACGATCGGTTTCCGGCCCCGCCGCGTACCCCAGCTGTGGGAGCTCACGTTGCGGAGCTTCGAGCGAGAGTGGTACGCGGGGACCCGGATCGAGCGGTCGAGCCGGGCCCGGTTTCTTTTGAGGCCCGCGGGAGGAGGGGAGGGGCGCGAGGTCGTTCTCGCCCCTAACTCCCCGCTGCGCCACGCGGGACTCACCTTTTATCTCGATGGTCCCGATCCGATTGGCCGCGGCGTGATGCTGCAGGTGGTCCGCGATCCGGCGGGGTGGATCCCTTATGCGGCGGGGGTGCTTCTGGCCGGAGGACTGCTGCTGACCGCCCGCGAACGCCTCCTTCGCTCCACCCGGCGTCTTCCCGTGCCCGTGGAGCAGTCGCGCCCCGCCCGGGGAACTTGGGGCTGGGTGCTCTTGGGCGCCGTCGCGCTGGGCGCCTGGAGCCTACGCCCCGCCGCCGCGCCCGGAGAATTCGACGTGGCGGCGTGGGCCCGCTTGCCCGTCCTCGAACGCGGGCGCGAAAAGCCGCTCGATACCGTGGCCCGGTCGTCGCTGTTGCTCCTGCAGGGCCGGCAGGGGCTCCGCGGTCCAGCCGGCGAGCCGGGGTCCCCCGCGGCGTGGCTGCTCGACGTGCTTTATCGTCCGGAGCGCGCCGAAAAATACCCGGTATTCGCCGTAGCTCACCCGGAGTTGCGCGGCCTGCTCGGCCTGCCGCTCGCCGGGGAGGCCCGGCAGGCTCTGACCACGTTGCGCGAGCGGCTGCCCGACCTTCAGGTGGCGGCGCGGCGCGCGGCGGAGGTGGCGCGCGCGGAACGCTCTGCCTTCGACGACGCGGTCCTGCACCTGCACGAGGGCGTGCGTTGGTACCAAGGTCTCGCGGCCAGCACCACGGCACCGGGAAGCCCGGAACTGATCGGTGCGCTGAGTGCCTTGGGTTCCCCCATGAGTGGACTCCCGGCCTCGGAGGTGGCGCGGGCGCTGTTGGTGATGGACGAGTACGCCGTGCTCCGCCTAGTGCCGCCGGGCGCGGAGGGCGAGGGCTGGCGCAGCCTCGCCACCGCGTGGCGCGAAACGCGCGCGACCGGGCGGGTGGAGATCTTGGCCGCCGCGCACGCCGCCATCGGCCGGGCGTGGCGGGAGCAAGATGCGGCTGCCTTTAACGCGGCCGTCCACGCGGCATCCGACTCCCTCCGCGCCATCGCGCCGGAGCTGGTCCGACGGTCGTCCGGCGAAGCGCGCCTGCATTTCGCCGCCCCGTTTGATTCCGCGCTGGTGCTCTGTGGGCTCGCGCTCGCCCTCGCCGCCGTGGCGTGGCGCAGTCCTGGTGGAGTCGCCGCGGCGGGGGCGTTTGTCGCCGCGATGCTGGCCTTTCTCTTGCTCACCGCAGGCCTGGGCGCGCGGATGTGGCTGGAGGGGCGACCGCCCGTCACGAACCTACACTCCTCGGCCCTCTTCGTGGGGTGGATCACGGTCGGGGTCTCCCTCGCGCTGGAGCGCCGCCGGCGCGATGGCTTGGGGGCGGCGCTCGCGGGGGTGCTGGGCGCGGGTTGCCTCGTGGTCGCGCACCACTTGGCCCTGGCGGGCGATACCCTGGAGGTGATGCGCGCGGTGCTCGACGCGAACCTCTGGTTAGCCACGCACGTGGTGGCGATGTCCGTTGGCTACGCGGCGACCCTGATGGCCGGCTGCCTCGGGATCGCCACGCTGCTCCGCAACCTCGTCCGGAGCGACTGTGGGGCGGACGCCGCGCTGCATCGCACGCTCGTTGGCGTGACGGGACTGGCACTGGGGGCGAACGTCCTAGGCACCTTCCTCGGCGGGGTCTGGGCGGACCAGGCTTGGGGTCGCTTCTGGGGCTGGGACCCGAAGGAGAACGGCGCGCTGCTCTTGGTGCTGTGGAACGCGCTCCTGCTCCACGCCCG